>CAJUPK010000007.1:26996-32295 GCA_910588415.1 uncultured Oscillospiraceae bacterium | reverse complement strand
AACGCCTAGAAACTACTGGAAAAACCGACTCACCACAGCTCATAACCCGAAGGTCATAGGTTCAAATCCTATCCCCGCAACCAAAGACATTGCTTTCGGCAAGTCTCGAACCCCTAGAAACCTTATAGTTTCTAGGGGTTTTTGCTATTTGTTCGCAACATTTTTAAGAGCCTCCCCAGGCTCAAAATTCAACTTGGCCTTTTTTCTTGCGCTCTTTTCCTTCCAGATAGGTTTAACCTCGAATCGCGGCAAATCGGGGGATCTCCGGGCCGAACAGGCAGATGGTCCTTAGCCGCCCAAATCCCAACAGGCAGTAGCACCATGCTCGGCTGCACCCTGGGCAGCTAAGCATGGTGGTTCTGTATTACCATAACCACACTATGTGTTGGGAGAACGGGGAGGGAGCTGGCTGACATGACAGCGGACCGCTGTCCCACCCCCTGCTTCCACCCAGCTACCCCAGAGCCGCCTGGGTAGGAGTTTTGCCCGTATTTCCCGAAGGGAAACAAGCGCTTCGCGCACGGGGACAAAAAGTCCGCGACTTGGGTGAAGCCCAATGTCATCCGCTGTGGGGCACTTTGTGCTCCACGCGCTACCAAGCTAAGCGGTCATCGTGGTCTACACAAGACTATTATATATGCATACACTCCCTGCTTCCCTTTTGCTGTAGGCGCCGCCTGTTAAGGGCAAGAATTGAAGCTTTTCCCCAATCCCCCACTTTTAAAAAGGTGGACGAAACTTTTACTTTGCTCCGCACTTCGCTTGTCGCAGATTTGTATAATAGGGCTGGCACCGCACAATGGCAACAGGGTGATGGCCTACTCGGGAGAGCTTGTGTAAAAAGAAGGAAGCGCTATATCCAATTTAACCATCTATATCCCTTCTATACCACAAATCATCATGAGAGAATATGGCAGGAAAGAACTAGTGCCAAAACCCCTAGACAATACCGGAGTTTTGGCACGTTATCAAACAAGATGCTTCCGTCAAAAATGAGAACGCAGAATCTGGAAGCCCACTCTACCTTCTTTATCGAGGCCCCTCTCGAAAAGCAAGTATGGGCGGGACAGCCCTCCTCCATCGCCGGCTCTTTCCTCTTCATGGCTATTCGCCAAAAGCGGCTCCATAGCGGGACGCATACGGGGACTACGCCGCCCCATCCTGTCTTGGTACCTGAAAGAAGGAGACAGCCGCATCGCCCCTTCTCATGAACAGCAGGCCAAATGCCCCTGGCCCACAGTTACTGGCCACTGCAGGAGAGGCTTTTTGCAGGTAAACCCGTTCAAAGGGGCAATATTGCTGCACCAAAGCTTGAATATATTTGAGCTTTTTCTCATCCATGCCAGAATATGTGATGAACAAGATGCGCCTGTCAATATTCCTTGTATCCAAAAGCAGATGCCGGACATAGCTTTTTGCCACCCGGGCAAAACCACCCATCTTGACGCCGCCCACTACCATCTTGGATTTTCTCAGCACAAGAACTGGGCGGAGCAGCAGGGCATCGCAAAGAACTTGTATGTGCCGGGATATGCGCCCAGCCTGGCGCAGCATGCGGGTATCGTTTATAATAAAAGCAGAAGAGATATAGTCCTTCATCCGTTTTACCGATTCCACAATCTCCTCCCTGGTGGCATGGTGCTCTGCCATATAGGCTGCGCACAGCACAATCAGCCCCATGCTGCTGGACAGGTGCCCCGAATCAATGACCATAACATTCTCAAAGGATTTTGCGGCCTCGCAGGCATTTTGATAGCCCATACTCACATGCTTGGCCATAGTAACGTGAATTACATACTGGGCCTCTGTCAGCTTTTCCGCAAAGAACTGCTCGTAATCCTCCACCTCCGGGGCCTGGGAATATCCCTTTCGCCCCTCGGCAATGTGCATCAGCAATTCATCCGCTTTCAGCTCCTGCTCATCCAGAAAACGCCCTTCGTCTGTACAAACATAGTATGGACACACAGAAATGCCAAACTTTTTCCTAAGAGCCCTGGGCAGGTCGCACACACTGTCTGTTGTAACCATAATCGAGCGTCTTTTTACCTGCTCAAAAATCAGTATATCCTTTTCAATGTCCGACTGGCTGGCCTCTTCATTTAGGTGGACCAGCTCTTTGGGCAGGATGCTCAATACAGCGGCTTCCAACAGCGCGCCGCTGACAGGCTTGGCCAGGTAGCCGCTGAATCCCTCCTTCCGGTAGAGCTGCTGATTATCACTTCCCGCATTAGCTGTCAGGGCAATCACAGGAACATCCAGGCACATTCCTACTGGCTGTGCCCGCAGGGCATGCAGGCACTGGATGCCGTTCATCTCCGGCATCATATGGTCCATCAGAATACAGTCATAGTGATGGTTTTGGGTTAGTTTCAAACATTCGGCGCCGCTGCTGGCCGTGTCAATCTGAATTTTGGTCGCGGACAGCAGCTTGCTGACCACCATCAGATTCATGTCATTATCATCCACCACAAGGATATGGGCCTCTGGGGCTTCAAAACTCTGCTGGTACTGCTCCCCCTCATGGCTCTTTGCCCGGGAGGCCAACGTAAATGTACCCAGCTCATGCTCATCCACAATGTCCTGGTCCAGCATAACAATAAATTTAGACCCCTTGGTATATACGCTGTTCACACGGATTTCGCCGCCCATCATGTCCACCAGCTGCTGCACAATGCTCAAGCCCAGTCCGGTTCCCTCGATATAGCGGTTCCTCTCCTCGTCCACACGGCGGAAAGCATTAAAGATGTAGGGGATATTCTCCTTCTTAACCCCCTGCCCTGTATCCTCCACAGAGTACCATACCCGCACCCGGTTTACCGCCTGGCGCTCGCACCGCACAGACAGGGTTACCGTGCCCTCGCTGGTATACTTCACCGCATTGTTCAGCAGGTTAATGAGAATCTGCTTGATCCGCACCTCGTCTCCGCAAAGCATACTGGGAATGGACGGGTCCACATGCAGTTTAAATTCCAGCCCCTTCTCCTTTGCCTTAATCCATATCATGTTGACAATTTCTGAGAAGAGAGCCCCCGTCTCATAGGAGACATTGACAATCTCCATCTTCCCGGATTTGATTTTAGACAGGTCCAGCGTGTCGTTGATTAGCGTAAGCAGCAGCTTGCTGGCTCCCTGGATGTTTCTGGCGTTTTCCGCTACATCCTCCGGGATATCCCCCCGCAGAATAATCTCGTTCAGCCCAATAATTGTGTTGATGGGCGTGCGAATCTCGTGGCTCATGCTGGAGAAGAAGTGGTTTTCCGCACGGTTCAGCTCCTCTATCTCCTTTTTCTGCTGCTGGGACAGGGCGTTTTCCTCCTCATACATCCGATTAAGAAACATAAGCAGTATACTGGTCAGCAGTCCCACCATAATCACCGAAAAAGCGGAATCAAAGAAAGAGGACTGCTGGGTGTTCTGGGCCACAAACTGTGGAAAGTAAAGGGCGGCGCCATAGCAAAGCAGGGTCTCCACTACGCAAAGGATGAAAAACACCACCATGCGCCTGCCCTGCAGGGTAATACACACATAAATAAAGCAGAATATAAACCATTCTGGCACGCCGCTGTAAAATCCCCCTGCTGAAAAAAAGCTGACAGGAAACAGCAAAAGCAGCAGGATGGTAATCGCGGTAGCCCCCGTCTGGATACGCTCCTTCTGGACGCTGACTTTCACGATCATTCCCATGGCCGCCAGGCTTGCCACCATCAGCAGGATATTCCAGATGCTTCTTCCCATGGGCATAATCAGCAGCAGCGCTACCATGCAGGTAAGGGTTACAATGCGAAACATGCGGTCCCGCAGGCTGATGCGGTGGTCGTTGATCAGTGCGAACCATTTTTTTATCACAGAGTCCTCCATCCCTTTCACATAAGTATTTCAAAAAGAGAGCCAGAAAGCCCGCTTATATCCCGGCAAGCTGCCCGCATAACTCCTGGTGCGCCTGCAGCAAGGCGGGATGATGGGCCTGGATAAAGTCTGCGTCTCCCCTTTTTCCGGCCATCTCCAAGTCTTTTGCCTGTGCGGAAAGGGCCTCTGCGCCAATGGTCAGCGCGGTACTTTTCAGCGCGTGGACTTTGACAGCATACTCCGCCCAATCCGCGCTTTCATATAGAGAGATGATCTCATCCCGTTTCCCCTGGCCCTGGTCACGGAACATGCCTAGCATCTCCCGGTAAAAATCCTCATCTCCAGCGCAATAGTCCAGCCCCAGCTGCACATTAACTCCAGCATGGGCTAACGGTTCAAAGGGAGAGGCCGATGAGCCTCCAGAAGCTTCCGCCATTCCGGCGGGCTCCTCTGTTTTTTCCGGCAGATCGGCGATGCTCTCCGCCTGTTCCACAGCCTCCATCCAGTCCAAGAAAGCGGCCTCTTCGTCCTCCAGGACGTCAACCTTTTTCCCCGGCTTTTGGTTATACTGGATAGAACTTTTAGGCAATACCTTTCGCAGCACACGTTCCAGCACAGTGCGGTCAATGGGCTTGGGAACAAATTCCGTAAACCCTTCGCTGCGGAACATCTCCCTGGCCCCGCTAACTGTATTTGCCGTAAGGGCAATCACTGGCAGGTCTTGGTATACTCCTCCCTGAATTTCCCGGATTTTCTTCAAGGTAGCCACGCCATCAAAGCCCGGCATCATATGGTCTAAGAAAATGATATCATAAGCAGTGGTTTCACAGCGTGTCACCGCCTCGCGTCCGCTTAAACAGGTGTCCACCTTTACTCCATAGCTGCCCAAGACACCTTTGGCCACCACAAGGTTCATCTCTTCATCGTCTACGGCCAAAGCCCGCACGCCCACGCAGGTAAAGGGCTTCCGACCTGCAGCCTGGTCCTCGGCAAACCCCCGCTCTCCAATCTCCCCGTTAAGCAGGTTGGCCACAGACAGGGCGGAGAAGGGCTTATGTATCACCAGCAGCTTACTCCCGCTGTCCAGAGAAAACTCTCTTTCCGCAATCACAATAACCCTCTGGGTCTGAGCCATCTCCTCATAATACCCAGGGTTCTCTTCATACTCTGGCTGGGCGATAAACACATGGGTCAGCGTATAGCTGTTCTGTAGTCTAAGCAGGCCCTCGAAGTTATGAGCCTGATATCCCCTGACACCAAGCCCCTCTATCAAGCTTAAAATCAGCCCGTCATAATAAGCCCGGACTTCATCACTGGTGTACTTCTCTGGCCTGAAATAGCACCCAATACACAACTGGTCCGCATGGGACAGCACAATACAGGGCCGCTGATCCGCAACGCCCTGGGGAATCACTATATGGGCATGGAGGCCCTGCTTGGAGATCGGAAGAGC
>CAJUPK010000007.1:21369-26986 GCA_910588415.1 uncultured Oscillospiraceae bacterium | reverse complement strand
AAAACCGCCCATGGCGTTCAGCAGCCCGCGCGCAATGGGAAGTCCCAGCCCAAGCCCCCCTGCAAAACGGTTGCTGCCGCTGTCTGCCTGGTAAAAGTCATCATACATCTTGGTCAGCTGGGCATCCGTCATGCCAATACCCGTATCATGAATATGTATGACCAAATTGATGCCATAGTCCTCCTGGCGGTAACTTATGCGGACGTTCACGCCGCCCTCTTCCGTAAATTTGATGGAATTTTCTACCAGAATTTTCAGCACATGAGAAATCTTCGCCGCGTCACCAACAAGGACCGCAGGCACCTTGGGGTCAATATCAAATACCATCTCTAGGTGCTGCCGGTTGGTTTGCAGAGCGGTAGTAGTGATCACATCATTCAGCACAGAGGTGATCATATACTCTTCCTTGGCAGGGGTCAGCGTGCCAGCCACAATCTCCGTGTAGTCCATCATGTTGTTAATCTGGCTGGACAGGCGCTTCCCCGCTATCTTTATGGACGATATATCCGACCGGATTTCAGGGGGAAGCTCTTTGCCAAGGGCCACTTCGCTGATCCCGATGACCATGTTGATGGGCGTGCGCAGCTCATGAGAGACATTGGACAAAAAAACAGCGTTCTGCTTTCCCATTGTCTCCATTTCTGCGAATACCCCTTCATACCACTTGCGCTGGGCTGTGCGCTGGTTAATCCAGTGCCGCACCAAAGAGGTTCCCCCTATAACCACTACGAAACCAATCCCCAGGCGCAGCATATCCTGGGGGTCCATAGAGGGGGAAATAGTATGCAGAATCAGGCCATGATACAGCAACGCCAGAATATACAGCGCAACGGTTGCATGGAGGATCCACTTTTTATTCAGCATGAACAACGAGAACACCAGGATGCCCGCTATGGCAGGGATGTCAAAAAGACTGGCCTCATGAACGCTGAAGAAAAAGAATTCCAGCAGCAACAGCCCAGAGCACAACATCTCAAAAAGCGTGTCTGAGCCGCTCCTGGCAATGTGCAGAAACCATACGAAGAAGCAGCCTGCTGCCACTAGGGGAATTATCCAAAACTCCCATCCCATGATGACTGTAACTAAATTCAGCATAACGCTGAAAATGGAAATGACCACAGCCAGCAGCAGGTGTTTGCCTGTCTGTTCCCCTGCCCTCATTGCTTTTCAAACTCCAATGCGACACGCCTTAGCAGCTCCTGAGGCTGGAAAGGCTTTTTCAGATAATTAACCGCACCTAACTTGATGGCGCTGACCACATCGTCTTCCAGGCCTGACGCGGTCAAAAAGATTACGGGTATATCTCCCACAAACTCCTTCATGCGCTGAAAGGTTACAAAGCCGTTCATCTTGGGCATTTCAATGTCCAGCAAAACCAAATCAACCTTTTCCTGCCTTAACATATGCAGCGCATCCATTCCGGAATTTGCTAAAAGCACAGCATAGTCCTTTTTCAGCACTATTTTTGTCCTTGCCAGGTTCATTTCGTCATCGTCCACCACTAAAATGCGTTTCTGCATTTTTATATCCTCCTTGTTTTGTTACTGGGCAGTTCCAAGTCTATACAATATGCCAATATGATATATTATAAATGAAACCTGCAAGAAAATCAAGTGTACATTCTCGCTTGTTTATGGGCAAAAGACAGCCCCAGGAGCAGGCAGCCAAAAATAAAAAGGCACCCGCCTGCAAGCACAGAGAGGGTGTCTTTTATCTTTAAAATCAGTCGCTGGTATAGGGTAGCAACGCTAAATGCCTGGCGCGCTTAATTGCCACCGTCAACGCCCGCTGATGATGGGCGCAGGTGCCTGTTACCCGGCGGGGAAGGATCTTTCCCCTTTCAGAGATAAACCTGCGCAGCTTGGCAACGTCCTTGTAGTCTATAAATTCCGCTCTGTCCACGCAAAACCCGCAAACCTTCCTGCGGCCCTTGCGCCCACGGCGAACTTCTCTTTCAGGCCTGTCTGGCATAGCAAAAACCTCCTTCTCTTTAGATGTGCGAAAGAATCAGAATGGGAGATCGTCATCCGTAAGAATATCGCCAAAATCATCAGCGTCCCCGCTGGAAAAAGCCGGGGCAGATTCTTTAAAGGCTGGCTCGCTGAACTGTTCCCTCGGGGCAGGTTCGCTCTCATAAGAGGCATACCCAGAACCGCCGCTCTCTCGTTTAGAACTGCAGAAGCTCACATTGTCGGCGATAATCTCCACCGCCTTGCGCTTGTTGCCCTGCCTGTCCTCATAGTTGCGAACCTGAATGGAGCCGTTTACTGCCATCATCTGGCCTTTCGTAAAATACCGGCAGACAAACTCTGCCGTACTGCGCCAGGCCACCACATCAATAAAATCAGTTTGGCGCTCCCCACTGTTTTTGTTGGAGTATGCCCGGTCTACCGCCAAAGTAAAGCTGGTAACGGAAATATCGCTGGCAGTGTGCCGAAGCTCCGGGTCGGCTGTCAGTCTGCCCATAATAACGGCTACATTCAACATAATTCAGGACGACCTTCCTTTCTGTCTTTCCTCTTTTCAGCGGAAAAATTCCGCCTGTCTTCAGTAATCCAGCTTATTCCGCGCTTTCTGTCTCAGCCACCGCTTCCACAGCAATAGCCTCTACATCAATGCCGCCATCCTCCTGGGCCTGGGGCTTCTGGGGCTTTTTCGGGGCGATATGCCGGGGGTCCCGCTTGACGATCAGTGTACGCACAATGCCGTCTGTAATCTGGTACCGCCTGTCCAGCTCAGCGGTAAATTCCGGGCCGCTCTCAAAATTGATCAGCGTGTAATAGCCCTCGTTCTGCTTGTTGATAGGATAGGCAAAGCGCCGCTTACCCCAGTCGTCAACACTCTGGACAGTCCCGTGCTCTGCAATGAGCGTCTTAAAGCGTTCTACCAGAGCCGCGCTGCCCTCTTCCCCAAGCTTTGCGGAAGTGACGATAACGGTCTCGTAGAGATTCTTTCCTTCTGCCATTTGTATTGCACCTCCTTTTGGCCTTGTGGCCCCGGGATGAAAAATTTCCCGGAGCAAGGAAGTTTGAAACTTTGTCTCAAACAACGTATGTATTATACCACATTTCCTAAGAATGTCAAGGAAAAAGCATTAGAGTCTGTTTTGAAACCGGAGAAATGCTGGATTTTTGGTCAGAAATGAGGGGGTTCAAGGAAAAAAACCGCAAGAAAGGCTGCCGCCTTTCGAGGATTTTTGACACCGAAAGCCCCATTTGTGGCCAAAAAGACAGTATTTCAGAGTTTCAAAACAGACTCTAGGTCCCATTTATCCGCAGCAGCAGGCGCAAAAAGGAAGAGACGGAATCTTCCCAAAACAGGAAAATCCGTCTCTCAAGTTCTGCCTCCAGCTCCCTTTAAGACAGTGATTTTAAGAACAGACATTCCCCAGCGTTTTCTCTGTGCCCCTCACACAAGCGCTGGGCTATACTGCCAGGCATGGAACGTCAAGAGTATAGGGAGGCAAAGTAGGACCTGTTGTACGCCACCGCCGGAGAATCCGGCTTAAATCGAGCTGCCCGCTCATTATAGGCCTGGGCTTCCTCCTGACGGCCTAAGCGGCTCAGACACACGCACAGCTGGATGCAGGGCAAATATCCATAGGCGTCTGGCAGCACAAATCCACCCCGGTCATCCCGGCGCTGGCACTCCAAAGCTCGGGCATACCAGTAGGCGGACTGTTCCCACCTCTCCCGATCCAAAAAATGCTGGCCAATATCGCAGCAGGTTTCTGCCCGGGGGACATCATAGGCAAAGCTGGAGAGAAGAGCCCCCAAAGCGCTGTCTTCATTTCCCAAAGCATACTGGCAATAAGCACACTGTCGGCACGCTTCTATGTTATTTTCAAGCCAGCCCTGGCCTTTCTCCAAAAAATCCTCCAGCACCGCAAGGGCTTCCTGATACCGCCGATGATAGTACAGTTCCCGCCCATAATAGAACTGCTGCCGGGGTTCCAGCACCTCGTCCTTTGCCAGCTGCTTCTCAAAGATCCGCAGATTCCGGTCCGGGTCCGAGGGGCGAAGCTTCCTGTGGGTAATCCCGCAGTCAGCGTACAGCACGTTTCCCCTGGTCTCTATAACCTCATGTACAGCGCCTTTCCAAATCATACCCGCCTGGTTGCGGACAATCCGCTCCCGGTAGTAGGAAAAGGTGACCTCTCCCTGTTCATCAAAGCCTGTGTTATAGCGCAGCATGACCACATCCGCGCCAGGGCCCAGCCCTTTCTTCAGCTCTTGAAATTTCCGCTGGTCCTCCGGCATTAAAACATCATCCGCGTCCAGCCACATGCAGTAGTCGCAGCCAGCCTTAGAGAAGGAAAAATTTCTGGCCGCGGCAAAATCATCCATCCAGGGAAAGTCAAAAATCTTTTCTGTAAAATGCCAGGCAATCTCTCTGGTACGGTCTTTCGATCCTGTATCCACAATGATAATCTCATCTACCAAATCCGCCACAGATTCCAAGCAGCGGCCCAGCACTTCTTCTTCATCCCGAACAATCATGCAAAGGCTGATTGTACTCATGCAAGTTCATCTCCCCAAGTAAAAATGGAGAAAAGCCCCTTTGTGGAGCAAGAGGCTTTCCCCTTGGGCCTATCTTGGATGTGTTCATAAAAGCGTTTACAGGGATAATGGGGGCAGGACTTCCCATTCACTGCGTGAAGCCTTTTAAAGTACCCCGTACGCAATAGCATCTGCCCCGGATTTTTACCTTCAATCTGGCAAAATCTGTTTATCCCCGTAGATCCGCTTATTACGCATACCTTTGGAAAAGTGTCAGTTTTATGCCAGCCGAACAACCGTCAAAGATGCGCCGGCACCGCTCTGCAGAGCCACGGCAGCCACGACTCCGAACAGCTGAAGACTCAGGGTATCGCCTGCGGTCAACGGGGTGATTACCGTAGCCTCATAAGAGGTGGCGCTGGCTATGGGCGAAAGCATCGAGCCGGGAATGGCCGTTCCGTTTCGGAGTACCTGAGAGGCCATAAGCACCGCAACCGTAGGATTCACCCGATAGGTAATTAGATAGGTTCCGGTTACTGGTACAGTGAAGACGGTATCTGTGCCGTTAGCAGTGAAGCCATCCAGATTCTGATCGCTTGGCAGGGGCACGTTTGTGCCACCCAACACAACGGCAATGCTCAGTCCCGTAGAGTTGGATGCGTTCATAAAACTAGAGGTGACGGAAGGGCCTGCAGGTCCTGTAGCACCCGTGGCACCTGTAGCGCCTGTGGGGCCTATCGGGCCAGTGGTTCCATCAGCCCCCGCTGCTCCTGTGGGACCAGTCGGGCCTGTGGCTCCATCAACTCCCGTTGCTCCGGTCGCGCCTGTGGGGCCTGTTGGGCCAGTGGCTCCATCAACTCCCGCTGCTCCTGTGGGACCAGTCGGGCCTGTGGCTCCGTCAACTCCCGTTGCTCCGGTCGCGCCTGTGGGGCCTGTTGGGCCAGTGGCTCCATCAACTCCCGCTGCTCCTGTGGGACCCGTTGGGCCAGTGGCTCCATCAGCTCCCGTTGCTCCGGTCGCACCTGTAGGGCCTGTTACGCCATCTGCACCTGTGGCCCCCGCCGCTCCTGTGGGGCCTGTTGGGCCAGTGGCTCCGTCAGCTCCTGTGGCTCCAGTCG
>CAJUPK010000007.1:0-21269 GCA_910588415.1 uncultured Oscillospiraceae bacterium | reverse complement strand
CACCTGTAGGGCCTGTTACACCATCTGCACCTGTGGCCCCTGCTGCCCCTGTGGGGCCTGTTGGGCCAGTGGCTCCGTCAGCTCCTGTGGCTCCAGTCGCACCTGTAGGGCCTGTTACACCATCTGCACCTGTGGCCCCTGCTGCCCCTGTGGGACCAGTTGGGCCAGTGGCTCCATCCGCTCCCGTTGCTCCGGTCACGCCTGTGGGGCCTGTTACGCCTGCTCCTGTAGCTCCTGTGGCTCCCGTAGGACCGGTGGGACCTGTAGCTCCGTCAGCTCCAGCTGCTCCCGTCACGCCTGTGGGGCCAGTGGCTCCTGTGGCTCCCGTGGGACCCGTTCCGCCATTTACGCCTGCAGCGCCAGTGGGACCTGTATCACCGCGGGGACCTGTGGGGCCCGTAAGGCCGTTGGCTCCTGTAGGACCCACCGCTCCGGTCGGTCCTGTGCTACCATTCGCACCGGTGGGACCCGTGGGGCCAATCGGGCCAGTAGCCCCTGTAGCACCCGTGGCACCTGTAGCTCCGGTAGCGCCTGTTGCCCCGGTTGGTCCTGTAGGACCAGTAGGGCCTCCAGGAGGACATGGCGGTGGACAGCAAGGCGGCGGGCAGGGCGGAAGCCCGCAGCAGCCATCCCCAGAAGACGAGGAACCCGAATAGATTTTCATATTCATACTGGGAATCCCTCCAAAAATGATATGGCCCGGCTCCTTGCGTGAAGCCGGGACCCATCTTCAGTATATGCCTGTCCGGAAAAAAGGTGCTTATCCGCCCTGCCCCAGCGAATGATAAAATTTCCATTTGCGCCAATCTTACGAATCTTAGGATAGTATTTTGAGAGTTTTCGTAAAAACCACTATCTTTTTTTATTCGGCTGTGCTAAAATAGTGTCAATCATCACATGGCTCTGTATGTTTAACCATCCGATGACAGCAAAGCTGGCAAGCTTATTTTAAAATAGGCAGTATCGGCAAGCTCTGCCCCGCCAAATCATCTTTACAGAAAGGAACATCTACATGAAACTGACCCACCTGCGCACCCACCACATAACCGAGCCCCTGGGCCTGGAAATGATCCGTCCGGTTTTCTCCTGGACAGTGGAAGACACCCTGGACAAAACCCAAGCTGCCGCGCAAATCACTGTCTCGGCAGACGGCAAAACGCTTTTCGACTCCGGCCGCAGGGAAGATATTACTTCTCTGGGATTTGAAGCCCCTCTGGATCTTCTCCCCCGCACTCGTTACCACTGGACTGTCACCGTATGGGGGGACGGGGGCGACAGCGCTTGTGCCTTCTCCTGGTTTGAGACTGCCAAGCAGGACGAACCCTGGCAGGCGCAGTGGATCGCCGCTGATTTTTCTGACAAAGAACAGCAGCCCCTGCTTGCTAAAGATTTCCGCCTTACTGGTGAAATCTCCTGTGCCCGGGCCTATGTCTGCGGTCTGGGCATTTATGAGCTGGAAATCAACGGCAAAAAGGCAGGAGATGAATACCTGCTCCCTGGTTACCACTGCTATGATTTCGCCCTGGAATATCAGACTTTTGATGTGACGGGCCTGCTCCAATCCGGAGACAATACCGTTGGCCTGGCTTTAGGCCCAGGCTGGTATAAGGGTGACATTGTTTTCGACCGCTACCACGATCTGTACGGTGATACCATGCAGGCCATCTGCGAGCTTCACATCCGCATGAAAGATGGAAGTCAGGCCACTATCTGCTCTGACGGCACCTGGAACAGCTATCCCTCCCCTGTCACCTTCAGCAATATCTATGACGGCGAGCATTTCGACGCCAACCGGATTGTCTCTGGCTGGTCTGCTCCAGGCTGCGCGACAGAGGCGTCCGGCGTTGTGGTACGGCAGGAGAGCACGCCTCTTGTTCCCCGCCGCGGGCCAAAGATCGTGAAGAAAAAAGAGTTTGCCCCGGTCGAGGTAATCCACACTCCCCAAGGAGAGACTGTTCTGGATTTCGGCCAAAACATGACTGGCTGGGTAGAGTGCCATATCCATGTGCCAGCCGGGCAGACTGTGAAGCTCAGCTATGGCGAGGTGATGCAGAATGGCTGTTTCTACCGGGACAATCTGCGCAGTGCAAAGGCCGAATACATCTATGTTTCCGATGGAAAGCCCCGACGGGTACGTCCCCACTTCACCTTCTACGGTTTCCGCTTTGTGAAGGTGGAAGGCGTGGAGACTGTCTGCCCCGGCGACTTCACCGCCTGCCATATCCGCTCGGATATCGACCCCATCGGACACATTGAAACAGACAATGTGCTGGTTAATCAGCTGTTCCACAACGCCATGTGGGGCCAGTTCGACAACTTTTTGGACCTGCCCACTGACTGTCCCCAGCGGGACGAGCGCCTGGGCTGGACTGGAGACGCGGCCATCATCTCTGCCACTGCCTGCAAAAATCTCTATATGCCCGCCTTCTTCCACCACTTTGTGGAAAACGTGCGGGAGGAACAGGCGCACTACAAGGGTGCGGTGCCTTTCTATGTGCCCGCCCCCAAAAAGGCCAAACCTGGTTCCACTGGCATTGATGTGGACCCGGCAGACTTTATGTCCCTGCCCCAGGGAGATGACAAAGCCTTTGCCAATGCGGTTGCCAAATATCCGGACCTGAAAGCCGCTCTGGATGCCATGCCGGAGAGCGAGCGCGGCGATTTTGTGTCCAAAGTGGTGGGTGAGAATTTCAGCTTTGAGAAGGGCAACTACAAGGGCTGCGCTATCTGGAGCGATGTGGCAACCATGATGCCCTGGGCTGTCTATGAGAACTACGGCGACTTGAACCTGCTGCGGGCGGAATATCCGGTGATGAAAGCCTGGGTGGAACGTATACGCCATGACGATGAGCTGGACGGCGGCCGGGGCCTGTGGCTGCGGGGCAATCAGCTGGGCGACTGGCTGGCCCTGGATAAGCCGGACCCCAAGGATGCGGAGAACCCCTTTGGAGCCACCGACTTACAATACACTGCCAGCTGTTTCTACTTCTACTCCTCCCAGCTGACCGCAAAGGCCGCCAAAGCTCTGGGATACACAGAGGACACGGCAGACTATACTGCCCTGTGCGAAAAGATAAAAACCGCCGTGGTGGAGGAATACTTCCACGCTGACGGCAGCTTCAAAATCGAGGGTACCCAGACCGCCTGCGTGCTGAGCCTGTTCTTTGGCATCTATCCCGATGGCGGCAGAGGCCAGGTGCTGGACCAGCTAAAGTCCCGTCTCGCGGCTAAAAACTGGCATCTGGACACTGGGTTCTGCGGTACGCCCTTCCTATGCCGGGCTCTCTCGGACAACGGGGCCAATGACACGGCCTATACCCTGTTTTTGCAGAAGGATTACCCCAGCTGGCTCAACGAGGTAAAGCTGGGCGCCACCACTGTGTGGGAACGCTGGAATTCTCTTTTGCCCGATGGTTCTATCAGCGGCACGGGCATGAACAGCCTGAACCACTATGCCTATGGCTCCATTGTGGACTGGATGTACCGGAATCTCTGCGGCCTAAATCCCGTGGAGGAAGCTCCCGGCTATAAAAAAGCACGCATCTGCCCCATGCCGGACCCCCGAATCCGCAGCGCGGCAATGACCATGGACACAGCCTCTGGCCTGTATGTGGTAAACTGGCAGTATGATGGGGACACCATCCATTACGCAATTACCGTGCCCTTTGACTGTACAGCCGACCTAATTCTGCCGGACGGCCGGACAGAGACGCTCTCTGCTGGAAGCTACACGTTCTAAGCGGACATGGAAGAAATACTCGCCTATATCAAAGATACGTACCAGCCTTTGGCAGTGATTGCCTACGGCTCCTATGCGGACGGAACCTACGGCCCCCACAGCGATTTTGACGCCTTGGCGGTAAGGGAGGCTGGCCCCGCTGTCCATGATACAGATTTTGTACATGGGATTCAGCTGGATGTATTTGTGTATCCCAAAGAACACTTTGAGGCAAACCCCGATTGGGAGGAGATTCTTCCCATTCTCCATGGCCAGGTGGTTTATGACCCCCATGGCCTGGGCGCAGGACTTATGCAGGGCGTTCAGGCCTATGTGGCGGCCCTGCCCAGAAAAACCCCGGCGCAGGTGCAAGATGAAATTGCCTGGTGTGAAAAAATGCTGCTGCGTACCCAGCGGGGAGATCCGGAAGGAATGTTCCGTCTTCACTGGCTTCTGGTAGACAGCTTAGAAATTTTCTGTGATGCGGCGGGCCAGTTCTATTGGGGACCGAAGAAATCTCTGAGATGGATGCAATCTGCTTATCCAGACGCCTTTTCCCGGTATGTACGTGCCCTGGAAGATCCCGCCGCCCTCAAGGACTGGGTTCAATACCTGAAAGAAATGGCAGTAAACCCGGAAACCCGCACCTCTTAGTTCCTCGTATCGCTCTATTCCTGCCTATATACTTTCTGCCGCAGGCTGCGGAACAAGCCTGCGGCTTCTTCTTTTTCCTCTTGTCTCAGTAGCCACATAACTCCAACTCCCAGCAATATCCCTAGTATGCTGCGATAGGCCACTGTTACCGCTAAAAAGACCACCCAAATCTCCATTCCCTTGTTCCCTTCTTTTTTCTTTGTAGTATACAACATTTGTGTTCATTTGTCAACAAATGTATTCATAGCTCTTAGCTGCGTATACTACAATTTCAGCAGAAGGATTCTAAAACAAAGGAGGGGGTCGCAATGAGCGTGGGTACACCGCAGCTGGACCCGGTTTTAGTGGGGCAGGTCATTGCCCGGTTCCGCCGGGAGAAGGGTCTCACCCAAGAAGTGCTCAGCGGGCTGGCAGATCTGGGCCGTACCCATTTAAGCGCCATTGAGAACGGAGAGCGCAAGCCAACCTTAGAGACTCTCTACCGGCTCAGCGGCGCCCTGGGGGTATCCATGTCTGCGATTGTTGCGGCCATTGAGAAGGAACTGGAGGGCTAGCCTGCTTGAATCCTCTCCAGGCACGTCTCACATATTCCCAATAAAGCAAAAAAGCTGGGGATCAGAAAGCACTATTGCTTCCTGATCCCCAACTTTCCATCTGGTTCTTAAACTGTTTCTATGCCAGTTCTCTTCTGCGCTTTCTGCGCTTGTAAATTATAATTGCCATATATACCACAAAAAAGCCTAAAATAATCGCCACCAGCACCGCCGATTCCCCTGGCCCGCCCATCTTTACTTCAGCCCAAAGCTGGTCCACCAGGGCGGCGGTCTCCGCAGGCAGGTTGACGAACACCTGGGTAGTGGCCAGGGTCTCGTCACTGGGATAGTGCATGGGGCTTTCCACTACCTCCGGGTCCAGATATGCCTTGGCGGCAGTCTCCGGGGTGGAGTAGCCCACATAGTTCATATTTTCCCCCGCAATCTCCGGGTCGCAGAGAAAGTTGATGTACGCCTCCGCCTCCGCCTTATGGCTGGCCGTGGCAGGAATACAGGCCGCGTCCACAAAGAAGTTTGTCCCCTCTTCGGGCACGGCAAAAGCGATGTTGTCAGAATTGTCCACCAGAATGGCCGCATCCCCAGCGTAATAGGGAGCCAGCCACGCCTCTTCATTTTCCATCTTGTCAAAAATCTGGTCCATCACATAGGCCTGCACCAGGGGCTTCTGCTGCTTCAGCAGAGCGGCCGCCTCCTGCCAGTCGCTGCTGTCATGGGAGTTCACATCCTGTCCCAGCATAAACTGGGCAATGGCAAAGCTGTCCCGGGGGTTATCAAACATAAGGATTTTTCCCGCGTACTGTTCGTCCCAAAGAGCAGACCAGCTGGTAACCTCCTCTACATGGTCCGTGTTATAGAAGATCCCCACCACGCCCCAGGTATAGGGCACGGAGTATAGATTTTCCGGGTCATAATTAGGATTGCGAAAGCGCTCGTCTATATATTGGAAATTGGGGATATTCTCAAAGTCCAGGGGCACCAGCATGTCCTGCTGAATCAGCTTAGAGATCATATAGTCCGATGGAATGATCAGGTCATAGTCCGCACCGCCCCCCGCCAGCTTGGAATACAGGGACTCGTTGCTGTCAAAAGTGGTGTAGTTCACCTCTATGCCTGTGCGCCGGGTAAACTCCGCGTTCACATCCATAGAACCGTCTGTGCCGTTGGCGATGTATTCGCCCCAGTTGTATACATTGATGGTCACGCCTTGGCTGGAGGCGGTCTCCTCCAGGCCGCTGGCCGCTTGAACGGCCGATGAACCTGCTGTAACCAAAAAGCACAGTACCGCGCTCCATAAAAAAACCGCTCCTGCTTTCTTCATGATTCCTCCTCCATTTCCTGGATCTGCCGGTTTGCTTTGGCATTGCGGGTATTCACCACAATCAGCAGGGCCATCACCACCACAAACAGCACGGTGGACAGCGCGTTAATCTCCGGGCTGACCCTCTTTCTGGTCATAGAGTAGATATAAATAGGCAGAGTCTGGGTGGTGCCGCTGGTAAAATAGCTGATGACAAAATCATCTATGGATAAGGTAAAGGCCATAATCATCCCCGTGACAATGCCAGGCATAATCTCTGGCAGCACCACCTTGAAGAAAGCTTTCACAGGCGGGCAGCCTAAATCCTGGGCCGCCTCATAGAGGGCTGGGTCCATCTGCCGCAGCTTGGGCAGCACAGAGAGAATGACATAGGGCAGGCAAAAAGTGATGTGGGCCGCGATGATGGAAGCCATGCCCAAACTGCGCCCCCCAAACAGCCCCACCGCAAACACAAACAGCAGCATCATGGACACGCCTGTGACGATCTCTGGGTTCACCATGGGAAAATTGGTGATATTCATCATAATGCGCTTGGGCAGCCGCTTCATAGAGCTGATGCCAATGGCCGCCACCGTACCCAGTACCGTGGAGACCACGGCCGCTGCCACCGCAATCATCAGGGTGTTGCGCAGGGCCTCCAAAATCAAACGGTCCGCAAACAGCTTTTCGTACCACTTCAGGGAAAAACCGCTCCATATCGTGCGGCTGGCTGTCTCTGTATCGTTGAAGGAGAATACAATCAGCACCAGAATGGGCGCATAAAGGAACAGAAAGATGAAACATGTATAGATTCGTCCAATGGCCTTGGTCATAACAACATCCCTCCTCCCGCAGTCTCCTGTCCATCATCAAACTGGTTCATAATGCCCATGCAGATCAAAATGATCACCATCAGCACCAGTGAAATAGCCGAGCCCAAATTGGGATTATAGGCACTGCCTAAAAACTGCATATCAATCAGGTCGCCGATAAGCAGGTTCCCCCCGCCCCCCAGCATTTTGGAGATAATAAAGGTGCTCACCGCTGGCACAAACACCATGGTTACCCCAGAGATAATCCCCGGCATGCTCATAGGCACCACCACCTTCAGGAACACTTTTTGGTCGTTGGCCCCCAGGTCCTGGGCGGCTTCTATCACGCTGGGGTCAATCTTGGTCAGCACCGAGTAAAGGGGCAGAATCATGTAGGGTATGTAATTATATACCATGCCCAGCACCACGGCCCCGGCCGTATTGATCATATGGGCTCTGGGCAGACCCACAGCGGAAAGCAGCAGGTTGATCAGTCCGTTGTCCTCCAGTAAGGTCATCCAGGCATAGGTGCGCAGAAGAAAGTTCATCCACATGGGCAGCATCACCAGCATGACCATCACGCTCTGCCGCTTGGCAGGCAGCCGGGAAATAATGTAGGCCAGCGGGTACCCCATCAGCAGAGAAATTCCTGTGGCCACTGCCCCCAGCCATATAGACCGGAGAAACACATTGGAATACTGTCCCACACTAAGAATATTGTCCAGTGTAAAAGCGCCAGACTTGTCTGTAAAGGCAAAAAACGCCACCAAAAGCATGGGCACAACAATAAACACCGTCATCCACACCGTATAGGGTGCGGAAAGAAGCTTAGAGTTCGTCTTCATTTCCCGCCTCCTCTCCCGCCGGAGCGGCCTCTTCGCTGGCAGCCATGTCCTCTTCCATCTCGTCCGAGAAGGTGCTGTAATCGCCAAACATTCCCGAATACTCGGACTTGGCCATTACATGGATATCATCCGGGGTCAGCGAAAGGCCAATGCGGTCTCCTACCGCCCGGTAGTCCGTGGACTGGATCATCCATTTAAAGCCTGCCACGTCCACAATAATCTCATAGTGGACTCCCTTAAAGGTGACTTGGGTGACCTGCCCCGTGATGTGGGTGGAGTCCGCCTGTACCACGTCAATGTCCTCTGGCCGAATGACCACATCCACAGGGGTATTGGTGCCAAATCCCTTGTCCAAACACTGGAATTTATGCCCGGCAAACTTTACAGAATAGTCCTCCAGCATCAGCCCATCCAGTATGTTGGACTCGCCGATAAAGTCCGCCACAAAGGCGTTCTCCGGCTCGTTGTAGATGTCCGTGGGAGTGCCAATCTGCTGGATGACTCCCCCATCCATCACCACAACCCGGTCAGACATGGACAGAGCCTCCTCCTGGTCGTGGGTCACAAAGATGAAGGTAATGCCCGTCTGCTGCTGAATCTTTTTCAGTTCCACCTGCATGTCTTTGCGCAGCTTCAGGTCCAGGGCGCTCAGCGGCTCGTCCAGAAGCAGCACCTTCGGCTCATTGGCCAATGCCCGGGCCATCGCCACCCGCTGCTGCTGACCGCCGGAAAGCTGTCCCACGCCCCGGTGGGCATAGCCGGTCAGGTTTACCATAGCGAGCATTTCATGCACGGTTTTTTTGACCTCTTTCTCTGGCTTGCCCTTTAGGCGCATCCCAAAGGCAATGTTGTCGTAGACATTTAAGTGGGGAAACAGCGCGTACTTTTGGAAAATTGTGTTTACGGTCCGTTTGTGGGGCGGCAGTGCTGTGATGTTTTCGCCATAAAAAAAGACCTCTCCCGCATCCGGCTTGATAAAGCCGCCTATGGTGCGCAGCACGGTGGTTTTCCCGCAGCCGGAGGGGCCCAGCAGGGTCATAAACTCCCCGTCGCGGATATCCAGCCCAAAGCTGGAAAGTACCTGCTCACCATCATAGGATACGGTGATGTCTTTCAGCGAAATGATAGAACTTTCCCTTGTGTTGTTCATAGGTCTGTGCATCTCCTTTGCGTTCAGCGAAACACAGAGTGACAGAGGGGCACAAAGCCAGCGTATTCTGCAAAGAACGCTAAGACTTTCACCCATCGCTTACCCAGGGTCACGCTGAAAATTAGTTGCGTGTCTTTCGTTATTCACAACATAACCCAGCCCGGAGTGGAGCGCGCTGTCTCCTGCAAAGGATTTAAGGTCCTACCTGCCTCGATCGGTCTCTAAGACAGATACAGGCCGGAGCAGTGCAAAACCGGGCCGCTTTTATGGCCGCGGACCTCCTAAAAGCGCGGCCTTTTTCAGATGCAAACGCAATGTACATACTATACGAAAAAACTCAGGATTTGTCAAGCGTAAATTTGGCGCTGGGCGCTGTCCCCTTTGGGGAACTGGCAGCCAGCAGTCCTGCGGCCAGCCAGAAAAATGGCGCCGTAATAGGCATACTAAAACTGAAAAACGCCTGTACGCAGTACCCCAGCAGTCCCGCGCCCAGCATAGCGGCCACAGGGCTGTCCGGCGCGCTTTTTATCCAGTCTGCCGCCAGCGCTGCCAGCATGGCTGAAAATGTACCCAAGCCCAGCAGCCCTTGATGATACAGCACATTCAAATATTCGTTGTGGGCTGTGTCAATGCGGGATGTGGCCATCCGCCCCAATACCGGGTTGTAATTATGAAAGGCCATTTCACTATGCCACATGGTATCCGGGCCAAAACCCAGCAGAGGGTGTTCCGGAACCCGCTGCAGCACCTGTCTCCATACATAGACGCGCCCTGTGCCAAAGGAGTCCTCTATTTGGCCGTGAAGTATCTGGTGCAGCTGGTGGAACAGCTCTCCGCCCCCGTCCACATAGTAGATGGTCCCCAGCCCCAGCAGGGCCAGCACGCATAAACAGCCAGCGGCAGCCAAACGGCTCCTTTTTTTTGTCAAGCCTGCAACAGGAAAAGCCAGCGCACAGCCTAATCCCACTCCTACAAATCCCGCTGTTACTGACATGCGGATCAGCACCCAAAGGCACAGTCCCAGGGGGATGACCAGCCAAAACCGCCGTCTGTTCTGCAAACGCAGCAGGGCATAAACCAAAAGGGGGACTGCCAGGCTGAGAAAGGCCCCCACCAGGTCCACATTGCCGATGGTGCCCAAATAGGCCCCAGAATAGGCTTTGTAAGCGTCTAAATAGCTTAACCCTTCCGGGAACAACCCAAAGGGATTGGCTCCTGTGAACTGCACCAGGCACAGCCCACAAAACAGTGCCAAGACTACCCCTCCCGTCCACAGCAGCACCGGCCTGGCCCGTCCATAGATGGAGACCAGCAGAAAGCTTACCACATATAGGGTAATACTTAGTGCGCCCTCGTAACGGCTGACCCCTACCACCGTCTCCGGCCAGTAGGGAGAGCACAGGGCTGAACCCCAGGTAACCAATAGGTAGAGGACCGCAAAACGCTGGACCCAGCTGGACCGCTTCCACAGGGCAAAAGCGGCAGGCGGCCATGCGTCCCCACCTTTCCCAGAGGCCCGCCTTTTTACCGCACCCCACAGACCTATACCGGCCATGACCAAAATATATCCTCCGCACAGCCCGGCGAACAGCCCGAACTTCCACTCCATAATATGCCGGTAGCCCTCTGGGCCGCAGCTAAGCAGAAACACTGTCAGCACCAGAAGGCTGTATGCCAAAGTAACCCCTTCTAAGGCACTCCAGCTTTTTAAGAATATTCGAATTTCTTCCAGCTTGACCCGCACAATCAAGCCTCGCCCCGGGCGTGGGCGTACAGGTCCAGCATCAGCTCTACCGTATCCTTTACCCCGGCAATATTACAGGGAAATTCCCCGTCTGTGCGCAGGCTGTCATAAAAAGCCTCAATGCACATCCGGTGGCTGGAACCCCAATAGCTTTTGCCCAGCCGCTGGTGCTGGCCGGAGAAGTCCTCCCGCTGCACCGTGCCGTCCTGCCAGCGTACAGCGACCTCTTCTCCCTCTATGCGCAGCACGGCCTTTTCACAGCACAGCTCCAAAAATACCGGGGCATCCATGCAATGACCTGTGGTGGCGTAAAATAGCCCCCGGCCCGTTGGAAACTGGATGGCTCCCTCCAGAGTATCCTCCACCTCGATCACCCCCGGCAGGTGGCGGTTGGAGAGGCTGGCCCCCAACACCTTCCCCCGGCCCATGAACTGCCCCAGCAGGTCCAGGGTGTGAATGGCCTGGTTGATCAGTGCCCCGCCTCCTTCAGTGGCCAGGCTGCCCCGCCAGCCGCTTTCCGTGTAGTAGGGCGCGTCCCGCCGCCAAGTGACAAAGGCCCTGGCCCCCAGCAAAGCTCCAGGCGTCCCCCCTGCCAGCAAATCCCGGCAAAAGGCGGTAGCAGGGTTCCAGCGGTTTTGAAAACAGATCCCTACCTGGGTGCGGTCCTGCAAGTTCTGAAATTCCTCCCACTGGGCGTAGGAGATAACCGGCGGCTTTTCCGTAAACACCCGAATGCCCCGATCCGCCGCGGCCTGCGCCATCGGCAGATGCAGAAAATGCGGAGTGCAGATGTGCAGCACGTCAATGGCCTCCTGGTCCAGCAGCTCCTCCAGGTTTTCATAAGCCTGGCCGCCATATTTTTCCGCCATGGCCTTGGCACGCTCCGGCTTGATGTCCGCAAATGCCACGGGCCGGGCCTTACCCAGCCCCTTTAGCTCCGACAATACCTCCCCATGAACCTGGGCGATACTTCCGCAGCCTACAATGGCGCTTTTCCACTCTGTACCGCTCATGCCTCCGCCTCCAGCTCGGTCAAGATTTTCCGCAGGCTGTTCAATGCCAGCTCCCAGGCGTTTTTGCCTGTCAGGCCAGAGCCCCGCTTCTCCGGGTTCTGCTCCAGGGCCGCCAGTCCGGCAAAGTCCGTCAGGTGGGGCTCTAAAGACAGATACCCCTGCCAGCCCCCGGACACCAAATCGCGCAAGATCTCCTTCACCTGGCCCACGCCCTGCCCGGCGGGAACAATCCGCTTCTCCTCTGTAGCGTCCTTGATGTGTATATACTCTATGTAGGGCTTCAGCAGTCGATAAGCCTCCCAGGTAGACTGGCCCACTTCGACAAAGTTGGCAAAGTCAAACACAGCCTGAAACTCCGGCCCCGCCAGCTCCCCCAGCAGGTCCTGGCAGCGGGCAGCCGTGTCTCCATAGATCCCCTTTTCGTTCTCGTGGAGCAGTACAGCCTCCCAGCGGGCCGCCTCCTCTTTCATAGCCTGCAGGCGTTCCAGCACCGGGCTCCGAAATTCCTCCGGCTTTCTGTCCTGGGGCATGTAAAAGCTGAACATCCGCAGATAGGGAGCTCCCAGTTCCTTCTGGATTTCCAAGCAGTGCTTCAGCCTCTCCATGTGGGGACCAAACTCCTCCTCTATGCCAATCTTCCCAATGGGCGACCCCACCGAGGAGACCCGCACACCAGCGGCAGCCAGCTTTTCCTTTACCTCCCGCAGCTTCTGTGGGGTGAAGTCCGCTACATTCACGCCGTCAGCGGCACGAAGCTCCAGATAGCCTACGTCAAATTCCTTCAAAGCCTCCAGCTGGTCGTCCAGGCTGGGAGCTATCTCATCGGCAAAGCCGGTGATTGTCAGATGTTTCATCATGGGTCCTCCTGTTCTAAAATGCCAATATGGACAAATGGCTATTTAATCCCATTATAGCAAATCCCTGGGGAAAGTCAATGGCTCCCAGCCACAAAACAGGAATGTCCCTCTCCTTTTCAGGAAGCATCCATCTGCCGGATTCCCCCCATGTACACCGGGGTCCCCTTGGAGGATACCACCACGAACAGGAAGGGCCTGTTCAGCGTAAAGTCCACTTCACGGAGGTTCTCTGGCAGGGCGCTCTCCCTGCTTGCCCCCACGCCGTTTCCCTGCCCCGCCTGTGCATTACAGCCCCATTCGTCCATCCGCACATGATAAGTCTCAGCCAGACTTCGAAAAGCCACAGTCTCCTCCGTCAATGGCTGAAAGCGGCCCTTTGCCCGCTCAAACATCTCCGTTGCTCCCAGCTCCCGCAGGCCTTCCATATAATCCATGGATTCCTCCCCGTCCCATTTGGGTACGCTCAGCCGCAGGCAGGCTTGGCTGGTATTTTTCCAGCCTGTCCCAGAAGCCCCTGCTCCCTGGCCCAGATAGCTCTCCAAAAAGGCCCGGTAGTCCTGGCTGGCCAACAGCTGGTCCAGTCCAGTTCCCTCCTCTGGACGCACAAAGAGGACGGTGCTGCCCCCTGTCAGGGGCTTTTCCGCAGCGTCAAACCCTTGTCCGGTGTAGTAGCTGCCTATTGACCGCTGGTTCATAAAGTCGCAATGCTTCTCCTCCCCCGCCTGGGTATAGAAGATTCCCTGGGTGGTCTCCTCCGGAGCAAAGGGCCTCTCCCAGTCCGCCTGAAAGGTAAGGGCGCTGGCCAGCGTCAGGGTGTCGTTCTCCTCCATCTCCGGGTGTACCAGAGCCTCCCCGTTCTTTTCGTCCAGCCAGTCCCACAGCATGGCGGAATAGCTCTCGCTGCCCATCTCCCCCCGGAAGCTGTCCGCATAGTAGTGCTCTGCCAGAAGGTCCAGGGTCTCCTGATGGAATCCCGTGTCATTGTCCAGCCAGATGGAGTTGGCCAGCAGCATCCTGCCGCCGGTTTCCTCCTGCTGATAGCAGCTCTCCCACAGCCAGCCAGCGCTCTCCCGCAGTTCCTCTATGGTGCCGCAGCCCACCAGGTCCAGCAGCTGATTCCGGCAGCTGCCCTGGGTCATCTCCGCCGCCATACCCAGATACAGATATAAATTTACAGGAGACATCAGCCTGTCCTGGGAGCCTTCCAAAAACTGGGCAGCTGACTGGTTCCAGAAGCTTGCCAGCTGGCCATACGCTTCCTCCGCAGCCTCCTTTCTTCCTTCGTATAGCCCTTCTGCGGTCTCACCAACCTCTCCAGCCCTAGCCCGTAGGGGATAAGAGGCTGCCGCCAGCTGCAAATTCCCCGTATACAGCGGCCTGGGTACAGAATGGACAGCCTGGACCACTAGGGCAACAGTAAGCACCAGCGCCGCAGCTGCGGGAATCCAGAAACGCCTGGCCCGCCGGGTCCGCAGGCCCAGGCGGGGCTGTGCCTCTTCAATCTGCTCATCCCGGAGATTGGTAATGGCGTTGAAAAGTTCTTCTCTGTTCATACGGTATATCCCTCTCTTTCTAAAACTTGCTTCAATTTTTTTCTCATCCAAAAGGTTCTCTGTGCCAGTTCCCGGGGGCTCTGCTCCAGGTCACCGGCCATATCCTGCAGGCTGTCTCCATACCAGTACCGCCGCACAAACAGTTCCCGGTCCCCAGTGGTCAGGCTGTCCAGCCAGCGGCTGATCAGCTCTGTCAGCGCCCGGGAATCCACTTGGTCATCCAGGCCTTTGCGGTCAGGCAGGCACTCCTCCAGCTCGCAGAGCAGTTCTTCCATGCCGCCTCCCCGTTTTTGCGCTGTAGCCGTTCGGTAGCGGCTGATGGACAGGTTGCGGGTAATACGGCCTAGAAAAGCCCGCATAGACCGGGGTACGGCAGGAGGGATTTGCCGCCAGGCCGCATACAATGCGTCGCTGACGCACTCCTCCGCGTCTTCTTTGACGCCGAGAAGGTTGATAGCAATTTTAAAACAGAAGCCCCCATACTTTCGCCTGGCCTCCTGGATTCCCCGCTCATCCCGCCGGGAAAATAGCTCCACAATCCCCTTGTCTTCCACCATGCTCCCTCCCTGAAAGGCCCTTTCACCCATATAGTCGCAGGCCAAGGAACCATATTGATGCCATTCTGCAAAAAAAGTTCCCCCCGCAAAAGCGGGAGGAACCCTCCACAACACCGTAATGGCTATGATTCGTGTTCAAAGACTCCGACAGCCTTCGCCGCCTCCAGCAGAGGCCCCTGGTCTAAGTCAAAGCTCCGGCAGCCTTCCAGGCAGGCTTCCACATAGGCTTTTCCCGGCTTGGCCAGGGGGTGCCCATCGGTCATCACATAGAGCAGCCCTTTCCCCCGTTGCAGCTGCCCCGTGGCAAACTCTTGAAAGGCCACGTCTACCCACTCCTTACTATACAGGCTGGGGTACACCTCATACTCATCCAACGCGGCCTCGTCCGCCGGGCTAACGCTCCACACGGCTACGGGAACAGCATATCCTGGCTGGGGTTCTACCGTAAGGTACACGCCCTTGCCCCCTGCCCGGAACAAAAGCTGATAATCTTCCAACAGTCCCTTGCCCACTGGCTCTGCCCCTGGACAGCGCACTTTCATCTGCTCCTGGTTCATATTGCTGCCATAGGCCAAGTACAGAGTTCTCTCCATGAACCATCCTCCTGCATTTTTAAGTCCTGCCAAATGGCCATACCCAGCTGGCCAGTCCAGCACCGATTGATAAAGATTTGTTCATATTGCAGACAAGCTTCCTACACAGGTCAGACAGCGCTCATGCACAACATTCAGGCTTCTATATGCCATTCCACGCCCTGAGGCGTGTCCTTCAGCACCACATGTCTCGCCGCCAGCTCATCCCGGATGGCGTCCGCCGCTCCCCAGTCTTTTGCCTTGCGGGCAGCAGCCCGTTTCTCAATCAGCGCCTCGATCTCTCTGGCAAGCTCCTCCGGCACCCCTGCCTCTTTGGGTCTAGCCTTCTCCGCCGCCTGCAGCAGGTCCAGGGAGAGTACTTGATCAAAATCATGGGCTAAAAAGCGCTTGGTGGCATCGTCCAGGCTGGCTTTCAGCATATCGTACAGCACGGTCAGGGCCTGGGAGGTATTCACATCGTTGTCCAGCGCCTCTTTGAATCTCTCCTGCCAGGGCTTTGCGGCCTGCTGGTCCGGCTGGCCCTCTTTTGCAAGAGAGGCAATCCTGGCAAGCAGTTTTTGATAGGCATTGGCCGCATTGTCCAGGCTTTCAAAGGTGAAGGTCAAGGGCTTGCGGTAGTGGGACTGCAGGCAGAACAGACGGTAGCACAGGGGATCGTAGCCCTTTTCCTCCAGCAGAGACACGGTGAGCTTTGCGCCTTTCGACTTGCTGATCTTGCCGCCCCCGTCGTTCAGGTGCAGGATGTGGAACCAATATTTGCACCAGGAGTGGCCGAGATAGGCCTCGCTCTGGGCGATTTCGTTGGTATGATGGGGAAAGGCGTTGTCAATGCCACCGCAGTGGATGTCCAGATACTCCCCCAGATGCTTGATGCTGATGGCAGAGCACTCAATGTGCCAGCCAGGGTAGCCCAATCCCCAGGGGCTGTCCCATTTCAGCTCCTGGTCCTCAAACTTGGACTTCGTGAACCACAGCACAAAGTCTGTTTTGCTGCGCTTGTTGCTGTCAGCCTCCACACTGTCTCGGACACCCACAGCCAGGTCTTCGGCGTTCTGGTTGCCGAAGACATAGTATCTGTCCAGCCGGGAGGTGTCAAAGTAGACATTGCCTCCGGCCAGGTACGCATATCCCTTTTCTACTAAGGCCGATACCAGCGCGATAAAGTCCGAAATACAGGTAGTCGCTGGGACCACTATGTCTGGCCGCCGGATATTGAGCTTTTGACAGTCTTTAAAAAAAGCCTGGGTATAGAAATCCGCCAGCTCCAGCACAGACTTGCGCTCTTGTTTGGCGCCTTTGAGCATCTTGTCCTCCCCGGTATCCGCGTCAGAGGTAAGATGTCCTACATCCGTAATATTCATCACCCGGTCTACCTGATACCCCTCGTAGCGCAGGGCCTTTTCCAGCACATCCTCCATCAGGTAGGAGCGCAGGTTGCCAATATGGGCATAGCCATAGACTGTGGGACCACAGGTATACATACGGATCACGCCGGGCTCATGGGGGACAAGCTCCTCCTTTTTCATGGTCAGGGAATTTGTCAGCTGCATAGTATTTCGCCTTTCTTCGTCTAAATTCTCGCCTGGTCCGTTCACTCCTGGGCTGGTTTTTCCAGGCCAGCCACTTTCTTTTCCAGCCGCTCCAGCTCGCCCCGCAGGCGGCACAGCTCCATGGATACTGGGTCCGCCACATGGATCTGGTCCAGCTTATGGCTGGCGGGCACTTCCGCGGCGGGGACCTTCTGCCCGTCAATGCGCACCACACGGGCCGGCACTCCCACCGCTGTGGCTCCCCGGGGAACCGCGTCCAGCACCACCGCGCCAGCAGCCACCCGGGCGTTATCCCCCACAGTGAAGGGGCCCAGCACTTTGGCGCCAGCACCCACCAGCACATTGTTGCCCAGGGTTGGGTGCCGCTTGCCCTGGTCTTTGCCTGTGCCGCCCAATGTCACATTTTGGTAGAGGGTGCAGTTGTCCCCAATCTCCGTGGTCTCGCCAATCACCACGCCCATGCCATGGTCAATAAACAGTCCCCGGCCAATGGTAGCCCCCGGGTGGATTTCTATGCCAGTCCTGCGCCGGGAGCGCTGGGAGATGGCCCGGGCGATAAACTTCATGCCGTGGCGCTGGAACCAGTTAGCCCGGCGATAGGCCCGCACGGCCTTGAACCCGGCGTAGAGGAAGTATACCTCCAGCCGGGAGCGGGCCGCTGGGTCCCGCTGCATCACCGCATCTATATCTTCTTTCAGTCTGTCAAACACTGGCGCTCACCTCATGGTTGTTTTTGGGGATACAGCAGCCGCTCTACCTTTTCCAGAAGTGCCGGATAGGAGACCCGCTCAAAGTCCTCTGTGTCCACAGGGATAAGGTCCCCGCCCCAGAGGAACTCCCGGTTCTGCCGGGTAGCCTCCAGGAACAGCTCAAAGGACACGTCCGGCCTGGTGGGGACAGCGTCCTCCTGGTTGCGGCGGATGTAGCGGGCGTAGGCGGTGCGGGGCTCACAGTCAAAATGCACGTTGATGGTTCTGCAGCCGTGCTTTTCTGTCAGCGTCCGGAGCCACTCCTCCTGCTTGGTGCTGAAAATGTAGTCCGCGATAAAGGTACAGCCCATATGCTCCTCCAGCTCAAAGAGAAACAGCTGATAGGCCAGCTCGCCGCCCTTGGCCGCCTCGGGGCTCAGCTCCTTCACCCGGCGCAGAAGCCTGTCATAATTGACTACAGGCAGCGCCAGGCGCTCCCCCAGCCACTGGGCAAAGGTGGACTTGCCTGTTCCGCACATACCGGAGACCAGAATCATTGTGCCTGCCATATCCTATCACATCCTATGCGTGAGTGCGTGGTTTGTTTAGAAGCTTAACTGCTCGTCCTCAAAATCCCGCCGCTCTTCCTTGCGCTTTTGCAGCAGCGCGGTGATTTTGGCATGGGGGTCAATAAGCTGGCTGATGGCCATGTCATGGTTCAGCGCCGAAATATAGCAGGCAATATACTTGGACACATCTACCTCAAAGAACCAGGGGCGGTTCTTCAGCTCTTCGGTGCGGTATGTCAGGTTGGTGCCGAACACCCCGTCCAGCACGCCCGCCTGATAGGCCTTGTCAAAGGCAGCCAGGCCCTTGGCGAAGATGGAGAACGTGGCAAAGGCAAAGAAGCGGTTGGCCCCGCGCTCTTTCACATTGTAGGCAATGTCCAGCATGGACTCGCCGGAAGAGATGATGTCGTCAGCTACAAAGATGTCCTTGCCTCGCACATCGGTGCCCAGGTATTCGTGGGCCACAATGGGGTTGCGGCCGTCCACTATCCGGGAGTAATCCCGGCGTTTGTAGAACATACCCATCTCTACCCCCAGCACAGAGGCATAGAACATATTCCGGTCCAAGGCTCCCTCGTCCGGGCTGATGATCATGAAATTGTCCCGGTCCACCACCAGTTCCGGGAAGCTGCGGAACAGCCGCTTCAGCACCTGGTAAGAGGGCATCAGATTATCAAACCCCATCAGGGGCACGGCGTTCTGCACCCGTGGGTCGTGGGCGTCAAAAGTGAGCACATTCTGCACGCCCATATTGGCCAGCTCCTGCAGGGCAAAGGCCCCGTCCAGGGATTCCCGGTACTTGCGCCGGTGCTGGCGGCCGCCATACAGCGTGGGCATGATCACATTGATGCGATGGGGCTTGCCGCTGGCAGCCTGGATGATACGCTTGAGATTTTGAAAATGGTCGTCGGGAGACATATGGTTTTCCATGCCGAAGTATGGGTAGGTGGGGCTGTAGTTGCCCACATCCACCACAATGAACAGGTCGTAGCCCCGCACAGTCTGGTCGATGATAGCTTTGGCGTCGCCGGAGTTGAACCGGGGACAGCTGCTGCTTAGGCGGAACGTATCCACCTCCATACCGGCCCTTCTGGCCCAACGCACCAGATGCTCGTCAATTTTGCCGGAGAGCTCTTCCGCGCCCTCCAGAGTGATGATGCCCAAAGGAGCTACCCGGTCTTCCAGACTGAAAAAAGATTGTGACTTGTCTTCCATAAACATTTGACCCTCCCTCTTTTTGACGCGCCCCAGAGCAGTGGCCCAGCATTTTACCAGGCTCTTTTCCCCTTGGGCGTCTTGCAGCGGTTCCTGCCTCTTGCCCTTTGATAAAACATGGTACCGCGGATACAGCCGCGGACTACGCCGCAATACTCTATCCACATCCATCATCGGCCTGTTTGGAGTTTTCCTGGCTCTTGCTGTGAAACAAAGAACCTCCGAGACCAATGCTTTGCGTACATTATATCATATTTTACCCGACAATTCCAGTCCGTTCGAGAATTGAAAGAAACTTTCATATAGCCATTTGGGTCCAGAAAGCCTCTTTCAATCTTTTTCAGCTATATTGTACCTTGTTTCCAGCTTCTGGTCAAGCAAAACGCCGGACAAAACCTAACTAAGATTGACCGGATTTTTCCACAGAAAACCTTTACAATAGACAAAAAGGAGGTATTATCTATGAATACAACGAAAGATCCTATTGCTTTCAGCCATTGGATGGAAACCGGGCCCTTTACCTATGCAGGGCTTTACGGGGACTGCTTCCGCTCTCTGCCCAGCGACCCCAAAGAGCTGGGGGACTTAATTTCTCATCAGATCATCCACCGGGTCACCCTGGCGGATGGCAACAAAAACGCCAACGCGGATCTGCGCTATGGGGATTTGAACCGCTGGCCCTGGTACCGCGCCCCCTGCGAGGACGACATCTATCTCACCGCCCCATCCATAGCCGCCGGGTTATTCCGCCTGGATGAACGGGGGTTCGTGCCGGACCGGAAAGTGGAACACAAGCTGGTACTCACCTGCCGCTTTGTGTCCGTGCTGGTCAGCTCCATCTACAAGGCAAAAGGCATCCCCTGCCGCAGCCGGGCTGGGTTTGCCCCCTACTGCCGGCCGGGCGTGAGCATGGACCATTGGATCAACCAGGTCTGGCTGGAACAGGAGAACCGCTGGCTCACCTTTGACGCCGACGGATTTTACCAGGGCCTGCCTGTGCCAGTGACCCAATATGACATGAAGCCCGGCCAGTTCGACTGGGCGGCAGACGCCTGGCTTTCCATCCGCCGGGGTGAGACGGATGGAAAACAGTTTGTCTATGCGGACCGGCAGGGAACCAACAGCCTGCGGGCAGCAGGCCGGTATCTGGTATATGATTTCCACGCTTTGATGAACCATGAGATTTCTTACGTGTTCCAGCCCCGGTTTATGAATGAGTTTTTGCTGGAGGGCAAGCCGCTGGCAGAAGAACAGCTGGCCCTGCTGGACCATTTGGCGGAACTGCTGACAGATCCGGACCAGAATTTTTCCCAGCTGCTGGAGCTGTGGGAAACGGAGCGCTGCCTGCGCCAACTGAGCAGCCCTCTGGTTTGACCTGCCTCTATGGCTCCGCTTTAAAAAGCCTGTCCGCCCAATGGCGGTAGTCCATAAGGAAATATTGCAAAATTTGTGACGAATGCCAGGTAAACGGAAAAAGAATAACTGCTATGCAAAAGGGTTATCCGATTGCATAGCAGTTTTCTTTTGTCTTTCTATTTAGTTTTTGATTTTCAGCGTTCCAACGGAACGCGCAGCCATCACCGCAGGTGATGATCTCAGGGGTTTGGGGACATGTCACCAACAAGCATTTAGCAGAAATTCCGGGGACGGGATTTCTGCTAAATACGCAATCTTACGGAAGATTGCATTGCTTGCGAACTGTATCGTGAATTCCTGTTAACCGCTAATTGTAAAATCTATTGCTATTATTCATTTAAATGTCTATAATAAGAAAATCGAAAAATCTAATCAAAAACTAATCAAGCCTTAGTATAATCAGATTGGAGGTTTCAGATATGGCAAAAACAATACTGATTATTGAAGATGAAATAGCAATACAAAATATCTTAGCCGAGCCGC
>CAJUPK010000006.1:18273-32338 GCA_910588415.1 uncultured Oscillospiraceae bacterium | reverse complement strand
TCTCATATATCCCTTAAAAAACCTGGTTTGTTGCGCCACAATGGGCAACTTTTTGTGGAAAAAGAGAAAATTTTCTGAGCCAGGCAGGCCATCCCCTGGGTTTTATCTGCCGTTGCGTGCTTCCTTCTAGTGAACGCAGTTCAAAAGCGGGACGTATCTCTTTGGAACCCGGCGCTTGGCTGCCCAGCGTACCGATCGGTATGGGCCGATAGGGGCGCTGCGGGCGGCGTTTTCTCCTCCACCGTTAAAGGTGGATACGTCTATATCGCACTGCTTTTTTTGGTGGAAATCATGACATCTTCCACCATTGGTGGAGATCCCCCCTTGCTTTTCTCCTGCCTTTGTGGTATAGTTTGGGTAGAAAGAAGGTGTGCGCCTGTGTGGCTGGATAATCTGAGAAAAATGAAAGAGAGCAGTGGGCTTACCACCAAAGAGATCTCCCGCCTGTCCGGACTGCCTGAACCCACGCTGGAAAAATTATTTGCGGGTTCCACCAAGGACCCGAAATTGGGCACCATCCGCCAGCTGGTCCACTTTTTTGGCTGCACCTTGGACGATTTGGAGGACCCCTCTGCCGCCAGCTCCCCCCATCTGGCGGAGCCTCCCCTTACCCACCGGGAAAGCCAGCTGATACAAAAGTACCGCCTCCTTGCTGTCCCCGACAAACAGCTTGTGGACGATGTGCTGGAAGCGGCCTGCAGGCACACAGCCCAGGCCCTTCGCCCCGGGGACGCTGGCGGCCCGGCCTATCTAAAGTAATGCTATGAGCTGCCCGCTGCCGCCGCGGGCACAGGCGAACCCCTGGACAACGCCTGCTATACAGATCCCATTCCGGTGGAAAGCCAGGGCCGGGTTGCTGGAGAAGATCTAGGGGAATGAGAAAATGCGGCGCCGCACACTTGCGGTATCGCACACTTGCGGCAGACATTATAGAATAAAGCGAGGGAATGACCATGAACAACGAAGAAAAGATATTAAGTCTGCTGGAAACCATGCAGGGCCAGGTAACCCAAGTGGTCGAACAGCTTGGCGATGTGAACACCCGGCTCGACAAGGTAGACGCCCGCCTTGGCAGGGTGGAAACGCGCCTCGACAAGGTAGAAACACGGCTTGACAGGGTGGAGACACGCCTCGACCAGATGGACGCCAGGCTCGACAAGGTGGAGACTCGCCTTGATCAGATGGACGCCAGGCTCGACAAGGTGGAGACTCGCCTCGACCAGATGGACGCCAGGCTTGACAAGATGGACGCCAGGCTCGACAAGGTGGAGACACGCCTTGATCAGATGGACGCCAGGCTTGACAAGATGGAGACTCGCCTTGACAGATTGGAGAACGATGTGGAGATTATCAAAGAGGACATCAAAGTTACCAGAGGCGCTACCAACTCCATTGTGGAGTGGATTGAGCAGGCCGAGGTCCAGGTGCGGATCCCCTTTATGAAAAAAGCCGAATAGCTTCCCGCAAAAAATCCCTCTCTGCTTACAGCCAGACAGCATAGAGGCGTTTTCTAGGGCGTGTTCCCATACGCTGAGCATGGGGGATTTGGGAACAAATTTTTGCCAGCTTCAAGGCAAAAATTGTCCGAAAGACGCGTGTGAACGCTTATGGGAACACGCCCTAAGATAAAAGCAGGCCCGCCCCCATCACAGCGGGGGCGGGCTTTTCATCAGAAGGGGCCATCGCGCATGGCCTGGGGGACTTTGCCTCTCGTCAAGCGGGCAGACCAACCCGGCGGTCCGCTTGCTTCTCCGCCAGTTTTTCAAAAAATCCGGCAACGCTTTTGCGGCTGCTCTCAAGCCCATTCTTCTGGGTCTGGCTGCCTGTGTTGTCCTCCCTGTCTGTCACAAGATGGTACAAGCGGAATATAGTGGTGAATGAGAAAGTTTTTTTCTCCAACCTAACTTATTCGGGAGCTGATGAATCATGCGCAGCCCATGCGCCCTTTGCCATGCGCTATATGAAATGTACCCACTACCGCCAGGGCAGAAGCTTTCCGGGCTTCTGCGGGGGCAGACCGCCCAGGTGACAAGCCTTTGCGGGGACAGCCCTTTGCGGCGGCGTTTTCAGGACCTGGGGCTGATCGAGGGCACCCAGGTGGAGTGTCTGGGCGCCAGCCCGCTGGGCGACCCCTGCGCCTACCTGATACGGGGCGCGGTGATTGCCCTGCGCCGGTGTGACGCGGACACAGTCTCTGTGACCGTCCCCTTAGAAGCCCAGGCCGGAGCCGCGCCCTCCCCGGCACCCACTGCGGCGCCCGCGGCGGAGTAGACGGCTATGGGACTTTCAAAGGATTCTACCGGACGGGGAGCAGCCGGTACACAGCTGGTCATTCAGAAAAAAACGCCGGAGGACCAGGTGGTGGCCCTGGCTGGCAACCCCAATGTGGGCAAGAGCACGGTGTTTAATGGTTTGACAGGCCTGCGGCAGCACACAGGCAACTGGCCCGGCAAGACCGTCACCAACGCCCAGGGCAGCTGCCTGTTTGCGGGCAAAAACTACGTGCTGGTGGACCTGCCCGGCTGTTACTCCCTGCAGGCCCACTCCGCAGAGGAGGAGGCTGCCCGGGACTTCCTCTGCTTTGGCGGAGAGGACGGCGGCTCCGGCTGCCGGGCGGACTGCGTGGTGGTGGTCTGCGACGCCACCTGCCTGGAGCGCAACCTGAACCTGGTGCTTCAGGTGCTGGAGATCACCCCCAACACGGTGGTCTGCGTGAACCTGCTGGACGAGGCCCGGCGCAAGGGGGTGGCGGTGGACCTGCCCAAGCTCTCTGCCCTGCTGGGCGTGCCTGTGGTGGGCGCTGCCGCCCGGGAGGGCCAGGGCCTTGGGGAGCTTATGGAGCAGGTCAGCCGCCTGGCGGCCTCTCTCCTACCCGTCCCGGCAGAGCCTGCCGTCCGCTACAGCCCAGAGGCCGAGGCGCTGATAGAGGCCCTGCTGCCTGCTGCCCAAGACCTTTCCCAGGGGCTTCTCCCTGCCCGGTGGCTGGCCGTGCAGCTGCTGGCTGGCGTTGACCCCACTCTGCTTGCCGGACTGACCAAGACCCTGGGGGCCGCTCCCCAACAGGACCCCCGGGTCCAGCGGGTTCTGGCCCAAAGCACCCTGGACCCCGAGAGCCTGCGGGACCAGATGGCCGCTGCCACGGTGCGCCGGGCCGAGGAGCTGGCCCAGGCTGTCACCCAGTCCTCTGCCGGGGGGTACAGCCCCCGGGACCGGAAGCTGGACCGCCTGCTCACCAGCCCCCTTACGGGCTTTCCCATTATGCTGCTTCTGCTGCTGGGGGTGTTCTGGCTCACCATCACCGGGGCCAACTACCCCTCCCAGCTGCTCAGCCAGGGCCTGTTCTGGCTGGGCGACCGGCTGGGCGATCTGTTTGCCGCCCTGGGCGCAGCCCCCTGGCTGCAGGGCCTGGTGGTGGACGGCATGTACAAAACCCTGGCCTGGGTGGTGGCCGTGATGCTGCCCCCTATGGCCATCTTCTTCCCCCTGTTCACCCTGCTGGAAGACCTGGGCTACCTGCCCCGGGTGGCCTTTAACCTGGACCGCTGCTTCCACTGCTGCGGGGCCTGCGGAAAGCAGGCGCTTACTACCTGCATGGGCTTTGGCTGCAACGCGGCCGGGGTGGTGGGCTGCCGGATCATCGACTCCCCCCGGGAGCGGCTGATCGCCATGCTGACCAACAGCTTTGTGCCCTGCAACGGGCGGCTGCCCATGCTCATCTCTCTCATCGCCATGTTCTTTGCCGGCACAGGGGCTGCTGCTTCGGCAGGGGGAAGCCTGGGGGCCTCTGTGCTGTCTGCCCTGCTGCTGGTGGCGGTGATTGGCCTGGGGCTGGCCATGACCTTTGCGGTCTCCAAGCTGCTGTCTGTCACTTTGCTGAAAGGCGCCCCCAGTTCCTTCACCCTGGAGCTGCCCCCCTACCGCCGCCCCCAAATCGGCAAAGTGCTGGTCCGCTCCATTCTGGACCGCACCCTCTTTGTGCTGGGCCGGGCAGCCTCTGTGGCGGCTCCGGCAGGGCTGGTGATCTGGCTGCTGGCCAATGTGCAGGTCCAGGGGGCCTCTCTGCTGTCCCTGTGCGCAGGGGCCCTGGACCCCTTTGCCCAGCTCTTCGGCCTGGACGGGGTTATTCTGCTGGCCTTTATTTTGGGCCTGCCTGCCAATGAGATTGTGATTCCTCTCATTGTGATGGCCTATCTGGCCCAGGGCAGCCTGGTGGAGATGAGCGACCTGACTGCCCTGCGGGCCCTGCTGGTGGACAATGGCTGGACCTGGGTCACGGCCCTGTGCGTGGTGATCTTCACCCTGATGCACTGGCCTTGCTCCACCACCTGTCTCACCATTCAAAAGGAGAGCGGCAGCTGGAAGTGGACCGGGGCGGCTGTGGCCATTCCCACCCTGTGCGGGCTGGGCCTGTGCCTGGGGGTACACACCCTGTGCTCCCTTTTGGGCCTGGGGTAAGCGTCCCCCTGCCCGCCCCCCAAAAAGCCGGACCCCCTCCCATGCGGGAAAGGGGGTCCGGCTTTTGCTCTGCCCTGTTTTCCTCTCTATTTACCCCCCGGCTTTCTTCTCTTGGACCCGCCTGGGGAGCCGCCCCGGCTGGGGGGGCCGTTACGGCCGCCGGAACCCTTTGGGCTCTTCGGGTTCTTCTGGCTTTGGGCGGGCCGGGCGTGGCTTTTGGCCTGTTTGGCGCTTTCCGCCAGCAGGCCCCGCACCTCCTCTTTGGTCAGCTCCCGGCACTGGCCCTGGGGCAGCATCCCCAGGCGCACCGGGCCCACGGCAATGCGCTTCAGCCGGGCCACCTCCAGGCCCAGGACCTGGCACATTTTGCGGATCTCCCGGTTGCGCCCCTCATACAGCACAATCTCCACCACGGCCCGGCCCGGCTGCTGCTCCAGCACCCGCACTTTGGCCGGGGCGGTCATGCGGCCCTCCACCAGAATCCCTGTGCTCATCCGCACCAGCTGCTCCTCGCTGACCCCTGGCCGCAGGGTCACCCGGTAGGTTTTGGCCACATGGGTGCTGGGATGGGCCACCCCGTTGGCAAAGGCCCCGTCGTTGGTGAGCAGCAGCAGCCCCTCCGAGTCCTTGTCCAGCCGCCCCACCGGGTACACCCGGCCGGGCAGGTCCTTTGTCAGCATGGCCACGCATTTGCGGCCCCGCTCGTCCTCCAGGGTGGTTACAAAGCCCCGGGGCTTGTGCAGGGCATAGTAGAGCTTCTCCTGGGGCTGGGCCAGCCGCTGGCCGTCCACAGCCACCAAGTCCCGGCCAGGAACCGCGCTGTCGCCCAGCTTGGCTGGCCTGCCGTTGACCGTTACCCGCCCCTGGGCGATGAGTTCCTCCGCCTTGCGCCGGGAGGCCAGGCCCGCCTGGGCCAGCAGCTTTTGCAGCCGTTCTGCCTGCGCCATTGTCAAACCTCCTTGGGCAGAGCCGCCGGGATTGTGCCGCCCTGGTTCCGCCCCTGTATTTTGTATAGACTCTATTTCCTGTATATCTCCTATATAACGTATATAACACCCATACCCTATGCCGCGCTCCTGAAGCGGCCGGGCCATTCAGCCGTGCTTTCCCAGCAGCCTTTTTAGGGGCCGCAGGCTTTTCAGCAGCAGCCAAAGGGCCTCTCGCAGCACCCGGATGGGCCGGATGGACAGCTCTGCCGTAAAGCGTATCCGGCTCTCTGCGCCGTCATAGTCCAGGTCCACGGTCACCCCTGTCTTTTTGCAGGGCAGAAGGCCCAGCAGCACCCCATAGAGGGCGTACACCCCTGCCGACGCCTTGCCGTACAGCAGGGCCGCCGCCGCCGCGTCCCCGGCCCCGGGCAGGCACAGGTACAGGTCAAACTCCCTTAGCCGCAGGCCCCGGAGGACGCCTGCCGTGGCCTGGCCCGCCAGCTGGACCAGCTCTCCCAGGGTCTGGAGAAAGCCCCCCAGGCCCTCCCGCTTCAGGGCCTGCTTTATCCGGTCTGCCGCCCCGCTGGGCTTTTTCTCCGGGGGTTCCTCCTCCGGCTTCTCCTCTTCCGGGGGCTCCTCTTCCTCCGGGGCCTCCTGGCTGGGCAGCAGGGGAATCCGCCAGAACAAGTACCCCAGCTCCAGGGAAAATTCCTGCTGAAAGCCCAGCCGGAAGGACACCGGAAAGCAGGCAAGCACCACCGGGAGCAGCAGAATTCCCAGAACAATGTACAGCGCCAGCACGGCTCCTCTCCCCTTTCCTTGTGGTGTTGTTTCCCCTTCTTGCCTGCCCCCGGAAATCAGGTCTCCATCAGCCGGGTTTGCTCGGGTTCTCCGTCGTCCTCCCCGCTGCTGTCGCCGTCCCCTTCCTCTTCCCCGCCCTCTTCATCCTGGCCGGGGGCAGGGGGCAGCTGGTCAATGGAGGCCAGCTGGAAACAGCGCAAAAAGTTCTCTGTGGTGCCGTACAGCAGCGGCCTGCCGGGCAGCTCCAGCCGCCCCCGCTCTTCCAGCAGGCCCTTCTGCACCAGGCTGCCCACCACGCCGGAGCAGTCCACCCCCCGGACCTGCTCTACAAAGGCTTTGGTCACCGGCTGGTTATAGGCCACCACGGCCAGCACCTCCATGGCCGCCTGGGACAGGGGCGTGTTGCGCTTTAGGTCCAGGACCTCCCGCACAGGCTCTATATAGGCCGGGTTGGTGCAGAACTGGGCGCTGTCCCCCAGCAGCAGCAGGTGGACCCCGCTGTGAGGGGTGTTGTACTTCTCCTGCAGCCGGGCAACGGCCTCCTCCACCGCGTAGGTCCGCACCCCCAGCACCTGGGCCATCCGGTCCAGGGCCACAGGCTCTCCCCCGGCAAAGAGGATGGCCTCGGCCTTGCCTGTCAGCTCGTCTTTCTCCATAGTCACCGCCCTCTCATACCGAATCCCCCCTGTAAAGGGAAAGTCCCCCTGGGTCCGGCACGCTTCTTCCTTTCCATGTTTCACCCTGCCCTCTGGCCAGGGCCTGTGTCCCGGTTTCGGGGCAGCAGCCGCACCTGGCAGCCGCCGCCCTCGCCCTCTACCCGCACCCGGCGGCTCTTCACCAGCTCCAGCACAGCCAGAAACAGCGCCACCCGGGCCGAGCGGTCCCTTTTCTCCGCAAACAGCCGGTCGTAGGCAATGGCCCCCCGCCGCCACAGCAGCCGCAGCACGTACACGGTTTGGCTGGTGACAGACACAATGCGGGCGCTTACCAGGGCGGAGAAGCTCTCTGGCTTAGGGGGCAGCAGGCTTTTCCCCTTGCCCCAGGCGGCCCGCAGGGCCTGGCCCAGCTCCCGGGGGTCGTGGATGCGCTTATAGGTGTAGTCAGCGGGCAGCTCCTCCGCCGGACGGGTGACTGTGTCAAAGGAGGCCCGCTCTCCCAGAAGGGCGGCAGCCTCTTTGCACTGCTGGTACTCCAGCAGCAGGCCCGTAAGCTCCAGCCGGGGGTCCTCCTCCTCTTCCTGCCGGGGCAGCAGGGACAGGGTTTTGATATACACCAGCCGGGCGGCCATTTCCAAAAACTCGCTGGCCACATCCAGGTCCGCCTCCCGCATCAGGTCAATCTGCTCCATATACTGTTCCAGCAGCAGGGCAATGGGAATGTCGTAAATATCGATCTTGTTTTTGGCCACCAGGGCCAGCAGCAGGTCCAGGGGGCCCTCAAAAACCTCCAGCTTATACTGCAGCTTCTCCATCACAGCACGCCCAACAGCCGGAAGGGCAGAGCCGCTATCCAGGAGATGCCCTGGGTCAGCAGGTTCTCCACCGCGTACAGGGGGCCGGAGAAGGCCCCGGAGAACATCAGCACAAACAGCACCATCACAAAGATGTTTTGATAGCGGTAATAGGCCGCCAGGGCCCGGTCGCTGAGAAAGGCCCCTAAAATCCGGGAGCCGTCCAGGGGCGGGATGGGCAGCAGATTAAAGGCCGCCAGAGTTACATTGACGGTCACATAATAGTTGAGTACATTCGCAAGAAAGCCCGTAACCCCGTTGTAGGTGGTAAAGGCAACCAGGCCATAGAGCAAAAAGGCCCCTGCCAGCCCGGCCAGCAGATTGGAGACCGGCCCCGCCACAGCCACAATGGCCATGTCCCGCTTGGGCTTGCGGAAGTACCGGGGGTTGACCGGCACAGGCTTGGCCCAGCCAAAGCCAAAGAGGAACAGCCACAGGGTGCCCATGGGGTCCACGCTGGCCAGGGGATTCAGGGTCAGGCGGCGCTCCAGCCGGGCGGTGGGGTCCCCCAGCTTGCCCGCCACCCAGCCGTGGGCAAACTCGTGCAGGGGCAGAATACACAGGATGACAAAAATGATGGCCGCCACCTGGGCGATGACATAGGACACGTCCACATTGTGGCCGGACATGATGGTACGAATCACGCTGAAAATCATGAGAGCACTGTCCTTTCTGGTTCAAAACTGTGTTAACTATAACAACTCCCTTTTGCCAAAACACCGGGCAGGGCCTTCAGAGGGAGCCCGCGCCCAGGGCTACCCCTGGATTATAACCTATTTTTGGGAAAAAGACAATTCCTTTCAAAAAAAACTTGCAATTTCTCCCGCCATCTGCTATAATTCCTCTTGTATTAGTAAGCGGACAGGCTTGGCCTGCGCAAAAAAGCCAGGCGGCGCTGGGCCCGGGATACCCCTGGGCGTCCTAAGACAGCCCTGGGTTTCTCCGCTTGAAAGCTGCTTTCCGCCAGGATGGAAAGCAGGATCTCCTGCAACGTCACAAAACTCTTTAAAAGGGATGGTGATAAATATGGCAAAATGTGAATTCTGCGGCAAAGCCGTGACCTTTGGCTGCAAGGTGTCCCACTCTATGCGTCACTCCAACCGGACTTGGAAGCCCAATATCCGGCGTGTCAAGGCGATTGTAGACGGCACTCCCAAGCGTGTGTATGCCTGCACCCGCTGCCTGCGTTCCGGCAAAGTGACCCGCGCCGTCTAAATCGTTGGCGCTGTGCGCCCAACGATTTAGCAGAGTTTCCCTCGACCCCGAAGGGGTCGCCTCCTGCTACGCAGGAGTACCGGAAAACTCTGGGCTACAGGCTCTAATCGGGTTTCTTGGCGCTGTGCGCCCAACGATTTAGCAGAGTTTCCCTCGACCCCGAAGGGGTCGCCTCCTGCTGCGCAGGAGTACCGGAAAACTCTGGGCTACAGGCTCTAATCGGGTCTCTTGGCGCTTTGCGCCCAACGATTTAGCAGAGTTTCCCTCGACCGCGAAGCGGCCGCCTCCTGCTGCGCAGGAGTACCAAATCACATCGTAAAGCAATCCAGGGCCGCCTTTTTGGGCAGGCCCTATTTGCTTTGGTCTTATTGGTCTCTCCTGTGTACATCCAGCTGGGGGTAGGGAATTTCAATGCCCTCCTTGTCAAAAGCCAGCTTCACCGCCTCCTGCATGGCAAAGTACAGCTCCCAATACTGCTCCTGGCGGCACCAGAGCTTCATCACCAGGGTGACAGAGCTGTCCTTCAGCTCCCCCACTGCCACCAGGGGCGGGGGGTCCTCCAGCACCCGGGGGTCCTTTTGGGCCAGCCCGGCCAGCAGGGTCTTGGCCTTTTGCAGGTCGGCCCGGTAGGACACGCCGTAGCTCAAGTCCAGCCGCCGGGTGCCGTTGGTGGAGTAGTTCACCACCACATCCCCGGTAATCTTGGAATTGGGCACAATGACCTGCTTGTTGTCAAAAGTGGCCAGCACCGTGTAGAGAATCTCAATGCGCTTCACCGTGCCCTCATAGGTTCCAAAGGCCAGGTAGTCCCCCTGCTTAAAGGGCTTGGTGAAGATAATCTGCACCCCGCTGACAAAATTGGACAGGCTGCCCTGCAGGGCAAAGCTGGCGGTCAGGCCTGCCGCGCCCAGGGCCGCCACCAGAGAGGTGATGTTGATTTGCAGCTGGGCCACCGCGCTGACAGCGGTTACCGTGATGACCATGGCCCGGACCAGGGAGCCCACAAATCCAGCCACCAGGGGGTCCGCATAGCCTCTTTTTACCGCCTTGCGGGTCAGGTGGGCGGCCAGTTTGGCCAGCTGCCAGCCCACAAAAAAGATCAGGGCCGCCAGCAGCAGGTTGCCCCCCAGGCCCAGCAGCCAGCCGGTCACTCTGCTCCCAAGCTCTTTGCTGTCCATATGCCTACACCCAGCCTTTCAGGGGCTGGCAGGGGGCCTGCTGGCGGGCCCAGCAGAGCCTTCCGCTTATATATGGATTTTTTGTCATCTTCATGGTAAAGTCTCCTTTTTATTTAAAAAGATGGGCTGAGCGGCAGCCAAAGAACGGGGTCAAGGGGAACTAGTTCCCCTTGCAGGGTGTGGGACAGCGTCCCACGGCCTTGCCCGTATACTCCTGAGAAAACAGCGCAGGAAAGGTTCGGAAAACCCTCGCCGGGGGTTTTCCGAGGTCTTGTCCCAGGCCATAGGCCGTTACTGAGTTTGCAAAGCCAACTTATATCCATTTTCTTTGAAAATGGATATAAACGCTTACGCACCGTTAGGCCTGCGGACGCACAGGGCGCGTCCTCCGGCAAGGCCGCGAGACCCCGTCTCGCGCTCTGCCACTTTTGAAAAAGTGGACAAAACTTTTTCCTTTGCTCTCAGGAAGCGTCTGTTCCCGCTGTACCGCCCTGTACAGTATAACACAGGATGCCCCAAAATAGGAAGATTTTCCAAGAAAAAATTCTGAAGTTTTCATTTTTCCTTGTGCGGGCAGGCAGGTCTGTGTTATAATGTAGGCAAAGCCTACATCCCAAGTTTTTCTCCGTCGCGGCATGATGGCAGCTGGGCGGCAGCCAAGAAAGGGGTCAAGGGGAACCTGTTCCCCTTGCAGGGGGTGGGACAGCGTCCCACGGTCTTGCCCTTAGGCGGCGCGTACAGAGAGCGGGAAACCAGAAGGCCCTATGCAATCGCTGTCTCCATTCGGCCGCAGCGCCAGCGCCGCCCAGCTTGGTAGCGCCTTGGGCACCCAGTGCCCAACAGCGGACGGCATTGCCTGCGGCAAGCCGCGGCGCTGGGTTTTCGTCCCGCGAAAGCTCCGGTTTTATATACCATTATAATATATAGCTATACAGCATATCTGCATTTTTATATACAGTTATACAAGGAAGGATAGGGTTTCCTGGAGGGAGTTGTTGTCAAGATGGACGGTCAGAACCAAATTTGCTGGGTCTGCTTTCCCCAGCGGGACGGCTTCGCGCCTTTGCGGGGGGAGCTGGCCGCGGCCCGGCGGGAGTTCTTTGCCCGCAGCCGCAGGACCGTCCGGGTAGAGCGGGCCTGCGCCATCAAGGGCTTCAGCGGCCATGTGCGGGGACGCATCTCCCGCCGGGGGTTCTACTGGAAAAAGACCGTTCAGGGCGCTGCCAGCGGTCCTGTGGCCTTAGAAGAGGCCTTTGGCTGCCTGGACGGCTGGCTGGTGACCAGCCGGGACCTGCGGGGCATCATCACCAGCCGGACCTTCTTTGACCGGGAACACCGCTGGACCCGAAGCGAGTATTACGAGCCCTGGAACCCCGCCTCCCCCCGGGTAATCTTTCTGCCGGGCGAGGACTTGCACACAGTGCAGCGCCAGGATGTGGACCCCAAGACCGGGAACAGCCGGACTACCATCCTGCACACTGCCCCCTACGCCTCCGGCACAGCAGGGCAAAGCTTGACCGACGCCCAATTTGGGCCGCCCCAGCTGGTGCTTGCCACCACAGAGGGCGAGCTGTGCTGCTGCTCTCAGCCAGAGGCCCAGGCCCGGGCAAAGGTCCGGGAGGAGGCCAGCGGCACCCTGGTGCTGATGCCCGCCTGGGAGGTGAAGGACGGCGAGCTGGTGGACGACGGAGAGGACAGCTCCATCACCTTTACCACTCTGGAGGAGTATGCCAGAATCCAGCCGGAAGAGAGCGGGCTTCCGGAGGAGCAAGAGCCCGCTCCTCCGGCTGCCGCGGCTTTCCCAGAGGAGTCCCCGGCCAATCCCCAGGAAGAGGTCTTTCACCCTGGGGAAGAGCTGGCGGACCTGGAGACCAGCCCGGTTCCAGAGCCGGAGAAGGAGCCTGCCCCGCCAGAGACCGGGGAGCCTGGCTGCAGCCCGGAGGATGGGCCAAGTTCCTGGGAAGAAGAGGACAGCCCCCTGCCCGCCGGAACCCTGGAGGCCATTCTGGCAGAGGCGGCGGCCATAGCGCCGGAAGAACCGCCGCAAAGCCCGGCTGCCTCCCGGCTGGTCCCCCAGGGCTATGTGGGGGATATCCGGGAGGGGACCGTCACCGGCCGGGGCCGCACCCCCCAGCCCGGGGGCATGACCTCCTACGAAGGGGAATATCGAAACGGCAAGCGCCACGGCTTTGGCTCTTACTACTATAAGGACGGCGGCCTGTGCTACGCGGGCTTTTGGAAGGAGGACCGCCGGGACGGCCTGGGGGTGTCCTTCCGGGACGGGGACCACGCCCTGCACGTGGCCCAGTGGCAGGAGGGCCAGCCCCAGGGGCTGGTCAGCCTGTTTGACAGCAAGGGCGGCCTGCGCTACAGCGGCCGCATGGAAAACGGCAAAAAAGAAGGGGCCGGGGTGGTGGTCAACGGCCAGGACGGCACGGTGTTTGTAGGCCAGTGGTCCGGCGGAGAGGCCACGGGCCTGGGGTCTGCCTTTGACAAGGAGGGGCGGCTGCTCTATTACGGCGGCTGGAAAGACGGCAAGCGCCACGGCCACGGCACAGAGTTTGACCAGAACGGCGGCGTGGTCTTTGACGGGGAGTTTCGGGAGGGCAGCTACTACAATGGGGTGCTGTACCAAAAACTCTCCCAGCCCGAATGGGAGCAGGAGCGCTGAACCCCTCTTGGGAAATGAGGGCAACAGGAAAAGTTTCGCCAGCCTTTTCAAAGGCTGCGAGGTGTGGAGCAGCGCTCCACGGCCTTGCCGGAGGACGCGCCCTGTGCGTCCGCAGGCCTAACGGTGCGTAAGCTTTTTAGCCACTTTCAAAGAAAATGGATATGAGTTGGCTTTGCCAACCCATTGTCCCTGTGTACGCCTATGGCCTGGGACAAGACCTCGGAAAACCCCCGGCGAGGGTTTTCCGAACCTTTCCTGCGCTGTTTTCTCAGGAGTATACGGGCAAGACCTTGGAGGCTTTGCCTCCAAACCTCCACCACTTTTGAAAAAGTGGACAAAACTTTTTCCGTTTGCTCCCCACACCTATCATAGTTTCCTTCAACTCAACCGCAGAGGAGGCCCCTGGGCCCTCCTCTGTTTCTGTTTCCGCCGGGCTTTCAGCCTGCCAAAAGCCAGGTGCGCAGCAGCGAGTGGGGGCCGTATTCCCGCAGCAAAACGTCAAACAGCTGGCTGGGGGTCTCTTTGCACCCTGTATGCAGCCAGTGGTTCAACATAGCGGCCACGCCCGCCGTAAAAAAGGTCAGGTGATAAAGCATCTCGTCCTCCACGCCGTGGCCCGGGTCCTGGGATATCAGCTTCTCAATCTGCTCCTGAAAGGGCCCCATCATGCAGCTAATGATATTGGCGGCATGAGAGACCTCTTTAAAATAGATTTTATAAAAATCCGCGTAGCTGCCCACAAAGGCAAACACACTCTCCAGGGCTGCCTGGATTCCCCCGGAGTGAAAATGCCCCAGAAAGCTCTCCGCAAATTCCTCCGCCATGTGCCGCTCTACCTTCTCAAACAAATCGTACACATCCAAATAGTGGGCGTAAAAAGTAGAGCGGTTGATCCCCGCCAGCTCACAGATCTCCCGCACGGTAATCTTGCTGACAGGCTTGCCCTCCCCCACCATGACTTCAAAGGCAGCCCGGATAATGGCCTCGTCTGTGTCCCGAGAGCGCTTGTTGTTGGGTTTATTCATGGGATTCCTCCTAAAAGTATATTAAACCGACATATGTGTGACTATTGATGGTTGAAATCAACATCTGTTGGTATTATACTATAGTCACAAAGAAAAAACAAGTGTCGGGATAAAAAAATCCTGGCGCAGCATAACGGAGGGAGACATTTACATGAAAAACGAAACCATGCTGAAGGAAGCCCCGGTGTGGAAGCTGCTGCTGACCATGGGCCTGCCGGTGATTGTGGTGATGATTGTCAATGTGCTGTACAACATGGCGGACGTGTTCTTTATGGGCCAGA
>CAJUPK010000006.1:0-18263 GCA_910588415.1 uncultured Oscillospiraceae bacterium | reverse complement strand
AGACAGGGGCCGCGGTTCCCGTGGCGGCCATCTCCCTGTGCGGCCCGGCATTCAGCATTTTCAGCGGCATGAGCACCCTGTTTGGGGCAGGGGCCTGCACGGCCATTGCCATAGCCCTGGGCCAGGGGGACCGGGAGAAGGCCCGGTACTACAGCTCCTTCTGCGCCTGGGCCTCCGTGGGGGTTGGCCTGGTACTGGCGGCGGCCATGCTGGTGTTTATGGACCCCCTGCTCTCCTTAATGGGCGCCAACGACGAGACCGCTGGGTATGCCAGGACCTACCTGACCATTGTGGCCCTGGGTTCGCCCTTCCTGATGTTTGGCGGGGCCCTGGGCAACGCCCTGCGGGCAGACGGCTCCTCCTCGAAAGTCATGCTGATCTCTTTGGTGGGCACAGGGGCCAACATTGTGCTGGACCCGCTGTTCATCCTGGCCTTTGGGTGGGGCATTGCCGGAGCCGCGGCTGCCACTGTGCTGGGCAATGGGATCAGCTGCCTGCTGGTGGTGCTGCATGTGCGGGGGTCCGACTGCTTCTCCTTCTCCCCCCGGTACTTCACCCTGAAGAGGACGGTCTCCCTGCGGGTGGTCAGCCTGGGGCTGCCCATGGCGGCAGGCACTGTGCTGATGTGCTTTTCCTCCATGTTCAGCAACCAGCTGCTGGCCCGGTATGGCAGCCTGGCCCTTGCCGCCAACGGCGTGGCCAGCAAGGCCGGCATGTTGGTGGGGATGATTGTGATGGGTCTGTGCATGGGTATGCAGCCAGTCATCTCCTATGCCTTTGGCAGAGGGGACCGCAAGCGCCTGCGCGGCATTGTGCTGGCCACTGGCACGGCTGCCACCCTTCTCAGCCTGGCGCTGGGAGGCGGGTTCCTGCTGGGGCGGGAGGCCTTTGTGCGGGCCTTTCTGAACGACCCGGCTGTGCTGGACCTGGGCTGCTTCATGATGCTCTCCCTAGTGGCCGCGCCTGTGGGGGGCGTTTACCAGCTGTGCTCGGCCTATCTGCAGGGCACCGGCAAGGTGAGCTATGCCACCGTGACCTCCCTGCTGAGCAAGGGGCTGGTGTTCATCCCGGTGCTGTTTGCAGGCCAGGCGCTGTTCGGCCTGCCGGGGCTGGTGTTTGCCGGGGCGGTGACAGACCTGATTTCCACGGCTATCGGCCTGGGGCTGTGCCTTACCTGGTCTAAAAAGTCCCTGTCCCTTCCAGCCGCCCAGCCAGCGTGACCAACCAGAAAGCAGCACAAAAAGAGACGGGCATTTGCCCGTCCCCTTTTTGCTTTCGATCAAATTGTACAAATATCCGTTCAACTAGCCTGATTAGCCCAGCAGCTGCAGAACGCCCTGGGGAACCGCGTTGGCCTGAGCCAGCATGGCCTGTGCGGACTGAATCAGGATGTTGTTCTTGGTGTAAGCCATCATCTCTTCGGCAACGTCGGTGTCGCGGATGGTGGACTCAGCGTCCTGAATGTTCTCGGTCATCACAGACAGGTTGTTGGCGGTGTGGTCCAGACGGTTCTGGGTAGCACCCAGCAGGCCACGGGTAGAGGACACGCTGTTGATAGCGTCCATAATGGTCTGGATAGAGCTAGCGGCATCCTCGGGAGTGGAGATGCTCAGGTTCTCAATGCCCAGAGCCTTGGTGTGCATGTCGCTTACATAGACCTTCATCTGGTTGAAGCTGTCGGAGGTGTCGCCGATCTGCAGCTGCAGGCCGCCACCAGCCATCTTGCCACTGCCGTCCTTAAGGGCGATGCTAATTCCTGCATCTGCACCAGATTTAGTATCATCGGCAACGAAGGTATTCTCAGCACCCTCAGTAGTAATGCCGAGTTCAGCCTGCAGACCAGTCTCCATGGCAATCTTATGAGCAGCATCTTTATAGGAATCGTTGTCGACGGCAGCCCAATCATGGCCGTTCACATCAAGGAAGTGATCAATTCCTGCAGCCTTCAGCTCAGCCTTCATCTCATCGTCGAGTTCGTCGCGATCGACAATAGCAAACTTCTTACCGTTAATAGTAAAGGTGGCTCTATCCAGCTTATTTGTGCCATCATCAGCAGTGTCACCATCTTTACCAGTATAAACCTTCAAACTGGTAAGGTCAAGGGTCTTGTATGCATCTGCGCCAGGATTGGACAGAACAGCATTGTTAGCCTGAGTAGTAGTTCCGGTAGCTGCCACGGTTGTGGAGAAGTTGACAGCCTTAACCTGCATGGTGCTAGCACCAGCTTCCAGTGCCTCAAACTTCAGACCATTTGCACCAACAACGCCAGCAGCCGCTGTTGCTTCAAAACTGACCTTGAAATTAGCTTTGATATCGGCATTCTTATTCAGAGCTTCGACTAAAGCTGCACCCACATCTGCTTCTTTTGTTGCATCTGCAATAGTGTACTCGTTACCATCGGCATCTTTGAATGTTTTCTTAGTTGCATCTGTGCAAGTCAGCTCAACTGTGACTTCCTTGGTTGCTTTACCATCGGCATCTGTCATACTGATTGTAGCAGTTATTTTGTCTCCTACAGCAGCAGCCGCAGCAAGCTTGGGTATCGCTGCATTTGTTCCATAAGTACCCTTGGTAGCGTCAATTTCAATAGTCTGAACACCATCGATCTTGCCAACGGAAGAAGCTGCGGAGCCGCCCTCAGCGGCCAGGCTGCCGTCCAGCAGCTTGATGCCGTTGAAGTTGGCGCTGTCGGCGATACGGTTGATTTCAGACTTCAGCTGGTTCACCTCGTCCTGCAGAGCCTTGCGGTCCACGTCGTTGTCGTAGGTGCCGTTGGAGGACTGGGTGGCCAGGTACTTCATGCGGCCCAGCATGTCCTGAATCTCCTGCATGGCGCCCTCAGCGGTCTTTACCAGGCTGATGCCGTCCTTCACGTTCTTGGAAGCAGCTTCCAAGCCCTTGATCTGGGCGCGCATCTTCTCGGAAATAGCCAGACCAGCAGCGTCGTCACCGGCGCGGTTGATCTTGTAGCCAGAGCTCAGCTTCTCCAGGTTCTTAGCCAGAGCGGAAGTGTTGGTGTTGTAGTTGCGGTAGGCGTTCATCGCCAAAATGTTGTGTTGGATACGCATAATTTTTTCTCCTTTAAAATTATTCCTTGCGTAATTCCGGCGTTCCTCGCCGGGGCTGCGCCGCCCCGCAGGCCGGCCTAGCCTGCGGAAATAGCGCTATATATTTCATCCGGCCCGGGACCGGGTGAAAGCTTAAATTAAGGGCAAGACCTGGGGGACGCTGTCCCCCAACCCCTGCAACCTTTGAAAAGGTTGACGAAACTTTTCAATTATTTTTCTATATTTTTGTATTTCTATATTTTTGTGTTTCTATAATTCAATTCTCTGTTTTTCTAAATTGATTATCCATGGGGCTTTACGGGGTTATGCGGATGGTTTTTGGTCCTCCTGTTTGGCTCCCTTGCGCTGGGAGACCTTCCCCCGCAGCACCGGAATCTCCCGGGGGGCCTCTATGGCCAGCTCCACCGAGTCTCCGTTCTGCCGGTACACCTGCACCCGAATCCCCTCGCCTATGGTCAGATATTCTCCTGTTTTTAGTCGCAGTGACAGCATGGGTTCCCTCCCAATCAGACCCTCTCCAAAGCAGCGGACCGCTCTTTGCGCACCGCCGCGCTGTAGAAGGAGGATTTTGGCATACCGCAGGCTTCAGCGGCCTGCTGTAAAGGCAGTTTCTTGTCACGCCAGGCCTGGTAGACCTCGTCAAAATTTTCCGGCAGGGGCTTTGCCTGGCGGCCAAAGCGAACTCCCCTGGCCTTTGCGGCGGCAATGCCCTCTGCCTGCTTTTGCCGCTGGTCCTGCCGCCGGGTCTGCTCTGTGGCAGAGACAAACAGCTCGGACACAAAGGCGCCCAGCAGTTCCTGGCTATGGGCAGGGTCTTGGGCGGATATGCCGGAAACAATCGCCCTGGCCAGCTGGCTTAGCTGTTCTTTCAGCTCTTCCACGGTGCCAGGCTCCTCTGTCCGGAAAAGATCCTCTTCCCAGCCCCGGGAGTTTTCCCTGTCTTTGGCCACAGCCTTCCCCTCCCCGCCGCCTTTTTGTCCGGCTATGTATAGTTCGCCGGACAAAAGATTTTTTTCAAATTCCCCTTAATATTTTCCCAGAACCGCCGACATATAGTGTGAAGGCAGAACAACAAGACAATAAAAAGCCTGTCCGGCGAACTATACTTAACCGGACAGGCTTTTTCTGTTTTTTTGATCATTTTGCCGAGGATTCTATGCGGACAGCCGCGTCATAGAAGGTGGATTTGGGTATTCCGCAGAGCTCCGCCGCTTTCCGCAGGGTGATTTTCTTTTCCCGCCACGCCTGGTGCAGCTCCGCAAAATTTTCCGGCAGCTCTTGTTCCGGCGGCCCAAAGCGCACCCCCCGGGCCTTTGCCGCGGCAATACCCTCCGCCTGGCGGGCCCGGATATTTTTCCGCTCGTTCTCCGCCACAAAGGACAGCAGCTGCAGCACCACGTCGCTTAAAAAGGAGCCCAGCAGGTCTTTGTCCCGGCGGGTGTCCAGCAGGGGCATGTCCAGCACCACAATGTCCACCCCCATTTCTTTGGTCAGCACCCGCCACTGCTCTAAAATTTCCTGATAGTTGCGGCCCAGCCGGTCAATGCTGTGGATGTACAGCAGGTCGTCCCGCTCCAGCCTGCCCACCAGCTTCTGGTAGCTGGGCCGCACAAAGTCTTTTCCAGACTGCTTGTCTATGTAAATATTCTGGGCCGGAACAGCCAGCGCCTCCATGGCCGCAAGCTGGCGGTCCTCCCTTTGCTCCCGAGAGCTTACCCTCACATATCCATACCGATTATTTCCCACTCCGCTCACCCTTCCCTTGTGTGGCTGTCTGTATTCTATAGGCAACACCGCACAAAGATTGCGCGTGAGATGCGCAGTCAGATTTTTCGTCAGAGAGTACAGATTGAGTGCAGCCAATCTCGCGATTGGCAAGCGAAAGCTGTGCGCTTTGACGGAAAATATGCAAGCAGATCGCGTGCAAAGCCCGTAGGGCGCTCTTTGTGCGGTATTGCCTATAGTTAACGGAGTTCAAAAGAGGTATCGCCTCTTTTGAACCTGGCGGCGCGGGCGTGCCCGCGCCGCCCTGCTTGAAAATCAGTAAATACCGATTTTCAAGTGCGTTTACTATAGCACAGACAGGCCAAAAGGAGAAAGCCGGTGCGCGGCCTCTCTGGCGCGGGAGAGGCAAAGGGGGCCTACCATGGGCCTTTTTTCCCCTCTATACGCTTGCGCAAAGCGCCCCGCCCTGCTATACTTATGGTATGGTTCATCCGGTTCCCAAGGGGCATTTTGCGTCTTGGGAACCCGGCAGCTTTGCTGCCCAGCTGAAAAATTGGCAGCTATTGATTTTCCAGCGCGTGTTACCTGTAAGAAGCTTGTCCGGGGCCTGTTTGAAATCATGGCAAGGGCTGCGCCTTTTCCCTGCTTTTCAGCAGGCCCTGGACTCTACAAGAAAGGGAGGTCCTGTTTTATGAAAACCATCATGATCGGCGGCGTGGCTGGCGGCGCGTCCGCGGCGGCCCGGCTCCGGCGGCTGGACGAGACCGCGGAGATTCTTATTTTGGAGCGGGGAGACTTTGTCTCTTTTGCCAACTGCGGCCTGCCCTACTTTATCGGCGGCGCTATCACAGACCGCTCTGCCCTCACCCTGCAGACGCCGGAGAGCTTTTGGGCGCGCTTCCGCGTGGAGGTGCGCACCGGCAGCGAGGCCACGGCCATTGACCCCCAGCAGAAAACCGTTACCGTGCGGGAGCTGGCGTCCGGCCGGGTCTATCAAGAGGCCTATGACAGCCTTGTCCTCTCCCCTGGCGCGGAGCCTGTGCTGCCCCCTATGGAAGGGGCGGACGCCAGCCATGTGTTTACCCTGCGCAATATCCCCGACACCCTGAAGATCAAAGCCTTTATAGAAGAGGCCCGCCCCACCTCCGCAGTGGTTGTGGGCGGCGGGTACATTGGGGTGGAAATGGCGGAAAACCTGAAAGCCGCTGGGCTGGATGTGAGCATTGTGGAGCTTTCTGACCACCTGATTGCGCCCCTGGACTTTGACATGGCGGCTGACGTACACCGGTACATCCAATCCGCGGGCATCCGCCTGTATCTGAACAACGGCGTGCAGGCCATTCAGGGGGATTCGGTTGTGCTGCAGCAGGGCCAGCTGAAAGCCCAGCTGGTGATTTTGGCGGTAGGCGTGCGGCCTGAGACCGCCCTGGCCAGGAACTGCGGCATTGCCCTGAACCAGCGGGGCTGTATTCTGGTCAACAGCCGGATGCAGACCCAGATAGAAAATATCTACGCGGTGGGCGACGCCGTGGAGGTACAGGACTTTGTCACAGGAAAACCAGCCTTTATCCCCCTGGCCGGGCCAGCCAACAAGCAGGGCCGCATTGCCGCTGACAACATCTGCGGCATCCCCTCCCAGTACGAGGGCACCCAGGGCTCTGCGGTGCTGAAGCTCTTTGACATGACCGTGGCCACCACCGGGCTGAACGAGAAGGCGGCCCAGGCCGCTGGGCTGGACTATGACAAGACCTACCTCTACTCCGGGTCCCACGCCTCCTACTACCCGGGGGCCACCAATATGTCCATCAAGGCCCTGTGGGACCGGGAGACCCTGCGGCTGCTGGGGGCCCAGATTGTGGGCTTTGACGGGGTGGACAAACGCATGGACGTGCTGGCCACCGCCATCCGCCTGAGGGCAAAGGTCACGGACCTGGCCAGCCTGGAGCTCTGCTACGCGCCGCCCTTTGGCAGCGCCAAGGACCCGGTGAACATGCTGGGCTTTGTGGCGGAGAACATTGCCACCGGGAAGCTGCGGCAGTTCTTCTGGCACGATGTGGCGAACCTGCCCCGGGACGGCAGCGTCACCCTTCTGGACGTGCGCACCCCCCTGGAGGTGAGCCGGGGCCGGATAGAGGGCTTTACCCATATTCCTCTGGACTCCCTGCGGGAGCGGCTGCAGGAGGTTCCCCCAGGCAAGCCTGTGTATGTCCACTGCCACAGCGGCCTGCGCAGCTACATTGCCTGCCGGATTCTCCAGGGGCATGGCTACACCTGCTATAACCTGGCCGGAGGCTGGCGGCTGTATGAAACTCTTGACGCTGCGCCCTAGGAGGGTTGACATTGGGCTTCGCGCAAGGTCACGTTGACGTTGGGCTTCGCCCAAGTCACGGAGTTTCCCTCCAGCGCGCGAAGCGCTCGCTTTTGCTGCGCAAAAGTACGAGGGAAACTCCTACCTGGGCGGCACGATGGCAGCTGGGTGGTAGCAGGTTGTGGTTCTATGGCAGCTGGGTGATAGCCAAGAAAGGGGTCAAGGGGAACTGGTTCCCCTTGCAGGGGGTGGGACAGCGTCCCACGGTCTTGCCCTTAACAGGCGGCGCGCAAGGGAAAGCGGGGAAACAGAAAGCCTCTCACCACACACAGTGGCCCTTAGACCGCAAAGCGAGCGCCGCCTAGCTTGGCAGCGCCTTGGGCACAACGTGCCCAACAGCGGATGTTGACGTTGGGCTTCGCCCAAGTCACGGAATTTTCCTCCGTCGTGCGAAGCACTCGCTTTTGCTGCGCAAAAGTACGAGGAAAATTCCTACCTGGGCGGTTCTGGGGCAGCTGAGCGGTAGCAGGTTGTGGTTCTATGGCAGCTGGGCGATAGCCATGAATGAGGCCAAGTCCCCTCGACCGCGAAGCGCTCGCTTTTGCTGCGCAAAAGTACGAGGAAAACTCCTACCTGGGCGGCATGATGGCAGCTAGGTGGTAAATGGATACTATGGCAGCTGCATAGTGCGGGAGAGTTCTGCAGATAAAAAACAGCCGGGCGGCACACACCGCTCCGGCTGCTTTTTTTATGCTTTTATGGGGAAATCCTTAGGAGCTGAGCCCCTTTTATGGCCTGCTCAGCTTGCCGCAGGCCCCTCTTTTAAAAGAGGGCAGAGGCCTGGTACAGCCCGGCATATACGCCGCCCTGGGCCAGCAGCTCCTGGTGGGTGCCCTGCTCGCAGACGCCCTTTTCGTCCAGCACCAGAATACGCCCGGCTCCCTGCACGGTGGAAAGCCGGTGGGCGATCACCAGGGTGGTGCGACGCTGGGCCAGCTGTTCCAGGGAGCGCTGCACCACCTTCTCACTGTGGGAATCCAGGGCGCTGGTAGCCTCGTCAAAAATCAACACAGGCGGGTCCTTCAAGAACACCCGGGCAATGGCCAGCCTCTGCTGCTGGCCCCCGGAAAGCCGCACCCCGTGGGGGCCAATGCCCGCGTCATAGCCGCCGGGCAGCTTTTCAATAAACTCGTGGGCCCCGGCCTGCCTGGCCGCTGCCACAATCTCCTCCCGGCTGGCCCCAGGGCGGCCATAGGCAATATTTTCCGCCACGGTTCCGGTAAAAAGGTACACATCCTGCTGCACAATGCCGATGTTCCTGCGCAGGCAGGCCAGAGAGATCTCCTCCACGGGCTGGCCGTCCACCAGAATTTGGCCCCGCTGGGGCTGGTAGAACCGGGGAAGCAGGGCGCACAGGGTGGTCTTGCCCACGCCAGAGGCTCCCACCAGGGCCACGTACTCCCCGGCCTCCACCGTAAGGTCCAGACCCCGGAACACCTCTTCCCCCTGGCCATAGCAAAAGTCCACCTGGCGAAATTCCAGCTTTCCCCTGACCGGCTCCCACTCCCGGCTGTCCGGCTGGTCCTGAATCTCCGGCTGGGCCTCCATCAGCTCCCGGTAGCGCCGGAAGCTGGTGCGGCCCTCCTGCAGCAGCCGGCTGGTGTTTACCAGCCCCTGCACCGGGCCGGTAAAATAGCCGATATACAGCAAAAACAGCAGCAGGTCTGAGAGAAGCATAGAGCCCTGCCACACGGCCAGGCCCCCAAACACCACCACGGCAATGGGAATCAGGGCGGCAAAGGTGTCCATGCCGCCAAACAGCAGGGCTTCGCTGCGGTAGCCCACCCGGCGGTCCTCTAAAAAGCGGCGGTTCAGCCGGGAAAACTTCGCCTCCTCCAGGGCCTCGCCCCCAAAGGACTGCACCACCCGGACGCCCGAGAGGGAATCCTCTGCCTGGGCGTTGATTTTGCCCATGCTCTCCCGGGCCTGGCCCATTGCCTGGCCCATCCGCTTGTTGAAATACAGCGTGTAGGCCAGCATAACAGGCAGAAACGCCAGGATGACCCCTGTGGTCTGCCAGTGGACGGACAGCAGGATGCCTGTGGCCCCCAGAAACTTGACCCCAAAGACCAGCAGGTCCTCTGGCACATGGTGAAAAAACTCCGCCATAGACAGGGAGTCGTTGGTGATGCGGGACATCAGGTCCCCCACCGTGTGCTCATCATAGTAGCTGAAAGAGAGCCGCTGGCAGTGGCGGAACATCTGGTCCCGCATGTCCCGCTCAATCTTTGCCCCCAGGTAGTGGCCCTGGTAGTCGTAAAAATAGGTGCAAAGGGCCTGCAGCAGGGTAAGCCCCACCAGGGCCGCCCCGGCCTGCAGCACCTGGGAAAAGGGGACCTCTCCCCCTCCCAGCAGGCTCTCCGCAATGTACCGCACGCCCAAAGGCACGGCCAGGGCAATGCCAGCCACAGCCAGGGCGCAGAGCAGGTCCGCCAGAAACAGCCAGCGGTAGGGCTTGTAAAACCCGGCCAGCTGCTGAAATGTTTTCTTACTCAAATCAAAGTTCCTCCTTAAAATACGGGAGGACCCTGCCAGGCTTATACGCTGGGCGTCCTCCCAAAAATAGAAGTCCTGTCCGCGCTGTATGTTCTCATAGAATACCGTTCCTTTCTGTCTGTTATTTTTTGGGTCTTATGGGAAGAGGCCCCCTCCAGAATGTCCGGCGGGCCTCTTCCTCGCCGATTGTATCATCTGGAAGCCCCTGTGTCAAGAGCGAAAGGGATTTTTAGGGGAGCCGCGCCCATAGAGACAGCCCGCAAGCCCTCCCAAAAGCCCGCCGCTTTCCAGCCTTTTCAGCAGGCAGTCCGCCGGGTTTTTCGAAAGGCCCCCGGTCCTATGAAGACGGCTTTATATCTTCCGTTTCCTGCCCCTGTTCGGCCTCTCTCTTTCACTGCGGCTGGCAGTGGACAAAAGGGAAGGCTTTGGAGAAAAGTCCCGTTGACAATGTGCAAAAAACGCGCTATATTCCTAATAAAGATGGTTATTTATGAAAGGAGACCGCCATGCCTATAGAAAGGACCCAGAAGGATGGGGTCCCCGTTCTGCGGCTGCAGAGCAGGGACCTGGAGGTGGACGTGGCCCCAGAAGTGGGCGGCCGGGTCATTCGCCTGTACAACCGGCAGACCGGACATTCCTACCTATGGACCAACCCCTCCCTGCCGCTGGAACGTCTTGCCGCTGGCAGCGAGTATGACCCCCATTTTTACGGCGGCATAGACGAGCTGCTGCCCAACGACATCCCCGAAGCGATCAACGGGGTATCTTCCCCTGACCACGGCGAGCTGTGGACCCTGCCCTTGGACCATTGCCTGGAGGGGGACAGTCTGGTCCTGAGGGGCAGGCTGTCTCTCTCCGGCCTTAGGTATACCCGGAGGATGACTCTCAGCCCCCAGGGGCCGGAGCTGCTGCTGGAGTACCGGGTGGAGAACCCCACGGCCAGCCAAAAGATTTTCCTGTGGAAATTTCATGCCGCCCTATCCATCCAGCCGGGAGACCAGCTGCTGTGCCCAGCCCAAACCGCCGCGGTGGCGGACCCCGCCTACTCCCGGCGGCAGGACCCCCGGCCCTTTTCCTGGGCAGAGGCAAAAAGCCAGGGGGCTGACCTGGTCCCGCCCCTGGGAAGCGGCATGGACTTTTTATACCTCTACGACCTGGAGGACGGGTATATGGGTTGGCGCCGCCCTGGCAGGGACCTGGCCTTTCTCTGCCGCTTTGACCGGGCGGTGTTCCCCTACTGCTGGTACTTTGCCTCTTACGGAGGGTTCTTTGGCCATTACACCGCGGTTCTGGAGCCCTGCACCGCCATGCCCTGTTCTGTCCAGGAGGCCGCCTCTTTGGGCCAGTGCTCGGTCCTGGAGCCCGGGCAGGCGCTGGAGACCACTGTGCGCCTGTACGCTGGCACGGAGAGGGGCGCCCAAGACTTTTTAGCCCAGCCATAAACCAGGGGAATCCCCCCTTCCCTTAATTTTTAGGAGGAGATAGGAATGAAAGCAGCTGTATGGACCGATTATAACAAAATAGAAATCCAGGAGCTTCCCACCCCGGCGCCCGGCCCCGGCCAGGCGCTGGTAAAGGTGCAGGCTGTGGGCGTGTGCGCCACAGACCTGGAGGTGGTCACCGGCCGCTTCCGCTACGGCAGGCCCCCCCATATTCTGGGCCATGAGATAGCGGGCCAGGTGGCTGCTGTGGGCAGCGGGGTCCGCCTGCGGAAGCCCGGCGACCGGGTGGTGGTAGAGACCTCTCTTGGCTGCGGCCTGTGCCCAGAATGTCGCAAGGGCAACCGCCACCTGTGCAGCCGGATGGAGGAGATTGGCACAGCGCCCCACCCAGGGGGCTATGCCCAATATCTCACTGTGCCGGAGGAAAACCTGGTGCCCCTGCCGGACAATGTGAGCTATGACGAAGCCGGCATACTGGAGAGCGTGGTCTGCCCGGTAGGGGGCCTGATGCGCCTGGGCGTACACTTTGGAGAGACGGTTCTGGTCTATGGCGTGGGGCCCGCGGGCATTGCGTTCATCCAGGGGGCCAAGGCCATGGGGGCAGGCAAGGTGATTGCCGTTGCCAGAAACCGCCAGCGGCTGGAGCGGGCCGCCTTTTTTGGAGCGGACCTGCTCATCCACTCCCAGACCGAGGACGTGCGGGAAAAGGTGCTGGCGTACACAGAGGGCCGGGGCGCGGACCTGGTCTGCGAGGCCGCTGGCAGCGGGGCCACCACCCGTTCCGCCTTTGCCTGCGTAAAGCGGGCGGGCCGGGTGATGCTCTACGGCCTGCCCGCTGAGGACCAGGCCCGGGAGTTCTCCAGCCTGGATATTATCCTAAACCAGCTGGAGGTCCATGGCGTGCTGGGCAATCCCCATGTGTGGGAACCCCTGCTGGCTTTGGTCTCCGCTGGGCGGATCAACCTGAAAGACATGGTGGACGCCGCCCTGCCTTTGGAGGGCTTAGAGCAGGCCTTCCGGCTAATGGAGGACCCGGCAAAGAAACCCATGAAGATCGTCCTCCACCCCTGGGAGGACCAAGAAGGGAGAGTACTGTCATGAGAATTACCGATGTAGAGGCCATCATTGTCCGGCAGCACACAGAGATCGCCATGGTGGGCGACGGCAGCCAGGACACGGTGGTGATTCTGGTCCACACAGAGGACGGCATTACCGGCGTGGCGGAGGTGGACTCCGCCCCATACGGCGTAAAGACGGTGATCGAGATGCCGGATTCCCACATGGCCTGCCGGGGCCTGCGGGAGATTGTGGTGGGCGAGGACGCCTTTGAGATGGAGAAAATCTGGCGGAAAATGTACGAGCGGAGCCTGTACCACGGCAGGCGGGGGCTGGTCATTCACGCCATGAGCGGCATTGACATGGCCCTATGGGACGCGGTGGGCAAGAAGCTGGGCCTGCCTGTCTCCAAGCTGCTGGGCGGCGCCTACCGGCAGCGGGTGCAGGCCTATTGCAGCGTGCTGATGCCTGACACGGAAAAGGAGATCTGCCAGCTGGTAGAGCGCCACATGCACAAGGGATATCAGGGCATGAAGCTGGGCTGGGGCGCTTTGGGCCAGAGCTTTGAAAAGGACCTGCAGCTGGTAAAATGGGCCAGAAAGGCTTTGGGCGACGACAAGTTCCTTATGCTGGACATTGGCATGAAGTGGACGGACGTGAAGGGGGCTGTCAAAACCGCCCGGGCCATGGAGGAGTACGGGGTACACTGGATTGAAGAGCCCTTTGCCCCAGACGACCTGGAGGCCCACGCCCGGCTGGCGGCCAGCACCCACATCCACATTGCCGGAGGCGAGGAGGTGGGCACCATCCATGAATATGTCCAGCTTTTGGAGAAGAACTGCCTGGACATCCTCCAGCCGGACCTGAGCCGATGCGGCGGGCTGACTGTGGCCAAAAAGCTGGCGGACCTGTGCGAGCTGCGCCGGGTCGCAGTGGTTCCCCATGCCTTTAAGACCCACCTGCTGATGGCAGCCACCCTGCAGTACATTGCCGCGCTGCCCCATGCCTGGTACGTGGAGTTCTGCGAGCAGGATACGGTTTTGCGCCGGGAACTGACCACCACCATGTTCCAGGTGGACCAGGAGGGGTTTGTGGACATTCCCCAGGCCCCGGGCTTTGGCATCGAGCTGGACCCAGAGGCCCTGGAACGCTACCGGGTGGAATAAGGAGGGAAATGCGGTGAACCATACTGCCACACATACAGCCCGGCTGTTTTCCGGCCCATACGCCATTCTGGCCACTCCCTTTCTGCCGGACAAGCAGGTGGACTATGAGCAGATCGCCCGCCAGGCGGACCGCCTCTGCGCCACGGACCTGGCTGGCATTGTTGTCTGCGGCTCTACCAGCGAATGTGCGCTGCTCTCCCCCCAGGAAAACAAGAGGGTGATGACCGCCGCCGCAGAGGCCATCAGGGGCAGAAAGCCCCTTGTCTGCGGGGCCACTGGCCCAGACCTGCTCACCAGCGCCGGATACCTGGCCCATATGGCGGCCCTAGGCGCCCAGGGCGCGCTGGTGGCGCCGCCCTACTACTTCCCCTATGACGGCCGGGCTGTGCTGGACTTTTACCGGCTTTTGGGGGAACAGAACAGCGGCGTGCCTATTGTGGCCTACCAGATTCCTGCCTTTACCTCCCCCATCCCCCTGGCGTATATGGAGGAGCTGTGCAGCCTGCCCTCTGTAGCGGCCCTGAAAAACAGCAGCGGGAACATCAAGGAGATCATGCGTCAGCTGTGGATACGGGACCAGGCGCGGCCCGATTTTTCCATTCTCACGGGCACGGACGACGCCCTGCTTCCCTGCCTGGCCGGGGGCTGTGACGGCAGCTTTACGGCCCTGGCCGCTGTTTTCCCCCAGACCATCTGCAGCCTCTACCAGGCCTGGGAGCAGGGGGGCCTGGAAACAGCCCGGCAGCTGCAGAGCGCCCTGCTCCCCCTGGCCCGGCTGGCGGACCAGGCCCCCTTCCCGGTGGGGTATAAGCTGCTGGCAGTGGCCGCCGGAACGCTGGAGACCTCTTTCCGGCAGGCCATGGGAGAAGAGGTCCAAAGCCGCATGGCAGGCCTGCTGGAACAGCTGCGGCAGCAGCTGGCCAAGAGGCCGCTGGAGTAAGGGGACGAAAGCCTGAGAAAGGGGATGGTCATTATCCGCACACAAACCCGCCGTCCGCAGGGGACAGGCCCCTCCCGGCGTTTTCTGCCCACGGGCATCACAAAGCGGATGTTTCTGTCTGTCATTGGCTTTGGCACCGTGCTGATTGCTTTGAGCACCGCGGTCATTGCTGTTATCAGCAGCCAGTACCTGTCCCAGAACCTGCGGGAACAGCTGGACAACCAGACCCGGCAGATCATCCATCTGTACGACCAAAAGATGGGATCCCTCAGCACATCGGTGATCACCGCCTACAACCAGAGCAGCATCCAGGCCCTGTTCTCCGGGTCCTATTCCGGCTACCAGACTTACACTGTCTCCCGGAATTCCTACAACCACATCTGCGCTGTCAGCAATATCAACCGCCACACAGACATGTACCTGTTCATCCCCAGGCAAAACTATGTGATGGGCTCCTCCTCCGGCGATGTTTCCAGCCGGTTTGACATTGCCGCCTCTCCCCACACAGCCCCCTGGTATACGGAAATCAGCAGCACCTACTCCACGGTGAATATCCGGGCGGACTTTGTGCCCCCCATTTCCGGCGGAGAGTCCCGGTTTGCCTATATCATGACCCTGCACACCCCCTCCGACTGGACGGTAAAGGGCTTTATCGTAGCCACCTTGGAGAAGGATTTTCTGGACGAGCTGCTGGAGGGCACATTTTTAGAGGACCGGGGCTTTTTGGTGGTCCTGGACCCAGAGGGCGCCCTTGCCTACACCTCCAACCCAGAGCTGGCCCAGGCCAACAGCCACCTGATTCCCGCCATGGAGTATTTTCAGGAGCGGCCTCCCCTGGTGCGGGAAAACGGCCTGGCCCGGTACTACATGGTCTCGGACCTGTCCACTTATGGGGAGTTCCGCTTTATTGCCTTTGCGGACAAGAGCTTTCTTAATGCCGCTGTGTTCCAGCTGCTGGCCGTGATCTTTCTGGTGCTGTGGGTCCTGTTCCTGCTCATGCTGGCAGGCGGGTTCTTTATCTCCCGGCAGATGTCCCGGCCCATCCGGGAGATCACGGCCTTTATCCATCAGCTGGAGCAGGACAGCTTCAACGGCCGGCTTCGCCTGAACGCGGACGACGAGATCGGCGACCTGGCCCGGTCCTTTAACGCCATGCTGGATTCTGTGCAGGAAAACCAGATTCTGCGCCGCCAGGCCCAGCTGAACTCCCTGCAGAAGCAGATCTCCCCCCACTTTCTGTTCAACACCCTGGAGACCGTGAAAGCCCTGGCCATCCGCAAAGACACCCAGGGGGTCTGCACAGCCCTGCAAAGCCTGGGGGACATGTTCCGCTACAGCACCAACCGGGACAACCGGTCCACCACCCTGCTGCGCAGCGAGCTGCAGCATGTGCAGAACTACCTGCACATCCAGCACATGCGGTTTGGCAAGCGGCTGCAGTATGAGCTTGCTGTGGAGGAACGCCTGCTGGACTGCGTCACCCTGAAATTTATCCTGCAGCCCATTGTGGAAAACTCCCTGCACTATGCCATGGAGGGGATGGACGGCTCGTACCTGCTGCGCATCTCCATCCAGCCCACTGGCCAGGGGGATATCCGGATACAGATAGCGGACAACGGCCCTGGCATTGAGGCAAAAAAGCTCCGGCAGATCCAGCTGTTTCTGGCCAACCAGGGCAGCCAGGGGGAGTTTGGAATTGGCATGAAGAACATTGCCCAGCGGCTGTCCCTGTACTTTTCCGAGCCCTACGGGCTCTCTATAGACAGCGTGGAGGGAACTGGCGTTACGGTCACCCTTCTGCTGCCGGAAAGGAGAGGATTGGATGTTCCGCGTCCTGCTGATTGACGACGAAGAGCTGGTCCGGGTGAGCATTGGCTACTCCATCTCCGCCGCCCTGCCCCAGGAGGCAGAGCTGGTGGGCGAGGCGGAGAACGGAGCGGCCGGGCTGGAGCTGATTCGCAGCCTGCGCCCGGATATTGTCATCACGGATATCCGTATGCCGAAAATGGACGGGCTTACCATGATTGGCGCTCTCCGCCAAGAGGGCCTGGACGTGGAGGTGGTGGTTTTAAGCGGCTACGCGGAGTTTGAATATGCCCAGCAGGCCATTCATTACGGCGTTACAGACTATCTGCTGAAGCCCGTGGAGGAAAACCGCCTGCGGGAGACCTTAGAAACCTGCATCCGCCGCATCACCAAAAAGCGGAACCTGAACCGGGAGGAAAAGCTCTCCAAGCGGGTGGTTGCCTATATAGACGCCCACTATCAGGAGGATTTGTTTCTGGACAAGCTGGCGGAGGAGTTTGGTTTCAGCGCCAAGTACCTGTCCGCCCTGGTCAGAGAGGAGACGGGGCTGAATTTTACCGCCTATCTCACCGACCTGCGCCTGAACCGGGCGGAAGACCTGCTGCTGCACACAGACCTGGGCATTAAGGAGATTGCCGCCTCTGTGGGCTACTGGGACCAGCGGTATTTTCACCGCATCTTCAAAAAGCGCACGGGCAAAACCCCCTCTCAGTACAGAAAGTAAAGACGCCCCGGGACCGCCGCCCCACAAGGGCCGCCTGTCCCGGGCCCCTCTTTATCCGGCATTTTTTTGCAAATAACGGAAAAACAGTATTGCCAAACAGGGCCGGGTACGGTATAATGTACACGGCGCAACCCCAGGAGGTTGATTAGGGCTTATAAGGCCGTGTACAGGAGTTTCCCCTCTTCGCGGCGCTCGTTTTTGCTTTGCAAAAATCCAGGGAAAACTCCCCGGGCTTTTGGGGTTATTGTGGGCGCAAACCCAGGAGGTCAATTAGGCCTGTATGGCCGTGTACGGGGGTTTCCCCTCTTCGCGGTGCTCGTTTTTGCTTTGCAAAAATCCAGGGAAAACTCCCCGGGCTTTGGGGGGTATCGTAGGCGCGAACCCAGGAGGTTCATTAGGGCCTGTATGGCCGTGTACCGGACTTTCCCCTCTTCGCGGCGCTCGTTTTTGCTTTGCAAAAATCCAGGGAAAACTCCCCGGGCTTTGGGGGCTATCGTAGGCGCAAACCCAGGCGGTCAATTCGGCCTGTAGGGCCGTGTGCGGGAGTTTCCCGCTTTCAGCGCTGCCTTTTCCCTGCTGTCCCTGGGTTCATACAGAGAATGTACGCTTATTACTTTCAAAGAAGTGGTTGCTTATGGAGGATACCAAAACCCGAATTATACACGCAGCCATGAAAGCCGTAAGGCAATATGGCCTGGAAGGCGCACGGATTCAGAATATCAGCGAGTTGGCTGAGCTTTCTCCCGGCGCCCTGTACCGCTATTTTGACAGCAAAGAGCAGCTGATGGTGGAGTGTTTCACTTACGTGGACAAGCAGGCCGCCGCGGTCTTTGAACACCTGAAATTTAACCCCCTGACCATGCTGGTGGACCCTATGGGTGCGGTGAGAAGCCTTTGGCAGCCTTATTTCCGGTTCTGGCTGGCCCGGCCCGATGAAACTGTTTTTTACCACCGCTTCCGGGACAGCACCTTTTTTCTGCATTATAATAAAACCAATCGTGAAACCACGTATTTTACTACCTTTGCGGATATTGTCCGGGCCTTTTTAAAGGCGTTCCCCTCTTTGACCCAGATCAACCAGGACCTGCTTTGGCACCATGTATTGACCTCTACGGTGATGTACGCCAAATATGTGGTGGAAGGCGGCCTGCCGGATACCCCTGAAACCGAGGAGACCATTTTCCGGTTTTTGACCCTGGGTTTAAGCGGATATTTAAAGCCCGAGAAACCCCAAAAATGGCGCCTAAAAAAATAAAGCGGGCCGCCGGAAGGCGGTTTGTTTTTCACTCTAGTGATAATAAATGTTCATTTACACGCGCGCACATGGAGAGTGGTTTTGATTTCTTCCTGAGATGTATTGTGTAAAGGGTGGTTTCACCACCCAAATACACATTGGCTGACGGTTCATTTGTGGCAGAATGACACAGGCCGGAAAGGCGGTGATCGACCAGCAGGAGGGAACCGAAGGGGGA
>CAJUPK010000005.1:15017-35721 GCA_910588415.1 uncultured Oscillospiraceae bacterium | reverse complement strand
CGAGATCTACACTCTTTCCCTACACGACGCTCTTCCGATCTTCCCCTTCCTCTGTTTTCCCGGTGGGAGCACTGATCTGCTGCCAGGTATCGTTCACAGATTCTGTGCAGTTAAAATAGATATTCGTCAGTGTGTAGGCAGGTACACCCAGAGCCTGGGCCTGGGCAGTAATCTTCTCCCAGTCTGCCTGCTCATAGCTGAGTACCAGCTCAAAGAGCTGGCCGCAGCGGCCCTCGTGGTGCAGAAGCGCTGCCTTGACCTCGTCCGCCATGGGAACCGTAGAGAGAATCTCCTCCAGCGGCGCGTCAATCAGGTAGTTCAGGGTGGAGAACATGCCCATCAGATATGCCTCTGAACGGGAAATCGGAATATCCTTTGCATAATTCATCAGTTCGCTGCAGAAGTTTGCCCGCATAAAGGAGAGTTTCAGGAACTCCTCCGCGGACTGGTCGATCTCATTGTTGGCATTGGTGCTGCTCAGCAGATAGATCCACTGTTTCAGCTGGGCAATGCCCAGGGTCATAATGGCCTGCCGGCTGGTGGTCACCCGCTGCTTAGTGGCAAAATATGCTGTATTGGCCACGCGCAGCAAGCCATAGCTCAAAGTGGCGTCTGTGGAGATGATGTTTTCGATCTCCTCCATATCTGGCTCTTCTTTCACCACTGCCACCATCAGCCGGAAGAAGTTGCTCTGCAAATAGCTGCTGGAGTGGGCCTTTGTGGCCATCTGCTGCGCCACATAGGGCCCCTCCAGGGCATCTACCCCCATGGACACCGCCTTGCCGTGCAACTCGGCGCTGTCCACCTCTGTGGCAATCACTTTCTTGTTCATGCTTTTGGCCAGGTCCACAATATTTTTGATGGAAGAATCGCTGGTAGTTTTAAAGTTCAGCTTGATATAGTCTATGTAGTCAATCAGAGACAGATAGCGGGGCGCAAACTGAAACTCGTTCACCGCGATTTTATATCCATCCCGGGCATACTGCTGTACAAAGCGCAGGGCTAGGGGGTGGATGACCACGCTGTCATCAATCTGGATGATCAGCCCCTCTTTGGGAAAGAGAGCCGGAGTTTTCTTCATCAGCAGCGTTGTGGTGAAGGTCATAAAATGCACAGCGTCCTTCAAAGATTTCTCCATGTTCTGCATAAGGAAGCTATATACTGTATCAGCTACAGCAAATTCACTGGCCCCATCGTCACTGTTGCCATAGGCCTGGTTTTCGCCATAGTACAACAGCTCGTATGCGATGATCTGATTTGTCTCATTCTTGATTGGCTGCCGGACGATGTATCTTTCTCTCATATGGCTCTCCCTCTTACCCGGCGCTGCGGGCCTTGTCTGCTTCGCTTCTCTCCAGCAAGGTATCCATCACATGTACCAGCCGGCCGATCTCCGGCTTGCTTAACTGCTCGTCGGCACCCAGCTCTTTGCCCTTAATACGCATCTCTTCGCTGATCAAAGACGAGAAAATAATTAGAGGGATGCTTCTCATCTCCCGGTCATCCTTCACCAGCTTGGTCAGCCGGTGGCCGTCCATCTGGGGCATTTCAATGTCCGTTACAATCAGGGCTGCGTTTTCATCCAGGGTATTCTCCCGCTTGCACTCGCAGAGGAACTCCCACAGGTCATGGCCATTGGGGAACATTCTCAAATTGACATAGCCCGCCTTGTTTAAGGACTCCTTGATCATATGGGACAGCAGGATGGAGTCCTCCGCAATCACAATGGGCGTGTTGCTGTGCCCGCGATGGCCCATCTCGTCAATCTCGCTGATCTTGATGGAGGTCTCCGGAGCAATCTCCGCCACAATGCGCTCAAAGTCCAAAATCGTCACCAGCTCATCCCCGCACTGGGCAATGCCTGTGGCAACGCCATCGTTGCCGCCGCTGATGGTGCTGTCCGGCTTTTGGATATCTGTCCAAGAAATTCGGCTGAGCCCCTCTACTGTGTGAACCCGGAAGGCCACTGTCACCTTGTTGAAGCCTGTGAGAATAAACATATCCTTGGCTTTCGGCTCATAATTAGGGCAGTCCAGATAACGGGGCAGATTCACCACCGTGATCACCTCGTCCCGGGGCTTGAAAATCCCCTCCACCGCCTCGTGGGTGTGGGGCATAAACTTAACCGGTTCTGAGATGGTAATTTGCCGCACCTTTGCCACATTAATCCCATACAGTACGCCATCAATGGTAAATCTCAAAATCTGTATTTCATTGGTGCCAGATTCCAGCAGGATCTCGTCCCTCATGTTGGCCATATTTCCTGACTCCTTTCCATATTCCGGCTATAGCACGATATCCGGCTTGCCGTAGCTTTTAATGGTTGCCTTACCTGTGGCGGGATCAAAAGACAGGGTACGGGCCACCGAGCCCCCCACATCTTCAGCCAGCAGCCGGATCCCCTCCGCCCGCAGCACCTTATGTACGCTTTCAATATTCCTCTGTCCAATATTCCCCAAACTGCCAGAGCCAGCCACCGCAAACATTTTGGCGCCGCCAGCCACTTTGGCCACAATCCTGGCCCGCCGTCCCCCTTTGGCCTCCATCTGCTTCAGGGTCTCACGGATGCCGGTGTCCGCATATTTCATGGTATTTTTCCGTCCCGCCTCCATGTTCAGGGGCAGCATAATATGAATCAGCGCCGCCAGCCTTACATTCGGGTCAAAGAGGCAGATGCCGCAGCAAGAGCCCAACGCGTATGTAATCAGCTCATTGCCTGTTTGGGTCATCTTCATATCCGCAATTCCTATCACCAACTTAGAACCACTAGCCATCTTCCACGCCCAGCTTTCTTAGTAGAAAATTCAGCGACCTAAGATCTGGAGAGAGTATCAGCCGGCAGGGCAGCTCGTGGCCGTCGCAGGAGAAATTCCCTCCAATTGTCATCAGGTAGTCCGACTGCCCGCCATATTCAGCCATGGGCACTGCCAAAATCGCGCCCTGCATATCCACTGTCAGACAGGGAACCGTCAGATCTACCTTCAAATCCGCCAGCCCGGAAAGAGCGTTGATGAAGGTGGATATCATGATATTGCCCACTTCCACCAAAGCGGACCGCTGCAGCTCATCCAGCTCTACGTAGTCATCAATGGAATGAGAGAGCATTTTCTCCAAGATCACATTGATAAACTCCAGCGGCTGAACCGAGAGCATAATGCCGTTCATTTGGTTGCTGATATGGACCAGCACGCCAGCTGTCACGGGTTCTGGGCCGCCAATCCAGTCGATTGCCTCGTTATAGCCCATGATACGCACCTCTGGCAGCGTGATACGGACCGGGCACCCCAGCATCCCCGAAAGAGCCGTGGCCGCATTGCCTGTGCCGATACTGCCGATTTCCCGCAGCGTATCGATCTCCAGGCTGTTGAGTTCCTGGTAATTTTTAATAACCATTCGATTCCCTCCACCCAGTATTATCTGCGCAAGTCATTGACGGTGGTCTCGATCTCATCGGAAGTCTGGATCATCTTTAAAGCATAGGTAAAAGAGCGCTGCGACTCAATAACCTTGGTCAGCTCGTTGGCCAAATCCACATTGGACTGCTCCAGCACTCCTTGTACCAGCTTGCCTCTTCCCACCCGCAACTGGCCGTTTTTTTCCACCGGCACAAACCGGTTTTCGCTTAAACTCTGCATTCCGTTGGTATTTACAAAATCAAAGATGCCTACAGGCAGCTCCGCGTCCAGGTGTTCTGGGTCCACCTCCACCAGCTGGCCGTTACGGCTCATGACAAAGCGGCCCAGCCCGTCGGAAAGATACCAGTGGGCCTCCTCCTGGCCGTCCTCTCCTCGCAGCATGAACTGCGACATGGTAAAGGAGCCGTCCCTGGAATAGCTGTAGTCTCCTGTAGCCGGGTCCCACAGGGCAAAAAAGCCCTCTCCTTCAATGCCATAGTCCATGGCGCGGCCTGTATCCGCAAAGCCAGTAGGACTAAAGTCCGTATCAGCGGACACCATGTAAGCGCCGGTGCCCCTGGGCAGTTCGTCTGCCTGGGCGCCTGCTATAAAGTCATACATCAAGTCGGAAAACACCGGGCGTTTGGCCCGAAAGCCATAGTTGTTCACATTGGCTATGTTGTTGCCGTGGACGTTCAGCCGCTCCTGCTGCTGCCACGCGCCCACCGAAGCAGTATAAAAGGATAGATTCATGTCAGATTACCCCTTCCTCTATTACAGCCGACCCAAATCATTGGCGGCATGATTCATCACGCTGTCATATATCTTTGTCAGCGTTGCCACACTCTGGTAAGCCCGCTGGGTGGTTATCATCTTTGTCATCTGCTGCACAAGCCCCACATTGGACCTTTCCAGCATTTGGTGGTGTACCAAGGTGGGCTGCACCTGGGGCTGCTGGCCCCCTGTGGTAAACATGCCCATGGGGTCCTTTTCCAGCGTGTCCGTATTTTCAAATACATAGACGCCGATCTGGCCCAGAAAGCCGCCGTTTTTCGTGTAGATTCTGCCGTAGTTATCCGTGGTGATCTTATCCGTGGTCAGTAAGATCTCCTCGCCGTTTATATCCAGCACCCGGCCGTGGTCTGGCAGGCCCAGATACCCCTCGTCATCCAGGGAAAAATCGCCCGCCCGGGTGTACACCACACCGTTCTCGGTCTGGATGGCAAAAAAGCCCCGGCCGTCATCATCAATAGCAAAGTCCAGCGGCATGTTGGTCACATCAAAGCTGCTTTGGCTATAATCTGTGTAGAGCTGACTGGGTACCGTGGCATAGCTTTGGTTGCCTATATCAATATAGTTTTTGTCCTTATTGCCCACCCGGCTGTACATTACCTCGTCAAAGGTCTGGCTGGTGAAGCAGTCCGCTTTAAAGCCGGTGGTCGATACATTGGCCATGTTGTTGGAAATCACGTTCAAATTCTTGCCGTGGGTGATCATTCCAGACGTCAGATTGTAGAATCCCTTAAACATTGCTCTCTGTCCTCCGTTTGCTTCTGCTTATAAAGATTATATCACCTTTTGCGAAAATTTGCACTAGCAAAAGGGAAGTTTTTTTCCCATTTCAAAAATTTTTTCCGCCCTGCCCTGGGAGAGCAAACCTAGCCGTCCCCTTTTAAGTATGCCTCCATAATCACTTTCAGCTTCTGCACAGCTCGGGCGTGGATCTGCGACACTCTGGGCGGGGTGATGTCCATAACGGTGGCGATGTCTTTCATCTTTAAATTCTGCTCGTAATATAGGGAGAGCACCAGCTGTTCGCTCTCCTTCATAGAGGAGATGGCCTCAGCCAGCACCTGCGTTAGCTCTTGATTCATCAGGGCCTGCTCTGGAATCTCCTCGCTGCCGCCAGCCGCTGGCTCCATAGCCCACTGGTCGCCGTTCTCAAAAAGCTCCTCAAAGGAGAGGATACTGTGCAAAGAGGCGTTTGCCATGGCTTCCTGGTACTCTTCCATGGTCATGTTCAAATACTCCGCCACCTGGGCATCACTGGGCAGCTTGCCTGTGACATTGTACAGCTCTGTCATGGCTTTCTCAATACGCTGGGCCCTCTGCCGCACAGTGCGGGGAACCCAGTCCTGCTGCCGGGCCAGGTCCACAATCATGCCCCGGATGCGCTTTGCCACATACATCTCAAAGCGGCCCTTTTCCGGGTCAAACTTATCTACCGCGTCGGCCAGCACAATCAGGCCCTCGTTGATGATATCGTCCAGCTGGGTAAAACTACAGAACACCCCCCTGATTTGCAGGGCGATGCTCTTGACCAGCCCTGTGTAACGCATGGCGATTTCCCACTTCAAAGCTTTGTCCCCAGTACTTTTGTACTCCGCGAACAGCTCTTCTGTTGTCATCTCCTCCACGCGCTTCTCAGGGCCGGGCCTCATGACCCCACCGCCCTTCGGACACTAGGCTGCTGTATAGTAATGTTGCCCAAGGATTGGATTTGCACCGTCCCCACAATCTCGCTGAAAGAGAGCACGTACAGGTTTGCGAAATACTGGGACAGCAGCCGGCTTAAGTAGACGCGCACCACCTGGCTGGTCAGCAGAATGGGCGACTGGCCCAGCTCCGCAAACTTGGGCATATGTTCTGCCAGCTGGGTGATCAGTGTCTGTATCAGGTCCGGCTCCATGGCCAGGTAAATACCGTGTTCGTTCTTTGTCAGGGAGGCCACCACGCGGCGCTCCACCTCCGCGTCCAGGGTAATAGCCCGGAGCTGGCCGTCCTGGCAGAAACGCCGGGTGATGGTACGGCTCAGGGCATTCCGAACGCTTTCCGTAATCAGGTCCGGGTCCCGGGTGGTGCCCATGGCGTCCACAATGGTTTCCAATATAGTCTGCATATCCCGGATGGGAATACCTTCCATCAATAGGCCCCGCAGTACTTTTTCCAGCAGGGCATAAGAAATCACCGCCGGACAAGCCTCTTCCACCAGCTCGGGAGAGGTGCGCTTTAGATTCTCCACCAGCTGGATGGTCTCCGTGCGGGTAAGCAGCTCATAGGCATGCTTTTTTATGGTCTCTGACAGGTGGGTCAAAATGACAGACAGAGGATCAATGACCGTATACCCATAAATTTCCGCCATCTCCTTGTTCTCCGGCAGAATCCACCGGGAAGGGATGCCATAGGCAGGCTCCACTGTCTCAATTCCATCAATCTCACCCAGGGGTTTCGAGGGCTCTAAAGCCAGGTAATAGTCCACCAAAATCTCGCCCTTGGCCACTTCCTCGCCCTTGATGCGGATGGTGTACTGGTTGGTGCCAATAACCGAGCTGTCGTGCATACGGACCGTGGGAACCACAAAGCCCATCTCCTGGGCATACTGCCGCCGGAAGATGACAATGCGGTTGATCAGCTTGCCGCCGCTGCTCTCATCCACCAGGGGAATCAAGCTGTAGCCCACCTCCATCTCAATGGGTTCTACGGTAAGCAAAGAGTACACATTGTTGATGTCCTTGTAGTAATCGGCCTCTGCAGGCGCAGCCTCCGGCTCCACCTCTTCCGGCAGAGAGGCGGCAGCCAGCTCCGCCTCCTGTTCAGCCCGCAGCTTGCGGCTCAGCACAAAGCCAAAGGTAATCAGCACCGCCGCCACCACAGCCAGGGCAAAGTGAGGGGTGTTGGGCATCATTGCCAGGAAGATCAGCGCCGCGCCCGCGGTCATGATGGCCCGGGGCTGGGCTGTAAACTGCTTGATCACATCTGTGTTCAGGCTGCCGTCAGACACAGAACGGGTCACAATCATGCCTGTGGCTGTAGAGATCATCAAAGCCGGCAGCTGGGAGACCAGGCCGTCACCAATGGTGGCGGTGGAGTACCGGGTCAGCACATCGTTCAGCTCCATGCCGCCCTGCAGCATACCGATGATAATGCCGCCAATCAAGTTGATAAAGGTGATGATCAGGGACATCACCGCGTCGCCTTTGACAATCTTGGTAGCACCGTCCATGGCGCCGTAAAAATCCGCTTCCCGCTGGATCTTTTCCCGGCGGAGACGGGCTTCCTGCTCATTGATCAGGCCTGTGTTCAGGTCCGCGTCAATGGCCATCTGCTTGCCGGGCATAGCGTCCAAGGTAAACCGGGCGGCCACTTCGGCCACGCGCTCGGCGCCTTTCGTAATGACGATAAACTGCACCATTACAATGATAAAGAAGATGATAAAGCCAATGACCACATTGCCGCTGGTTATCAAGTCGCCAAATGCCTTAATAACATCGCCGGCATACCCGTTCTCCAAAATCTGCCGGGTGGTGGACACATTCAGTCCCAACCGAAACAGTGTGGTGATAAGCAGCAGCGATGGGTAGATGGAAAACTCCAGCGTCTCCTTGATGTTCATGGTGATGAGCAAAATCACAATGGAGAGCGCGATATTGATGACCAGCATAACGTCCAGCAGCTGGGTGGGCAGAGGTATGATGAGGAATAGCACAATCACGACCACCATCAGCGACACGCTGTTGTTCAAGATTCGTTTCATCTGTGCTCCTCCTTCCGTTTGTTCAAATTATATAGGGATTCCGCTGCAAAGGCAACACACAAATTCTGCCAGCGGCCCGACAGCTCCTGGCGGGGCCGCGCCATCCCTTATGTCTAAAGAGCTTTCCGCTATAAAACCCGGCGTCAGCTCAGCTTATTTTCCAGTTTGAAAATATATACCAGCACCTCCGCCACAGCGGCGTACAGGTCCGGCGGAATCTCCCGGTTCAGCTCGGCCTGGGCATACAGGGCCCTGGCCAGGGGGACATTCTCTATCACAGGCACCTTTGCTTCTTCCCCCTTGGCCACAATTCTTGCGGCCAGCTCATCCTGGCCCTTGGCCAGCACCACGGGGGCAGCGTCTTTTCCCTGCTTATAGCGCAGGGCCACTGCAAAGTGGGTGGGGTTTCGGACAATAACGTCCGCGTCAGGCACCTGCTGCATCATCCGCTGCTGCGCCATGGCGCGCTGCACCTGACGAATACGGCTTTTGATCTGCGGGTCGCCTTCCGTTTGCTTATATTCTTCCTTGATCTCCTGCTTTGACATCTTCATCTGCCGTTCGTGTTCCCAGCGCTGATAGAGAAAATCGAAAAACGCAATGGCCACAAAGGCCAGGCACACCTGCAGGAGCATGTTGAAAATCGCGGTAAATAGGTCCACACAGGCTTCACTCAAGTCTGTGTACATATAGCGGGAGGAAATGTTCATCAAATTTACCAGGCTGTTGTAAATAAACAGCAGCAGAATGGTAATTTTGATCAGGCCCTTCAAAGCCTCCACAATGCTCCGCATGGAGAATAGCCGCTTAAAGCCATTTAAAGGGCTGATTTTACTGAACTTGGGTCGAATCAGCTCTCCTGCCACCAGGAACCTTGTCTGGGCCAGGGTGGCCGCAATGCCTACCAGTGCCGCCACAGCCAGCATAGGACCAGCTGTCAGCACAAAGAGTTCCACTGCCTGCAGCACCATCTGGCTGAGTCCTGTACTCACCGGAGCCCCTACCGTACCCATGGCAAAACCGCAGCATTTGCTGAAAAACTCCTCCCACCGGCCTGCAATGGTTGGGAAAACCACCCGCAGCACCGTCACACTGCCAATGAGGGTAGACACGGCAATAATGTCCTGGCACATGAGCACATTGCCCTTTTTCCGCTCGTCCCGCCTTCGTTTCGGCGTAGCCTTTTCGGTTTTATCATCGCCAGGCATATTCACCACCTCCCTCTATGGCCACTGTCAGCGGATCACGCAAAGCTAACCGCCAGCTGCCAAAGCGATGGCCCGCTCTACCTCCCAAAGCATGGTATTCTCCATGCCCAGCAAAAATTCACTGAAGGGGCTGATAAGAAAAAACAACATCAAAAGACCAACTAACACCTTCAGCTCGATATTGATAGCAAACACATTGATCTGTGGAATAGCCTTCATCAAAATGCCCATGCCCACTTGGCCCATAAGCTCCGCGCCCAAGACAGGCAGGCACAGCTTAATGGCCAGCAGCACACAGTCAATAAAGAGAGAAACCACCTTCTCCGCTACAGCATCCCCCAGGGCGGCTGTGCCAAATGGCACCAGCTGGCCAGAGGTCAGCATCAGCCGCAGCAAGGTCTGGTGACCGTTCGCCGCAAAGAAAATCAAAATAGCGAATATATTGAGAACATTGGAGGCAGGCGTTGCCTGTCCCTGAAAGCTGGGGTCATAGGTCTGGGCCATGGCCATGCCCATCTGCTCGTCCATAATGTGCCCCGCATAGGTGGGCACAAACAGAAACAAGTTGATAATGAGGCCCACAAAATACCCGATAGCAAGCTCCAGCATCAGTTTCACAGCCAGCTCGATAAAAGTGACAGGAACCTCTGCCGTGCCCGTATACGTGTACCCCACTGCCATGGAAAAGACCAAAATCAGCCCAACCTTAAAATAGCTGGGCAAATTGTTCCGCCCAAAAAAAGGGGTGAACAGCACAAAGCCAGCCATCCGCATCATGATATACAAAAACAGTGTAAATCTGTCCCACTCAAAGAACTCCACGGCACTACCCCTTCATCAGCTCGAACAGGCCCAAGGCGAACTCCTGCAGGGTGGACATCATCCAGCTGCCCCCAATTACCAGAAACAGCACCACCACAATCAGCTTTAAAATGAAGGAGATAGTCTGTTCATGGATCTGGGTGACCGCTTGAAGGATGGCAACAATCACGCCAACCACCATGCTGAGCAGCAGCATAGGCGCCGCCAGCCTGATTACAACGCCTATGGCGTCCCGAAACACATCTACCACCGGTAAATCCACCAACGGTCACCTCGCTTTCTAGTTTGAACTGCCCTACTGGAAGGTTTGCACCAAAGTGGAAAATATTATCTCCCAGCCGTTGATACTGATAAACAGCAGCAGCTTAAAGGGGGTAGAGATCATGGAAGGCGGCAACATCACCATGCCCATGGACATCAAAGTGGATGCCACAATAATGTCTATCAGCAAAAAGGGAATATAGAGATAAAAGCCGATCTCAAAGGCATGCTTCAGCTCTGTGGTGATAAAAGACGGAATTACCACCCGCAGGGGCAGGTCCACCGCAGCTTCCTGGTCCGCTGGGTTATCAATGCCCGCCAGGTCGCAGTACATATTCAGGGAACTGGGCTCCGTGTTCCGCAGCATAAACTCTTTGAGAGGCACCTGGGCCAAATCGAAAAACTCGTCCTGGGTGATCTCCTCCTCCACATAGGGCGTGTAGGCCTGGGTATTCACCTGGTCAATCACAGGCCCCATGGTGAAAAGCGTCAGAAACAGGGCTACTCCTACCAACACCATGTTCGGCGGCGTCTGCTGCGTTCCCATGGCATTGCGCAAAAAGGAAAGGGTGATTACATATCTGGTGAAGGAAGAACACATGATCACCAGCGAAGGCAGCAGCGTAATGAGGGTGGTGAGAATGATGATCTCCAGCGCCTGTACGCTGTCGCCGTTTATATTTACAATTCCATCTATACTTTCAGGCAATCGATCACACTCATTTCTTCCTAGGGAAGCTATTCCGCAGGATATCCGCAAATTTGGGAACATCCACTGGCTTTTCCCCTGTTTTCTGCAGCCAAAGGGCTGCTTCCTCCTCGGCCAGCTCTGCCAGCACGCTGATTCCCCCGCTGGTAACCCCCAGCAGCAGGCAGCGCTGGTTTAGCTGCACCAACACTAACCGCTCGTTTTTACCCAGGCTGAGCTGCCAGAGCAGCCGCAGCTTATCGCCGCCTGCACTTCCCCTGGCCCAGCCGGGTATGCCGCGCTGGCCTATCAGTTTTGTACACCAATAGGCCAGCGCCAGCACAACCGCCACCGTCAGCAGCATTCCTAACAGAGAGAATATATTTCCTCCCATACCAGCAGCTAACATTCTAGGCGGCTGGTCAAAGGCCAGCCAGCCCAAACTGGCATTTATGGCCGCACTCTTCATCAGGGCGCGCCAACAATGGAAGTAACGGTCTTCATAATACGGTCTGATTTAAATGGTTTTACAATAAAGTCTTTTGCACCGGACTGGATGGCCTCAATAACCATGGCCTCCTGGCCCATGGCAGAGCACATCACAATGTTGGCGGAACTGTTTTTGGCGCGCATGGCTTTCAGGGCCTCCAAGCCATCCATATTGGGCATGGTGATGTCCATGATGACCAGATCTGGATTGATCTCAGAGAACTTTTCCACCGCATCGGCTCCGTCCACGGCTTCAAACAGTTCCGTGTAACCGTTCTTGGACAGGGTGTCTTTGATAACCTTGCGCATGAAAGCAGCGTCATCCACCAGTAAAATCTTTGCCATAGTAATTCATCCTCTTTTCAATGTATGATATGATTTGCCAGTTTTATCAGCTTATCGCTGCTGTGCGATCTCTTCAATGTCGGGTTTCCGCAGAATTTCTGTTACCCGAATACCAAAATTGTCATCCACTACCACCACGTCGCCCCGGGCAATACATTTGCCGTTGACGAACAGATCCACCTGGTCTCCCGCCAGTTTATCCAGCACCACCAGCGAGCCCTTGGAGAAGGAAAGAATATCATGTACACGCTTCCTGGTACGGCCAATCTCTACCGTCACCTCCAGGGGCACGCCCATAATCAAATCCAGATTCTGGGACTGCTCCTGGCTCAGCTCCTCGCCGTTTTCCAGCTTGGGCAGAGGAGGCGGAGTGGTGTTGATCAACTTTGGCTCTGGCTGCGGATAATAGGGATAACCCGGGTAGGGCGGATAGTAAGGGGGGTAGCCCGGATAAGGCTGCTGCATCCCCTCTTGCCCAGGAGCGGGCATCATAGGTGGCATCTGGCCAGAAACTTGGCCGGGCACCGCCTGTGGCATCTGTTGGACCGGAGGCTGTGCTGGCGGCGCAACAGGCGCTGCTGGGGCCGGAGCGGGAGCCGCAGCCCCTCCGCCACCTGCCAAAAGCTTCTCAATCGCGTCCTGGCCCAGCAGACCGCCGCTGGCTTCTGGAGCCGGAGAGGGCGCAGGAGCGGGAGCCGCGGCAGCTCCGCCACCTGCCAGAAGCTTCTCAATCGCATCCTGGCTCATCACGCCGCCGCTGGCCGCTGGGGCCGCAGGTTCTGGCGCTGGCGCCGGGGCCGGGGGGGCAGCAACCGGTGCGGGGAGCGTCTCCGGCTCATCGTCATCCAAGCCAAAGCCCCTTACCAGCTCTTTGGCCAGTTCCACCGAAATCACATTCATAAACTCGCTTTGCAGCTGGTCCTCAATGCTCAAGGCAAAGCGCACCACCACAATCGGGCCTTCCTGCACGGGCATACGGTCCCGCTTCATGGCCTCCTGGTCATAGACGTCAAAAGTCTCTGGCGTGGAGATGTTGACTACCCTGCCCAAAAAGTCTGACAATGCTGTAGAAGCCGCGCCCATCATCTGGTTCATCACTTCACACACAGCACTCAGGCTCAATTCGTCCAGGACAAACTCCTCCAGCGGACTGTCTGTACCCATTAGTATGTCCACGATCACCTTGATATCGCTCATGCGAAGCAGCATTAAATTGCTGCCGTCCAGGCCCGAAACATACTTGATCTCCACGCCTACCGCCGGTTCAATATCACCAAGCTCAAAGTCCTTCACGTCCACCACGGTCACTGTTGGCGTGGTGATGTCCACCCGATGGTCCAGCAGATTGGAGACCGCCGTAGCAGAAGAGCCGAGGCTGATGTTCATTATTTCGCCGATGGCGCTCAGCTCCATTGGTTTGAAAACATTATTGCTCATTTGTTAAACTGCCCCTTCTTCCAGCGTTATGGTACACCTCTTTGATCTTCACCGCCAGCTTTTTCTCGCTGACCCCCATCAGCCCGTTAAACCATCGCTGTCCGCCAACATACAGATTCAGCGCGCTGTCCTTCTTTTGGTTCAAGTCGATCACATCTCCCACACTCAGCCGGTACAAATCGTCCAGCCGCAGCGTGGTGCGGGCCAGCTCCGCCCTGATCTCCAGGGTAGAATCCCGCAAGTGCTCAAATATTTCTTCCTGATTTTCCTCGCTGTTGGCCTTTTTAGCCGGGTTGCCAGCACTGATCTGAGCGAAGATATCCGTCAAGATCTCCTCTGGCAGCACCACGCTGAAGCTTCCCTCTGTGTTGGGAAAGCTCACCTTCATGTCCACAATGACCACCGTCTCTTCCAGACCCAGCAGCTGCACCAAGGTGGGGTTGTTTTCCACCCGGCCAAACTCAAAATCCAGCTGTATGTAGTTTTCCCAGGTCACGCCCATCATGGCCACAAAGTCCTGCAGAAGCACTTCATACAGTTTCAGGTCCAGTTCCGTATACGTATAGTCATCAGGCAGATTGTCCACATCGCCGCTGCCGCCGGTCATCCGGTCCATCATGCTCACCATGATGGGAGAGGTGGCATACAGCAGCACGGGCGTCTCCTCCCGCTCTTCCTTCAGCCTCAAGTGGGCCGTCGTAAGCACCGCACTGTCGCTGAGAGCATTGGAAAACTCAAAATAGGTGGTCTCTTCCACGGACTCCACCCCAATCTCACAGGTGGCATGGACCAGGCCATTTATTCTGGTAGTCAGCACCCTGGAGTAGTTGTCGAAAATGCTTTTAAGCATTTTCAGACGGTCTTTTGTAAACTTCTTCGGGTTGCTGAAGTCATATTTTCTATATTTCTTTTCCGGCTGCTCTTCTTCTTGGGCGGCCTTCTCGCCGCCGCTGTTCATAGAGTTCAGCAGGGCGTCTATCTGGCTTTGGGATAATACCTCTGGCATTGGCCTAACCCTCCCTGCTTGTCTCGCCGGATTCCGCCTTAGAGGCGGTGGAGCTTGTGTTGCTCTGGGTCTGCGAACTGCTGGGAGCCGCTGAAGCCTCCGCCGGTTCTGGGGTTGCGCTGGTCTTGGTGGGCCCGTCTGTGCGCAGCGTTTTATACTGCTCTAAAACATCGCCCAAATCGTTCATCAAATCCCTGCCAGTAATCACCATCTCCACACGGCGGTTCTTTTTGCGGGTTTCTTCCACAGTGTTGTCCGCCACAGGACGATGCTGTCCATAGCCCTGGCTTACCATCCGGCCGGGGTCAATCTCCAGCCGTTCCTGCAGGTAGGCGGTTACCTGGGCTGCCCGCTGAGAGGCCAGCATCCGGTCGCCCACCGGCTCGTTCGGCTCCAAGGCAGTGGCCTGCGATGTGTGGCCCATAATGCGGATCTCGTCCACCTGGTCCTTCACTTGGTTGAGCATGGGGGCCAAATCGTCCAGCATCTTCTTGCCCTCTGGGCGCAGCTCATAAAGGTCCGCATCAAAGAACACCGCGTCTGCAAAGGAGAGGAACACGCCCCCGTCGCCTTTGGTAATCTCCACATTTTTGCCCGACTTGTCTATGTACTCCTTCATCATCTGGTAAAGCTGGTCCATAGCCGCGTCGATCTCTTCCTGTTCTTTTTCCTTTTGCTCCTGGTCGCCCATATTGCCGTCCAGGTCCGTGTCCTGAACCGGTCCAGCGTCTGTGCCAATATCCGGTTCCGTGGGTGTTAATACCGCGTTTGGATTAAAGCTCATAGCCATGGCCTTGAACTTCTCCGTATCAATGGTTGACATGGAGTACAGCAAAACAAAGAAGCACAGCAGCAGCGTCACCATGTCACCGTAGGTGTCCATCCAGTTGGCGCCGCCGCCCTCACCGCCTCCACTCTTCTTTTTCATCTCAGCCAGACACCTCCATTCCTGGAAATTCTCTGTTCAAGCTTCCGCCGTGCCGCCCAATACCGCTTCGCTGAACATGGGCAGGGCCATGCCCCGCGAAGCGGCATTCTCGTCTCTTTCCGGCGGCGGCACTGGTCAGGAATTCGCCGTCAACTTGAATCATCGTACTATTATAACAAATAAAGAGGCCTTCCGTCAAGTGCTCCCGCAATCTTTCTGCAGGAAAGTCCCTCCCTGGGCCAAATTTATGCCCCATCGCCGCCAGAGGTGCTGTCGGCCAGCTTCTCTCTCTGCTTCTGGGCCACAAAGGTCAGCAACTTTTCCCGCAGCATCTTGGGGTTTTCACCAGCCTGGATGCAAGTGATGCCTTCCACGATAATCATCTTGTTCAGCACCTCTTCACTGTCCCGGATGCGCAGGTTGTTGGCCACAGGTCCAAAAATCATGTGGGCCAGAATGCAGCCGTACAGGGTGGTAATCAAGGCCACGCCCATGTCCTTGCCGATGGTGCTGGAACCGCTGGTGGGGTCCATGTTCTGCAGCATGTTGATAAGGCCCACCAGCGTGCCCACCATGCCGAAAGCCGGGGCTACTGCCGAGGCTTTGTCATACATGGCCGCCGTGGCGTTGTGCCGGTCCGACATGCACTCAATGTCATTCTCCAGGGTGGCGCGCACCCGGTCTGGGTCGTTGGCGTCCACAATCAGCATAATGGCCTGCTTAAAGAAGGGGTCCTCCTGCTCGCCGGCCTTCTCTTCCAGGGCCAAAAGGCCGTCCTTACGGGCAATCTGGGCCAGGTCCACCAGGGCGTCGATAATGTTCTCCGGCTTCATTTTGGGGTTCTTCAGCATAATGGCAAAGTGCTTGGGCATCCCCAAAAAGGTCTTCAGCGGGAAGCTGGCCATAACAATGCCGATGGAACAGCCAATAACAATCATAACGCTGGAACCGTCTGCAAAGTTGCCTATCTGTGCAAAGTTGTAGGGCGGGAAACCGTTTGCCATACCAAGCACAAACACCACGATGGACAAAAGCAAGCCAATGATATATCCAATATTCATAGATCATTCACCTTCATTTTGATATTTCCGGCAGCCTTATCTCCGAAAGCCCGGACGCTGGGCGGTGCCGCGGCCGGGAGCAGGCTTGGGGTCCTCGTTGATGGTCACCGTCCGGTGGATATCCTGCACTTTGGCATTGTAGTCCGCCACCCGGTTGACAATCTCCTGTACCGACTCCATCACCAGATAAAAGTCCCGGTTCATCATGACAATCTTTGTCTCGGGGATCAATTCGATACATTCAATCTGCAAATGGTTCACCAAGAATTTCTCACCGCTGGTTTTCGTCAGCATAATCATAGTACGCCTCTCCTTCCATAAATACTTCCGCCCCGGGACAGATACTGCCTCTGCCCCGGTGCGGGTCTGTCTCTTTTCAACTTGCTTTAGAACTTAGGCTGTCTGGCTTTACCCGGCACTTCCCCAAAAAGACCGGGCGTAACAGGACTTTGGTCTCTGGCGGTTTCGGCTCCTTTTGAAAAAGCTCCGAAACCTCTCCAAAAGCAGCTGGATTCTGCTCTGCGCAATCATAAAGGGAAACCTAGGTTTCTGGGGTTGCCCCCACCCGAATTAGCGCTTCATGTTCACCAGCTCTTCCAGCATACTGTCTGTTACGGTGACAATACGGGTGTTGGCCTGGTAGCCGCGCTGAATCATAATCATGTTGCTGATCTCACTGGCCAGGTCCGTGCCAGAGCTCTCCAGGCCGCCGCTGATCAGCTTAGTGCCGCCGGAGGACTGAATGGGAATCTCGCCAGGCAGGGTGCCCGTGGCGTCCCAGTTTTGAACTGGCGTCCCGTCAGCCTGTGTAGGCACCGTACCGTTAAAGGGACTGTCCGCGTCATTACTGTTGGGCACCGAGTAGCCCACAGAGGTCAGCCAGATATCCCCCGCGCCGTCCAGAGCCTGGTAATAGTGGCCGTCCACATGGGTCACACCGTTGGGGTTCTCCACCTTGGCAATGGCAATGGAGCCAATGACCACTGCCTGGCCTGTGGCCGTGGTGCAGGTAATCCGACCGGTGTTCTCGTCAATGCTGATGCTGTCCCGGTTGATACGGCCGCTGACGCCCTCTTCCGCGTCCACAATCTGTCCGTAGGTAGAGCTGCCCTGCTTCAAATCCCAGGTGGGATAGGCCGCGTCGCCCTTCTTAATGCCCTTGGCCGGGTCGTCCGCCGCATAGGCCATGGGGGCCCGGATAGCTGTGAGCACCGGGCTGGGGGTGTACTGGTCCACCACTACAAAGTTGTAGTCGGATGGGTTGGTACTTGTCGGATCTGCACCTGCTTTCAACACCGGCTTCACCACTTGCCCATCCTTGTCACGGTAGAACTTTGTTGCGTCAACCGTATTGTTATTTGCATCATCCGCACTGGGAATCATGGGCAGCTTTGTAATATCCGGATCATCCGCTGGGTCAGCCTTTGTAGACTCCAAAGCCTTGGTGTACAAGGGGTTTTCTACAGACAGATAGCCGTACACCACCTGGCCCTGGCCGTCTACCAGGTAGCCCTGGTTGTCAAACTCCAGGTTGCCCAGGCGGGTCAGGTACATGTCCTTCAAGTCGTCCTTGCTGTTAAAGGTGCTGGTCTTATTGCCCACAATCAAGAAGCCGTCGCCGTCAATCATCACGTCGCTGGCCCTTCCGGTGGGGGTGTAGTTTTTCGTGCTCATGTCCAAGTCAATGGTACCGATGGAAGAGCCGTAACCGTTTTGGGCGGGGTTTTTGCCGCCCACCTGAGCGGAGCCATTACTGCCGCCTCGCACCGTGGTGTAAAGGGCCTCTAAAAACGTGTACCGGGTGGCCTTATAGGCGTTGGTATTCACGTTGGAAATATTCTGGCCGATTACGTTGAGTGCGCTCATATGTGCTTTCAGGCCGGATACGGCCGCATACATTGCACCTGTCATACATTCTCTCCTTCTGTTTTGTGAGGGCACAGGGGGGCGGGTCATTCTGGCCCGGCCCCGCAAGCCTCCTGCCAGCTGGCTGTGCCAGCTGTTCGGTCCAGCTAGATCAACACTGCGCCGTCAATATTGGTAAAAATGTTCTCCTTCATCTCATCCTGGTTCATGGTAGTAATCACCCTGCCAAAGGGCACGTTGATGATGAAGGCCTGTGTGGCGTTAAACGCCAAGATGTTCTTTGCGCCCTTCTCCTGTGCCTTTTCCACCGAGCCAGCCAGCTGCTCCATCAGGGCAGGGGTCAGCTCAATGCCTCTCTCTTCCGCCCGGCTTATGGCGTGCTTAGAAAAGTTGATTCCCTGCTGCGGCTGAACCGCCGGGCTGTTCTCCTTTTCTGTCTGCACCTGCCGCAGCACCTGGCCGAAGCTGGCTTTGGGGGGCGCGGCAGGGACCTGTTCCTGCTGCCGGGACTGCGGCTTTTCAGCCTGCCCCAGGCCTCGCACGCGGTCCATCATACCCTCAACCTCCGTTCTAAATTTCCTGCTCGGGCTCTGTAGGCTTATCGGGGTCCGAAGGCTCCGTGGGCTTATCCGGGTCTGTGGGGTCTGTGGGATCTGTCGGCTTATCCGGGTCAGCGGGGTCCACAGGCTTGGTTTCATCGTCCTTGTCGCCGTCCGGATTCAGGTCTGTGCCCTTCTCCGGCAGCCTGCCCACAGCCATCACGTCGTTGAGATAATAGCTCTTATCGCCTATAAAGATGACCTGCTGGCCGTTCAGCATACCAGTGCCCGTCACAACTCCCACAATCTCCTTCAGCTCTTTGCCCGAATACTGGCCCACTGTCACCTCTTTCCCTACCAGGGAAGCGGCATAGGTCAGCACAGTGGAATCGTCGATCAAAGTGCTGATGTTGGTGATTGCCTGCACCACGGACATCTGAACCATCTGGTTCATCATGTCTGTGGTAGAGGCGGCATTGTCAATATCCTGGTTCTGGAACATGGCCACCATCAAGGTCAAAAAGTCGTTCATGTCCAGGTCTTTGCCGGCCTTCTTGTTGGTGCTGTTTGTGGCCATCTGAGCCGCTTTTTGCGTGGTTCCCAGCCGGTTGCCTACATCCAGCATACCGCCTGTTGAGCTTGTTGCCATTGTACTACCACCTTTCGTTCTAGTTTTTTGGGTTTGGCTGGCTTTTGGGGCCCTCCCGCCGGAGATCATTCCCCGGCGTCTTCCAGTCCCACCAGGCCCAGCCGCAGCTGCTGCAAAAAGTCCTCTGCAGCGGCCTTATGCCTGTGCTCCTGTTGCTGCTGCTGATGCTGCTGGCGGTTCTGCCCGTCCGGATTCAGGAAAGGATTGCTGTCCTCGGTCTGCTGAGGCTGCTGCACCTCCACTTGAACGGGAGCCTGGGCCGTGTTCATCAAAGCATGCTGCAGGCCCGTGCTGTGCTGCCGCAGTACTGTGGCAGCCTTCTCTGTGGCGGCGGACATGACGATGCTCAAGGTACCGTCTCCGCTGCGGGTGATCTCCACGATCACCTTGCCCAAGTTGGCGGGTGACAGCTGGATCTCCACAGAAGACTGTCCCTGCTGAATGGCCTGGTGCAGTTGGTCGCCCACCTGCTGAAGCAGGTCCAGATCCTGGGGCTCCATCGTCTCATAATTCTCCGCCACCTTTACCGGCGCGGCTGTCTCTCTATGGAACACCGGCTGCTCCTGGGTCCAGGCCTCTGTCACCTGGGCATCCTCGGGCTGCTTTTCACTGGTCTCCGCCACCGCAGGCTTTCCGTCATGCACAACGGCCTGCTTTTGGGCCGTCTGATTTTCCTCCCGCACGGGCATGGCCTCCGGCTGCGTCTCCTGGGGAACCACCTGGGAATCCACCCGGGTTTCTTCCGGCAGGACAGGCGCCTCGGGCCGCACAAGGGTCTCTTGCACCTGCTCTCCAGGGACTTCCACTGGCGCCTCCATAACAGGCGTGGTGTCTGCCGTCTGGGGAGCTGCTGGCGCGGTCACCTCCGCAATCAGGTTCTCTCCATTCTGGACCTGGGGAATCTGAATATCCTCTCCGGCAAACTCCTGGCCCATTCCGCTAAGAAGCTCAAAATGCACCACAGGCTGAGAGGTCACCAGCCCGGCGGCTACCTGGTAGCCATCCTCTGGGATCTCCTGCTCGTTGGTGCCTTCTTCCTCCGGCTTTTCCGCCTTATCTGTCTTTTTATCAGACTGATCAGCTGGTTTTTTCTGGGTCTGCTCTTCCCGGCGCTGGGTCTCCGCCGTTTTGCTCTGCTGGCGCAGCATGGCTTCAAATTCATCGCCAGCCTTGTCCGGATCCATCGGCAAGGTAGTCTGCACGTTCTGCATGATCTCCACGGCCAATCCCTGTGCAAATGATTGTATATTCATCTCTTTCACCTCCTTTCTAACGTATATGCTGCTTTATATAAAACGCCCATTGGGCCTTGTAATCTTCAGAAAAAATTTACACTTTAGCATCTTCTTGCTTCAGAACTCCTGCTCCCGCATAGCTGCCGAACGGCGCGCCATCACCAGGTCGTCTATCTCCTTTTCCTCCGCTTTCGCTACCGCGAAGTCGTACTCGTCCCTCTTTATCTCCTTCAGCTTTTCC
>CAJUPK010000005.1:0-15007 GCA_910588415.1 uncultured Oscillospiraceae bacterium | reverse complement strand
GGGTCTCCTTCCGGGCCTCCACCAGTCTGGCCCGCTTCATCTCCTCGTCCTTCTGCCGTTCTTTCAGCATGGCAGCCTCCCGCTGCACAGTGCGCTCTAACACTTGAATACCTGTTTCATATTTCATGGAATCCGCAATCGTGATCCCCTCGGCCTTTTTCTGCCGGTACTCCTCCTCGCAGGCAATCCGGTTCTGGGTCGCCCGCTCTAATATGGCCTCCTGCTTCCGCAGGGCAGCCAGCGCCGAGCCATGCTCTGCCAGCCGGATATCCAGCACCTGGGTCTTATACCGCAGCACTGTATCCAGCTGGAACTTAAACTTTTTCATGGCAGCCACCCCTCCCTTATGGTATGTTCCTATAAAACTTTTGCCGCTTCTCCGTCCAACCGGCCCCTTAACGGCCGGAAAGGATTTTATTCATCAGCTCTAGGCACTCTTCATAGCGGAATGCCTCGGTGGTGCCCTGCTTCAAAAACTCATTAATTTTGTCGATTTTTGTCAGCGCGAAATCCAGCTTAGGGTTTGTTCCCGCTTTGTACGCGCCAATGGACACCAAGTCCGCGTTCTGGTTGTAGATACTCATAATGTCCCGCAGCCGGGCGGCCATCTGCTTGTGGCCCTCGTCTACCAGCTCCACCATCAGACGGGAGATGCTGGCTCCGATATCAATAGCCGGATAGTGGTTCGCGGCAGCCAGGTTTCTCGACAAGACAATATGCCCATCCAGGATACCGCGTACTGTGTCGGCGATAGGCTCGTTGGTATCATCGCCCTCTACCAGCACCGTGTAAATGCCGGTAATGGAGCCTGTCTTAAAGTTGCCGCTGCGTTCCAGCAGCTTGGGCAGCTCCGCGTAAATGGAGGGGGTATATCCTCTGGAAACCGGAGGCTCGCCAATAGCCAGCCCCACCTCCCGTTGGGCCATGGCAAAACGGGTCAGAGAGTCCATCATCAGCAAAACGTCCATGCCCTGGTCCCGGAAATATTCCGCGATGCCTGTAGCCACTGTGGGACACTTCTTCCGCAGCATGGCAGGCTGGTCAGAGGTAGCCACCACCAGCACAGAACGGCGCATCCCCTCTTCTCCCAGGTCCTTCTCCACAAACTCCAAAACTTCGCGGCCGCGTTCGCCCACCAGGGCAATCACATTGATGTCCGCCTTTACGTATTTGGCAATCATGCCCATCAAGGTACTCTTGCCCACGCCTGAACCAGCAAAAATACCCATACGCTGGCCCTTGCCAATGGTCAGCAAGCTGTCTATAGCCTTTACGCCAAACTCCATCCGTTCCCGGATAGGCGGCCTGGTCAGCGGATTGATGTAGCTGCTTCCCAAAAAATAGGTATCGCCCCCCTCAAAGGGGCCCTTGTCGTCAATGGGCTGTCCCAACGCGTTGATGATGCGGCCCTTCAAGAAAGAGCCCACCTTCAGCTTCAGCTGGTGGCCTGTATTGCGCACAAAATTGCCGGAAGAAATCCCTGTCATCTCCGCATAGGGCATCAACAACATCCGGTCATTTTTAAAGCCCACCACCTCGGCGGAAATCTGGCCGCCGGACTCCCCGCTGTAAATGCGACAGATATCCCCTACGGCGGCCCGGCCTCCGCTGGCCTCGATGGACATGCCCACAATATTTTCAATCTTACCTGTGTGGCCGATGGTATCCGCCTGCCGCACCTGCTTGATAGTATCCTGAAACATGGCAGCACCGCCTAACCCGGCCACCCGGAACGGTCCGGGTCCGTGTTGGAGATAATGCCCCGCAAGGCATCCATCTGGGTGGAAACACTGGCGTCTATAATCTCATCTGGCATCTCAATAATGCAGGTGCCGGATTCATCGTCCACCATGGGGATGATCCGCACCCGGTCCGACAACCGCGACAGGGCCTGGGCCAGCTCCGGCACTGTGTTGGCCGAAGCTCTGGCGTCACAGTCCGCTATGTAAATCTGCACCCACTCGCAGCGGCGGCGCTTGGCCGTGGCTGACTCGATCATGCGGATGAGAATGTCCCCGCTGCTCTTCAAGCTGACGCGGATCACCTTTTCCGCAATGGCCAGCGCCAGCTCCTTCAAATCCTGCTTACTGTCCTCCAGCAGCCGGTCCCGCTGGCGGACCGCTTCCTTTAAGAAAGCCTGAACCTCCTGCTCCTGGGCAGCGGCCTTCTTTTCCATCTCCTGCCTGGCTTCCAGGCGTCCCTCGGCCACGCCTTGGGCAAAGCCCATATTATAGCCGTCCTCCCGTGCCACTTTGCGCAGCTGGTCCAGCTCGGCCTCCAAGTCCTTCCGGGCCTTGGCCCGCAGTTCCTCCGCTTCCTTTTCCGCCTGGGCCATAATGGCATCGGCCTGGATTTTGGCAAAGTCCACAGGAGTTGCTTCCCGGGGTTCTGGCTCTGGCTCCCTGCTTTCCTCTTCCTCCGGGTTCGCAGCAGGGTCCTGCTCTAAGGCGGGTTCTGGGCTGGCAACAGAAAGGTCCTCCGCTGCTGGGAACACATATTTATCCGCCGTTATGTTTACAAAGCGTTTAAAAATGCCCGGCATACGAAAGACCTCCTTCTTTCTATGTATGAAACATTTAGATTACGATCGTGAAACGGAACATCCGCTGTGACAGAAAGAACGATCCTGTTTAAGCAATAATATCGTCCTTGCCGCCCTTGAGGATGATGATCTCGTTCTTGGCCTCCAGGTCGCGGATAAGGGCCACAATACGCTGCTGGGCATCGTCCACGTCCTTCATGCGCACATTGGTGGTAATCTCCAAATCGTCCCGGATGGACTCCGCCATACGGGTAGACATGTTCTTGTACAGCTTGTTGGCAAGCTCCGCGCTGGCTGGCTTGAGGGCCAGCACCAGGTCGTGGGTGTCGCAGTCCCGCACAAAGCGCTGTACAGACCGATCGTCCATGGTAAGAATATCCTCGAACACGAACATCCGCTTGCGGATCTCGTCGGCCAGCACCGCGTCGTACATGGTAAGGCCGTCGAAAATGCTCTTCTCGCTGACCCGGTCCACGTTGTTCATCACATCGGCCACAAAGTCTATGCCACCCACCTGGATATTGCTGCTGCTGAAGATATTGGCAAACTTGTTGGACATTTCTGCCTCGATAATCTTTACCGCTGTGGGGGAGGCGCTGTCCATGGTGGCAATGCGCTCCACTACCTTTACCTGAATATCCGGGTCCAGCTGGGCAACCACTGCCGCGGCCTTGTCCGGCTCTACATAGGAGAGCACCAGAGCAATGGTCTGCGGGCGTTCGTTCTGCAGAGCTGAAAACAAGTCCTTCTCCCCAGCCTTGTTCATAAAGGCGAACTCCCGGTTTTTCAGGGATTTCGTCACCTTATCCAAAAGACTGGAAGCTGTCTGCGCGCCAAAAGCTTTTTCCAGCACGGTACGGGCATACTCCAGCCCGCCTTCCGTCACAGCCTTATTGGTCATGCACATCTGGTAGTACTCATTGAGCACTGCCTCTGTTACGTCCGCATCCAGATACCCCAGCTTAGCAACCTCCAGGGTGATCATCTCTACGTCTTCTGGTTCCATAAATTGGTACAGCTGAGAGGCTTTGTCCACCCCAAGGGACACAATCACCGCCGCGGCCTTCTGGGCGCCGCTCATGGCCTCGATCAAAGAGGCGCTGGGGGGCAGCTCCGGCACGGCTGCAGCTGTCTCTTCCGGCGGGTCCATCACCGCCACTTCGGACTTCTTGCCTTTTTTCTGCTTTTCCTTCTCCGGTTTTGCTTTATCCGCCATTGCCCTCTTCATCTCCCCTCAGCAGTGCCTTAATCGCCTGGGCCGCAATTTCAGGATTGCTCTCTGCCAGCTCACGCACGCTTCTGCGCAGCTCCATGCTCTTTTCGGTATGCACATCCATAATATCAGCACCAGCAGGCTCTGGTTCTTCTGCAGGCACAAGTTCTTCCAGGTCCTCCGCCGGCCCATCCGCCAGCGCAGGCTCCAGCTGCTGCACACGGCGGCGGCCGCGGCTGCGGGTAAGTAGAATGATAACCGTACACAGCACCATGAACAGGAACAGACCTGCCAGAAGCGCCAGGTACACCCACATGGGAATGTCCGCGAAGATGCTGGGCATAGGCTCTGTATTGGCCGGTATATCACTTTCGGGCACGTAAAACTCATGGCTGATGATGGAGATGCGGTCCGCCTGATCAGCTGCGCTCAACAGGCCCACTGCCTTGCCCACATGGTTGACCAGGGCATCCTGATTGGCCGTATTGGGCACTCGGCTGTTGATACTGACCGCAACAGTCACATCGTCCAGATAGCCGCCTATGCGTTCGCTCTGGGTGATTGTCTTATTGTTCTCAAACTCTTTCTCGCCGCTGTACTCCAGACCGCCTTCCTCGCCGTCCGGCTGGTAGCGCTCTACATACTCGTTCAAGTCAGCGTTAGGCTCTGTCCCTACCACGCCGCCAATACCGTCCTCGCCAGCAATGATGCGGCCTTCAAATACCTTCTTCTTTAAAATACCCTCGCCATTGGTCTCAGCTCCGGCCCAGTCCGGCTGCGTATATTCTGTGGACTCTGTGCGGGAGGTGTCCATATTTACTGTTGTATTTACGGATACAGACACATTCCCCTCCCCGTACATGGGCACCAGCACGTCCATAACCTGGTTGCGCAGTTTCTTATTCCACTGTTCTTCCAAGGCCAGCTTGGTGTCCGCCACGCTTTTCAGCTCGCCCCAGCCGTCCGCCGTCCCGTCACTGTTAAAGGTATTGCCTTCACTGTCCCGGATATCCACCTCGTCAATGATGAGCCCCTTGACCGAGTGGCTCACTGTAGCCCGGATGGCCTCGGCCAGCCGGCTGTTCAGCTGCTCGCCCTCCTTCATGGTGACCACCACAGAGGCGGATGCGTTGATGGTGTTGTCCTGGCTGAGCACATACCGCCTGTCCTCGCCCATGGCAATATTCACCACTGCGTCCTGCACGCCTTCAAAGCAGCGGATGGTGGCGGCCAGCCGGTTGTTCAGTTCATACAGGGCAATCTGGGCCCGGTCTGACTCTGTGGACAGAGAGCTGATACTGGTCAGATACAGTCCATAATCCAGGCCGGACTTGGGGTAGCCCTCGGCGATGAGCTGGGCTTTCAACTGCACCTCCTGGTCCGCTGGCACCATGATGGTGTTTTCTCCCTGGATCATGTAGTCAGTCATGCCAGAATCATTCAAATATTTTGTGATAGAAGTCAAATCATCGCTGTTCAAATCCGTGAACAGCGCTTCATAGTCCTTTTTGGAGTTATTGGCCAATAAGAACGCCACTGCCACCAGAACAATCACAATGGCCGCCACAATGATGGCTTTCACGGTGGTGCTCAGCCCGCCGGCAGCGCCTTTGACCTTCCCCCATATGTCTTTTGCCTTTTCTTCCACTTACCTGACCTCCTCAGCCCGCTGCGGGTAATTGGCTCCGCCCGCTTTACAGGCTGATGCGCATAATCTCATTATAGGCCTCCAGCGCCCGGTTACGTAGCTGCACAAGGAGATTCACGGAGAGCTCGTATTTACTGCTGGCCAAAGTCAGCTCAGCCGGATTATCCAGCTGGCCGGTGGCCATCAGGTACTGCATCTGGGTTTTCTCTGCATCGGTCTCTTTCACCGCTTCAACGGCAGATTGAAAAATATTGCCAAAACCGCCTGTAACAGCGGTTTCCTGCACCTGCCCGGCCTGCTCCCCGCTAAAGAGGGAGGCCAGGGGCATAATGGAATGTATCATTGCAACCAGACATCCTTTCCTGCTCTGTGGCTGGAGGACCAGCCCATTTTTATTATAAACGCTTTCCCTTCTTTTGGCAAGGGGAAACATTTCATTGCTAAAATTGTTTTTATATAAATAGTTTATATATCTTTCAGCTTTTCCGCCTCTGCGTTTTTCTGCGCATCTAAAACGATCGTTTATCCGCTTACCGAGCGCCCAAATCCAAGCCTCTGGAGATCACGCTCTTCAAGGTGTTAAAGGCAGTCACATTGGCTGAATAAGCCTGGGAGGCCGCCATAGCGTCTGTAATCTCCTTCACCAGTATCACATTGGGCATCTCCAGATATCCGTCCTCGTTAGCGTCCGGGTGGGTGGGGTCATACGTAATGGGGAACTCCGTGGGGTCCTCCATAATCTCTGTCACTCTCACGCCGCCAGCTTTTTCACTGCCCCGGTTCGAGGCGCCCATAGCCTGGGCCATGGCCATCCGGAAGCTGTCCCGGCCGCTCTCGGCCTCAAAAACCACCATCTTCCGGCGGTAGGGATCCTCCCCGTTTTCCGTCCGGGTGGTATTCATATTGGTGATATTCTCAGAGATAATGTCCAGCCGCAGCTGCTGGGCCGTCAGTCCGGATCCTACAATATTCATTGTGCCTAAAAAAGCCATGATTTTCTCCTGTCCTTTCTGCACCTGCTTGCGGATTTGGCCCGGCCAGTGAGAAGCCCTCCCCGGCCCCGCCAAACACGCAAACCTGCTTTTAACCGTTTTCGTTCACCGTGTTTGTCCGTCTCAACTACATAGATACTATATGACCAGCGCAGCCAATGTGTGTGTAAGTTACCTTGCCTACACTCTGGTTTTAGCCAATGGCTGTACGCAAGGCCGACAGATCGCTGGTAAGGCTCTGGTAGACATACTGCATCTGGTAGGAGTTGCGCACCAGCTCTGTCATCTGCTCGGTGATGTTCACGCCGTTTTCATCCCGTCTGGTCACCTCGCCGGTCTCCACCACGTTCCAGTCCGCGCCTTCAATAGCCTGGCGCATGGTCTGCTTGGTCCATTTATTTTTGCCGTGGTCAGCCGCCTCCAGCTGAGACTGAAAGCTTTCTTCAAAGGTGACCAGCTTTGTTTTATAGTTTGGGGTCTCCGCGTTGGCAATATTATCCAGCAAAGCGGTCTGCTTGGTCCACAAAAACTCCATGGAGCGTTCCATCATGCGCATACTGTTGTTGACTATGCTGTCCATTTTCATTCCTCCTCGATTTATTTTGTGGAATATACGTGCTTTTCCCCGGTAATTTCCCCTGGTGGTTCCACTGCACGGAAAAGAGATTTTCAATCTTGATTAGTATAACACATTTCGACGGTTTCCGCAAGACCTGCTTTTCATTTTTAACAGGAAACTCCTTCCTCTTCCCTCTTCCCTTCCAGTTTATGGCCTGGCTGGGCAAAATATTTCCTACTTTTTGTCAGGTCCTTTTTCCCGTCTGTTTACTCCACCTTTGTGACTGTTTCGCCGTCCAGTTTATAGACTGCCGTGCCGTCTCTGGCCACTAAAAAAGTTCCCGTTGGCTGGTTGGTTCCCGCCTGCGAGCTGGAATAGACCGTCATCTTCATGCAGGGCAGGCCGTCCACCGGAATGGCTTTTTCAATGGGATAGACCTGGTATTCCTCCATGCTCTCGCCCTCCAGCCCCAGCTGGGAAGGCTTGTAGGTTTTGAAGAACGCAACCGTCTCATCCACCGTCATCATATGCAGCTCCTCCTGCTCCACAAGCCCGGAGCTGACAGCCGAGCCGTTTACAAGCGGGTCTGAACCTTGGGCCAGCCCGCCCCCCGAGGAAGAGGAGGAGCTCCCGCCGCCTCCACAGCCGCTTAAGGCCAAGCAAAGGGAAAGAGCCCCGGCGGCCAGCCTCCATTTGCAGTGCTTCATTGGTATCGCCTCTTTCTTGCTTACTCTTTGTAGTGTACAATGGATCCGTTTGATTGGTTTTATAGACGCCTTTATGGGCTCCTTGCAGGGATTCCCCTTTCCAGAAGATAGACTCCCTGCAGAGGCGCGTCACGCCTTATACTGAATGGTGACCTGGTCATTTTCCTTGATGACCCGGCTGAACTGTCCCTCGGCCCCATTGACCAGCAGCTCGACCGGCCGGTCCAGATGGCTGAAATCCAGCCCGGACCGCTCCAGCAGGTCCATCAGGTAGTAATCGCCCCCTTCGGGCTTGGGCTGCAGCAGCAAGGGCTCTCCGTTCAAAACTACCCGCAGGCCCTGGCTCTTTTCTGGCTTCCGCTCAAAGGACATCTGCTCCGGGACCTTGGCCCCCCCAGCAGGCTCTTCTTTCGCTCCGCCTGGCCTCTCCTCCGGCTTTACGCCTGCAGTCGCTCTCCTTGTCCGAATCCCAGGGTCCGGCTTCTCTCTGGCAGCCCCCAGGCTGGAAGGTCCCCACAAGCCGCTGGCCCCCGCAGCCGCTTTTTCTGTCCCCTTGCTCCTTGCTGGGGCAGCTGCAGGAAGGGCCTTCTCCTGCGCCTTCTCTGGCTTCCCGCCTTCCGTCCCCGCCGTACTAGCGGGCTTCTCCGGAGCCTTTGGCGGCTCCTGCTCCTTTAGCGGAGCGGCGGGGAGAACCGCCTCCCCCTTGCCCCTCTCCGCTGGCGGCTCAGGCTTTACTGGGCCAGCTCTCCCGGCCTTTGGCATGGCAGGCTTATCCGGCTGCTTATCCGCCCGGACACTCCGCCTTTCCTCTGCCGAGGCCTGCTTCCGCGGTGCCAGAAGTTCTCCCCCCGTGGTCTCAATCACATCCCCCTGCCGGATAGCATAGGACAAGGGTTCCGGCTGGCCGTTCACCGTCACATCCCCGGAAAAATCCTCTCCCAGCCGCTGGCCCAGGGTCTGGCTGGCCCCTTGGCCAGGCTTGGCAGGGGTAAACTGAATCCTGTCTCCTGCCTGCACCACAGTGGTAAACTCCGCCTCCTGCCCATTGATGGTCATTTTGGCCTCTACCCTGGGCATCCCCCGGAAGAATTCCCGGCGGCCGTTAAGCAGGAAGGAGAGATTCGCCCCTGTCCGGCCCATCATGTCGCCATAGCGGTAGCCGTTCATCAGCAGCACATCCCGCAAATTCAGGCTGCCATTCCGGAACAGCTTGGCTGGAAAACCATTCAGCGTCACCATATAGCTGTCGTTAATCATTCCCAGTGCCGCCGAAGCCCCAATTCCCAGGGGCGTGGCATACTCCGGGTCATTCAGCTCATACTCCTCCGAGCAGGCGCTGCTGCCAAAATGGTTCCCGGCCAAAGCAACCCGCGCCTCGCTCATCTCCATTTCCGCGGCCACCAGCTGGGGCAGGCCCATCAGCTTGCTGCCCCCTCCCGCCAGAAACACGGCAGAGGGGACACTGCCGTTCAGCTGCATAATCTCCTCGGCAATCTCTTTGGCCAAGCGCTGGGCCGCGGGCAGCAAAATCTCGTACAGGCTGTCGCTGCTGATCTCATGCTTCATTCCCAAAATATCCGGGTACTGCAGCGGCTCCACGGAGCCCAGACTCATTTTCAGACGCTCGCCGGTTTTAAAATCCACCAGCAGGCTGCGCATCAGCAGCTCGGTAATCTCGTCTCCCGCCACAGTAGCCATGGTGTACCCCACCACGCTGCCTTCCCGGCAAACAGCTATATCCGAGGTGCCCGCGCCAATGTCTACCAGCACCAAATTCAGCAGCCGGATATCCGCGGGAATGGCAGCGTTCAAGGCAGCGATTGGCTCCAATGTCAGGCTGGATACCTCCAGGCCCAGGCGGTTTGTGACTGCGTACAGGCTTTCCACCACCCCGCTGGGCAGGAAAGTCGCCACCACATCCGCCTGGAACACCTGGCCCCGGTGGTCCATCAAATTGGTCATGGGATACCCGTCTACAATATATTGCCGGGCCGTGTAGCCCACCATGTAGAACCGCCCCTGTCCGGCATTTTCTCCCGTCAGCTTTTTCTCCGCTTCCGAGACCGCCCCAGCCTCCAGCTGGCCAATCAGTTCCTCGTCCGCCTGGCGCAGCTCATCAAACTGCAGGGTGAAGTCCGCGCTTTGGGACCGTAGCGCCCGGCCCGCAGCAGCCACGCACACCCGGCTCAGCCGTATGCCGGACTTCTCCTGCAGCCGTCCAATCACCTCCCGGGCCACCTCTGCCACCTGCCCGATCTCCACAATCTGGCCGTCCAGCATGGCCCGGCGGCCATGTTCCTCTTTTTCGATGGCCTCTACCCGGAAACGCCCTTTTTCCACACTGCCCAGCATCCCAATGATGCTCCGGGTGCCTATATCCAAGGCAAAAATAGTTCCTGGTCCCTGTTCCCTCAAGTCCTCTGGCAAAAGAATCACCTCTTTAGTTTTCAGTATTCTCCCCATATTCTGGCTTTTTCACAGCTTTTCCATACTTTTTGAGAATTTATTGCGCGGTCCAGGGGCGTTAGGCCCCTGGTAGGGTGTGGGGCAAAGCCCCACGGCCTTGCCGTAGGACGCGCCCTGTGCGTCCGGAGGCCTAACGCATACATGCGCCCTTTTTATCCATTTTCTTTGAAAATGGATAACTTGTCTGACGATGTTTCTGGCGCTAAAGCGCAAGACCATGGAGCTCTGCTCCACACCTCGCAGCCTTTGAAAAGGCTGGCGAAACTTTTGCCTTCACTCTCAAAAAGTATACCTTATTTGCGCTGTTCACGGCAAAACCGGGCGGCCTTGATTACACAGGCCGCCCGGCTATGGTTTTTTATTTAAGCACCGCGGCTGTTGTCAGCGCTGACAGGCAATCAATATTTGTCGTAGCCTGCCCCTCCAAAAGAATCCACCGTGTTGTCCTCGCTGGTGCGCACAGGAGCCGGGTTGGAAACCCCGCTGTAGTTGCGCAGCTTGAAGCGGCTCATCAGCTGGTCCATAAGCTGGGCCTGAGAAGACAGCTGCTCGCTGGCAGCCGCGCTCTCCTCGCTGGTAGCAGAGTTACTCTGCACAACAGCGGAAATCTGGCTGATGCCCTCGCGGATCTGCTCAATGGACTCGGCCTGATGCTCGTTGGCCTCGGCCACATCACCCATCTTGGCAACCGCGCCGTTTACCATGCCAACGGTCTTATCCAGCGCCTCGGAAACATCCTCCACATAGGCGCTGCCCTTCTGCACAGCGTTGATGGCGTGTTCAATCCGCTCCTTGGTAGCGCGACTGGCCTCGTCAGACTTGGAAGCCAGTACACGGACCTCCTCGGCCACCACGGCAAAGCCCTTGCCGGCCACGCCCGCACGGGCAGCCTCTACGGCGGCGTTCAAAGCCAAAATGTTGGTCTGGAATGCAATGTTGGAGATGGTGTCAATAATGGTGCCAACCTCTTCGGCGGCAGCCTTGATGTCATTCATGGCGCCCACCGTGCTCTGCATCAGGTCGCTGCATACGGTGATCTGCGCGCTGGCGTCATTAGACAGCTGGCTGGAATCCCTTGCCAGGCCTAAGCCCTCTTCGGCGCCCTGGGCGATCTCGGTAATAGTGGCGGACAGCTCCTCCACAGCGCTGGCCTGTTGAGTAGCGCCCTGGGCCAAAGTCTGGGCACTGTTGGAAACCTGGTCCGCGCCGGAAGATACCTGGTCAGAGGAGGACTGAATCTGGCTGAGAGTCTCGCTCAAGTTGCGGTTGATGCCGCGGATGGAAAGCAGAAGTGCGTTCAAAGCGCCCACATAGTCCTCTTCCGCCTCTGTACGGACATTAAAGTCGCCATCGGCCATGGACTTCAGCAGTCGATTCACGTCGTCAATTACATTGCTCAGCACTCTCTGGCTGGTGCGCAGGGCCTTACACATGTCGCCCAGCTCGTTCTGGCTCTCAAAGTTAACCGGAATATCCAGCTTACCCTCGCTGTAGCCAATTAGAGCTGTGCGCACCTCTTCCACTGGGACGGTAATATTGCGGATGATGCGCAGCTCCAGCAGCATGACAAAAATGGTAGCCAGCACCAGCACCGCGATAATGGCCCAAATAGAGATGGTCACCATGTTGGACTGCTGCTTAATCACATTGTCCTGGTCAGCGGTAATCTCCGTCTGCAGCCGGCTGGCAATCTCATCCACTTTGCCCAGAGCAGGGGTACATTCCTCCTGCAGCAGCCGAAGGGCCTCCTCCATCTTGCCGCCCGTGGCGTCTGCCAAAATGGTGGGAACCACTGTGCCCCAAACCTCCACGGCAGATATGTATTCATTCAAAGTACTCTCATCTTCCAGCGCATGCACGGCGCGCAGCTCCGTAATGTCGCTTTGCAAAGAATTGAGCTTTTCATTGATCGCATTCGTAGCAGTGTCAACATAATCCGAATCAGGATCCAGAGCTACATCCCGCAGGTTACGGGCCGCTATGTTCACATTCAATCTGCAGACACGGACAAGCTGGCTGGCCTGGACATTGGTGTCGATGATTCTCTGATAACTGCTGGACTGGATGTTCATGATGACCAGCGCGGCTACAACAATCGCCACACTGACCAGGATGGTGACCGAGAAACCCATGATCAGACTCATCTTGATTTTCATGTTTTTGAGCATGACTGCTCCTCCTTCTTTTGCATCATTATATTCACGGGCGCGGCGGGTGTTTAGAGGTTTTCCCGCCGTTTTCCGCATCTCCCACTCAAGCGGCTGTCAACCTGCCATACATTATAAGCCATCACACGGGCATTGTCAATAAACAATGCTGGCGCGATCGCCTTAATTTCCCCCTGGCTGTCCCCTCAGAACCCTGCCCTGCCTCTGCCGCGCCCGCCAAACTTCCAGGCATCCCGGAAAGCGTCCCCAGCCCTGGCAAAAACCCGGGCATATGGACCCTTCCCCCGCCCTTGCCGGCGCTCTCGGAAGCAAACCACAGCTCTCACTGCTTATTATAACCCTGAACATAGGGATTGTCAAACGAAATTTACTATTATCCCTGGATTAACTGGCTCCTGCCCGTCCAGCCAGGGGAAACTGCCTACACAATGTCCCCAAACCGGCCCTTCTGCACATCGCCCACAAGCTTTCCATCCACCAGTGTGACCACCCGCCTGCGCATGATGTTTACAAACTGCTTGGCGTGGGTGGACATCAGCACCGTGGTTCCCCTGTGGTTCATCTCATCCAAAAGATGCATAATGTCCCAAATGCTGTCATCGTCCATCCTGTCCGTAATCTTGTCCAGAATCAAAATCGGCGGGCTGTACACAATGGCCTTTGCCAACTCTATCTTCCTGCACTCCGAGTTGGTAAACTCCGCTGGAAACCGTTCCTCGCAGCCAGGCATGCCCACCAGCCCCAAAGCCTTTGTAATCAGCGGGGCGTCCGTCAGGGCCCCGCCCATGCGCTTAAAGCGCCCAGGAGGGCAGAGGTTGTCAAACACCGTGGCGTTGCGCGTCAGCTCAGACTCCTGGGGCACCCGGCCAAATATGTACTTCAGCTTCTTTTCCTGCCGCCTGTTCAGCTTGGCAAGATTTACCTGGTCCAGGTAAACGGCTCCCCCGTCCGGCTGCAGGGCCCCGGCAATCAGGTTCAGCAGCGTGCTGCTGCCCGCGCCCCGGCTGCCCACAAAAAACACGAACTCCCCCTGCTGAATCTGCAGGTTCACATGCGAGAGAGTCTCAAACCTCTTTAGGTTCTCGTTCTTTTTAGCTCCCTTATATATTTTTGAGACATTGTCCAGACGGATGACCGGCATAGCCGTCCAGCTCCTTTCCATCCAGCCCAAGCGGCGCTTTACAAAACCGCCGGCTTTTGCTATAATAATCCTTGCATCCACCCTGTTCAGGGAAATTCTCGTCCTAAGTCCTGTTCCTATCAACAGCGCCGCTGCTGATATCTATATGCTGCTTAAAGACCTCTTTAAAGACCTCTTAAAATCTTGATTCATAATAATATTATAGATAGGCGCGACAGCTTGTAGGAACAGAACACGTCATGGAGGGCATCTTGAAAGACATTATGGAACCCTTCCGCCCCGCAGCCAGCCGGGAGCGGACTAAAAAAAGATCCCGGCCTCTGCTCCTGGTCCTGACCCTGGCCCTTTTGTGCGTGGGAGGGATGGAGCTGGCCTTTTGCAGCCTTTTTTCCCCCGTGCTTTTCCACCGCATCACCGACCCAGTGGTGCGGCCTGTGGTCCAGACCTGGGAGACCGTACAGGCCCAGCTGCGGCTCTGGGACTTCCATCGCCGCCGGGACGGTGCCGCTGGCTGGGTAAGCCTGGGCACAGGAGAATACAGCTGCCCCAGGCCCGTGCTTCTGCCTGTAACGGCTCCTGCCGTAAACTTGCCCACCCCCACGCCCATTCCCACCCCTGCTGTCACGGAGTTTATACAGCTGGACGGCAGGACCGTGCTTACGGGCGGCGTCCCCTGCGTGTATTTTAACCAGGGCGATGAGGCTTGGCGGGATAAACCTTTTGGAAGCGACCCCATCGGCCCCTATGGCTGCGGACCCACGGTGATGGCCATGGTGGTAGCCAGCCTGACCAGCCAAACCACCGACCCGGCCCAGATGGCTCTGTGGGCCTATGAGCACGACTACTGGTGCCCTGGCAGCGGCTCCTATCTCACCATCATCGAGGGCACAGCCAAGGCCTTTGGCCTAAACTGCACTCTGCAGAAAAAGTGCGGCCCCCAGGAGCTTCTCCAGCACCTGAACGCGGGCGGCATGGCCGTGGCCCTGGTGGGACCGGGGCACTTTACAGACAGCGGCCACTTCATTTTGCTTCACGGCGCCACCTCCAGCGGCCAAGTGCTGCTGGCCGATTCCAACAGCCGGACCAACAGCTTGAAGGCCTGGGACCCTGCTCTCATTGTAAAAGAGGCTGCCGCCAGCAATGGAGACGGTGTGCGCCTGTGGCTTATCTCCCCCAAAGCGGAGCCTTCTCCTGCCGCTTCACCAGCCTCATAGCCGTTCCATCTGTCTATTATATCACTTTTCTTAACAGGCAACAAGGTGTAAATTGCAGCCAGCTGAAAAAATGTCCGCCTCCGCTTTTGTCCCCGGCAAAGCATAGGCCTTTCCCTACTCATGATTTTTGAGAGCAGAAGGAAAAGTTTCGCCCCTGCGCCCGACATTGCCTTCGGCAAGTCGCCGCGCTTGTTTCCCTTCGGGAAATACGGGCAAAACTCCTACCCAGGCGGCTCTGGGGTAGTTGAGTGGTAGGAGGTAGTGGTTCTATGCTGGCTGGGCGGCAGCCAGCATAGATGCCACCCAGCTGCCATCATGCCGCCCAGGCAGGAGTTTTCCGGTACTTTCCGCAGGAAA
>CAJUPK010000004.1 GCA_910588415.1 uncultured Oscillospiraceae bacterium | reverse complement strand
CTGGCGAATATCCCTCCGGGTCATTTGGGGCTCGTACCCAATCAGCTGGTCAATGCTGATATTGAAAAACGCGGCCAGCTGGGGCAGCAGCGTAATATCCGGGTAGGTGGCGGCGGTCTCCCACTTGGACACAGCGGCTTTAGAGACGCCGATGTATTCCGCCAGTTCGTCCTGGGTGACGCCGCGCTTACGGCGGTGTTCCAGCAAAATGCGGCCGATTTTCAAATCCCTCATATCTTCACCTCAAGGCATATTATAGGCGTTTCCCGCGGGGATTGCAATGGATTCTTAAGAAACTATCAATAGAAAAAGTTGCTTAACAGGAAACATCCCCCTTTGTCTGCGAACCAGGCAAAGGGGGATGAAGGGGGAGGCGGGGTGAACCCTGGAAGATCAGCAGTATGCCTTTATGGCCTGGCAGACAAAGGCTGCCGTGCCAGGTCCTCCCGCCTGGTCAATGTTCTGGGTAAATTCTCCGCCAGCGGCGTACATCTCTCCCAGCTGGGCCAGCACTTGGTTAGAGCAGGTGTAGAAGTGCTCTGTAATAAAGTCCTGCAGCCGGCGCACCTGGGCCTCCTCCCCCTGGGGAGAAGAGGTCCGCATAGCGCCAAATTCTGCGAAAAGGGACATCATCTGTTTGTGCAGCTGCTGGGTCTCTACGGAGGTTCGGCCTTGCGATTTCTGGGCGAACTCTTGATACTCGGGGGTTTTGCCATAGGCCGCCTTGGCCTGGGCAGCATACTGGTCTATTTTTTCTGTGCTGAAGGCTGAAAAGTCCATTTTGTTTGCTCCATTCTGAAGAATTTCACGGGCAAGGCCAATCAGGTCCTCCAGATGTTCCTTTTTCAAGGTCAGCAGAGTGATTTGCTGTTCTAAAGCCCGTTTTCTGTCAAAATGGGGGCTTTCCAGAATCAACTGAATGTCCTTAAGGGGAAACTCCAGTGCGCGGAACAGCAGAATCTGCTGCAAGCGTTCCAAAGCTGTATCGTCATACAGCCGGTAGCCGGCATCCGTGCATTTTGTGGGCTTTAATAGGCCGATGGCATGGTAATGGTGCAGTGTGCGCACACTGACCCCTGTCAACCGGCTTACTTCCGCTACGGTTTTCATGCGTTATCCCTCCCGTGTGAGCCCAGTATACACCCTGACGCAGCGTGAGAGTCAATAGGCTTTTGAAATTTTTTGGTTTATCTCCAGCCGGATTAGGAAAGCTGTCCCAGTATGGACCGGCCAATGGTCCCCTCCGGCATGGAGACGCCGAAATTTTCCGCCACTGTGGCGCCAATGATGGCAAAGGTCTCTCCTGTGCCCAGATCGGTGCTTTGTGCCATGGAGGGGGAGTACAGCAGCAGGGGGACCCGTTCACGGGTGTGGTCGGTGCCTGGAAAGGTGGGGTCGTTCCCATGGTCGGCGGTGACCAGCAGCAGGTCGTCCCCGCCCAGACGGGCCAGGACCTGGCCAAGCTTTTCGTCAAAGAGCTCCAGCTCCCGGGCATAGCCTAAGGGGTCCCGGCGATGGCCCCAGAGAGCGTCAAAGTCTACCAGGTTGACAAAGCACAGTCCAGTGAACTCCCGGCGCAGCAGCTCCAGGGTCTGTTCCATGCCGTGGACCGAGCTTTTCGAGCGGTTGCTTTCCGTTAGGCCCTCCCCGTCAAAGATGTCGAAAATCTTCCCCACGGAAATGACGTCCAGCCCGGCCTGCCGGAGTGCGTCTAAGCAAGTTTTTCCATAGGGCTTCAGAGCATAGTCGTGCCGGTTGCTGGTTCGCTTGAACTCTCCGGGCTTTCTGCCCACATAGGGCCTGGCAATCACACGGCCCACCCGCCATTCCTCCCGAAGAGTGAGCTCCCGGGCAATCTCACAGCAGCGGTACAGCTCTTCCAGCCCAAAGGTCTCCTCATTTCCACAGATCTGCAGCACAGAATCCGCGGAGGTATAGACAATCATGTGGCCGGTCTCAATCTCCTCGGGGGCCAGCTCGTCCAAAATCTGTGTACCGCTGGCGCTTTTATTGCCAATGATCTGGCGGCCTGTCCTCCGGCTGAGCTCGTGGATGAGCGCAGGGGGAAAGCCAGTGTCCGTAAAGGTACGGAAGGGCTGGGTGATGTGCAGCCCCATCATCTCCCAGTGCCCGGTCATGGTGTCCTTGCCCATGCTGGTCTCTTCCAGCCGCATCCGGCAGCCCAGGGTCTGCGCCTGGGGGGCCAGACCCTGTAAGGGCCGCAGGTTGGCAATTCCCAGCTTCTGCAGGTTTGGGATGCAGAGGCCTGCTTTTTCCGCGATGTGTCCCAGGGTGTCCGCGCCATGGTCGCCGTATTGGTCCGCGTCCGGCATGGCGCCAATGCCCAGGGAGTCAATGACAATCAGAAATACCCGTTTATAGCGCATAGAGTCCTTGCTCCTTTTTTCCGTGTTTCCAGGTTTTTTCCCGCTCATTGCAGCGCCTCCTTAAAAATTTTCCATTTTTAGAAGCCGTACCGATAGAAAAGGGCGGTGACATTTGCCGGAAAGATTTGCGCCAGGTCCCATCGACACAGCTTTTTAAGCTGAGACGGCGCCCAGCCATGGATGTGCTTTTTACAGTATATCACAGGAACAGGCAGGCCGCAATGGAGAAAGGGGGAGAAGGACCATGTTTTCCAGGATGGCCTGAAAAAACAAGGTTCCCTTGGATTTTTCCAAAAACACCTGCTTTGTATCCAAGGGCTGATTGTGGTATAATCCAATTACAGCTTGAGAACAGGAGGCATACCATGCGTCAGGATATATTGGGAGAACAAATTGCCAGATTTCGTAAGAAGCGGGGCATAACCCAGGAGGAGCTGGCCAAAGCGGTGGGGGTCAGTTCCCAGGCGGTCAGCCGCTGGGAGTGCGGCGGCACCCCGGACGTGTCCCTGCTGCCTGCTATTGCGGATACCCTGGATGTGACCATAGACGCCCTCTTTGGCCGGGAAGGGGGAGAAAGGGTAAACATAGAAGAGGCGGTGGGCCGCTGGCTGCGGGGATTTCCAGAAAAGGAGCGCATGGAGAGGCTCTGCAGGCTGGTATGGTCGCTGATTTTCTGCTTTCTGCCCGGGAATCTGGAAATACCCAAGATGGAATATGTCAAAAACTGCCAGGTCAATTACCAGGGGAAAACCCAGCTGATGTATACTCAAGTCAGAGACAAGGGTGGGAGTCTGCTGGATGTTCACGCGGAGAACATGAGCTTTGTCACTCTCTGGCCAGAGCCCAAGGAGGGCTACGCCGCGTACCTGGCGCCCATGGAGGACTTCCGCAGGCTGTTTGGCCTCTTGGCAAAGCCCGGCTATTTGGAGCTGATTGAGGCGCTTTACCGCAGGAAGCCCCAGTTCTTCGCGCCCAGCGTGGTGGCAAAGCAGCTGGACAGTCCAGTGGACGAACTTATGGAGAAGCTGGAGGAGCTGGAAGCCATGAGCGTGCTCCATTCCATGAAGATGGAGCTGGAGGATGGGGAGGTAAAGGTCTACCAGCTGACAGAGCCTATAAACCTGGTCCCCCTCCTGTACACGGCCCAAAGCTTTATGCAGACCGGCATAAACTACACTTATTTCTATGATGACGAAGACCCCCTCTTGCGGGGCGAAAGATGGAAAAAGCAGGAGGATGAGAGCTATGAAAAAGCATAATAAAAAAACCGCAGCCACTATGGCGTACTACCTTGTAAAATTCAAGGGGGACCTATTCCTGGCACTGCTGCCCATTCTGCTGGTCTGCGCCGGACAGGCCGGGGCAAGCTTAGCGACGGCCCAGCTCTTCCAGGCTGTTTTCGATGGGAATCTTACCAGAATGGGCTGGTGGGTTGGGTTGCTGGTGGGAATCTGGTTTGCCCTTATGGGCGCCGGGGCGGTGCGGGACCTGCTGCAGGCCCGGGCTATCCGCAGACTGAATAACGCCCTGCGGGGACAAATGGCCGCCGGACTTTTGCGCAAGACCTACCAGGAGTATCAGCAGGAGGGCACAGGGGAGTATCTCTCCCAGTTTACCAATGACGTGAATCAGATAGAAAACCTGGCGTGGCGACCCTTCTTTCAGCTGGTAGAGATGGCCGCGACTGCTGTATTCAGCGTGCTGGCCCTCTTGACCATCCACTGGTCTCTGGTGCTGACAGCGTTGGTAACCACAGTGGTGATGCTCTTCTTCCCGCAGCTGTTCAATCAGCCCATGGAGCGCCTGGGCGGGCTCTGTTCAGAAGAGCAGGCTAAGGCCACCGGTGTGCTCAAGGACCTGCTCGCTGGCCGGGACGTACTGTGCTCCTTTGGCCGGGAAAATCGCTTTACCCAGGGGGCGGATACTGCCAGCGACCAGATTGAAAAGCCCAGGTTCCGCCTGGCCTATGTGAAGGGCTTTGTGGGGGCTGGGGTAGGCTGCGCCAATGTCCTGTGCCAGACGCTGATCATCGGCCTGGTGGGGCTGCTGGCTATCCGGGGCTATACCCAGGCGGGCTCTCTGGCAGCAGGGGGCAACCTCTGCGGGATGTTCCACAGCGCCCTGGGAAGCATTGCGGGTTTGCTTCTCTCCTTCTCCTCGGCCCGGCCGTTTTTTGAGAAGATACACCTGCCGGAACAATCGGATGTTTCTCAGCCTGCGCTGCCCCCTGTGCAGAAGGCGATCTGTGTGGAAAACCTGTCCTTTCAATACAAAGAAAAGCCTGTCCTGAACCATCTGTCCCTTCAATTTGACAAGGGGGGCAAATATGCCCTGACAGGACCCTCTGGCTGTGGCAAATCTACCCTGCTGAAACTTCTGCTGGGCTGGCTGCCAGACTATGCGGGCGCTATCCGCTTTGACGGCCACAATGCCCGGGATTTTGCTCCCGAACAGCTCCAGCAGCAGATGAGCTACATCGAGCAGAACGTGTTCCTGTTCAATACCACCATCCGGGACAACATCACCCTGGGCGAAACCTTCACCCCTGAGCAGATGGAAAAAGCCCTGCGGGACAGCGCTCTCCTGGGGGATTTGGCGGCCATGCCCGACGGCCTGGACACCATGGTGGGCGAGGAGGGCGGGAACCTCTCCGGCGGGCAGAAACAGCGGGTGGCCATTGCCCGGGCGCTGATCCACAACCGCTCTATTCTTCTGGTGGACGAGGGCACCAGCGCCCTGGACCAGCAGAACGCGGATATTGTGGAGAAGAGCCTGCTGGCAACCCCCGGGCTTACCCTTATTTTGGTCAGCCACCATCTGGCCCCAGAACGAAAGAAGCAGTTTACCGGCGTATTTGAGCTTGGATAGAGCCTGTTTGAAAACCGGAGAAATGCTGGATTTGTGGCCGGGAACGAGGAGCTTCAAGGGAAAAACCGGGATTTTGATGCCGAGGCACCGTTTTTGGTCTAAACAGACCATCTTTCGGAGCTTTAAACAGGATATAAGGAAATCTCGATGAAACCTATGGTACGCCCATTTTTGTGGCAATTTAAATGGAGTCCAACGGTATACATAGGACGGCAAGATTGAGAGCCAAATAAAAAATTGGGCCATCCGTCTCCCGTCAAGCAGGGGAGAGGATGGCCAGCCCAAAGCAGCCAGGTTTTATGTACAGCAAATTTTTCATGTCGCATTGTCCCAGTAGTAGGGGGGACAGTGCGACAGCACTTCTTTGCCGCTGTAAACAGGGATAGCGCCCTCGCTGAGCAAAAGGGCACTGCCATGAAAATCAGGGTCTTGGGGAGGGCCAGGACAGACAAAGACCTCCCGCCCCTGGTCAGCGGCACTGGAAGCGTATATCATGGTGCCGCTGTGCAGGCGGGCCTGCACCAGCACAACGCCAAAGCATAACCCGGTAATCAGGCGGTTCCGCAGGTGAAAGGAAGCCCGGGAGGGCTTCTGGCAGCAGAACGCCTCGGTGACCAGCGCGCCGCCCCGCTGGACGATCTCCCGGCGCAGCCAGGCCGTTTCCCGCATATAGGGGCTTCCAAGATCCACAGGCAGCACGCTGACCACCTGGCCCCCTGCGCCCAGGGCTCCAGAAAGTGCGCAGCAGTCCACTCCGGCCGCGCTTCCACTGACAACAATGGCGCCGCCAGCGGCCAGTTCTCTGGCAATCTGGCCAGCGGCCTTCTGGCTGTAGCGGGTGGCCTCTCTGGCGCCCACCAGACCTACGGCCGGGGCAGAGGAGAACTGGGGCCAATGGCCCTGCACATACAGCACAGCCGGGGGGTTAAAAATGTGCCGGAGGGAAAGCGGATACGCGTCACAGCCAGGGGTCAACACTCTCCAACCGCGCTGGGCAGCCGCAAGCAAACGGGACCGGGCGTCTTTTAAAGTGAAGGCGGACAGGGCCCGGAGCTGCCAGGGAGAAATCCCAGCCAGGCCTTGCCAGCCGGCAGGCCCTGAACGGTAGAAGCCCTCCAATCCCCCGGGATAGGTGTCATGGAGAAGCATGGGCAGCTGGCTTCCCATCCCCAAAGCCCCTTGCAGCCATACCCAATAGATTGGATTTTCCGTCAATGTCGGCCTCCTTTCTGTGGTGTAAACGGCCCTATGAACAAGCCCTGGGCTTGTCTGGAAATAGTTTTGACCAGAAGGGGTCAATTTCAGGGAGAAAGCTGCAGGCCAATCTCGCGATTGACGAGGGCTCTCAACGGGAAAGGGACCGCTTCTGGTCAAAGGACAGAATTTTCAACTTTCTAAACAGACCCTAGTGTCTGCCGCCGTGATTATGACCATGGTGGCCAGAGGCTTTGGAAACATCCCCTGAAAGGGCGAGGATCCTTTCACGGATTTCCCGCATGGTCATATTCTGCACATCGTCTGCGGTGATGCTGGGGTCCAGGGACTGTAATTCAAGAAAGGCCTGATATTTGCCGCAGGAAAGACCAGCCGCATGGGCGGCTGTGGATTCAACCTGGCCTCCTCCGTGGCAATGGACATTGCGCTGCTGGCCAGTACAGCTTTTTACTGTGGAGAGCATGGCGTCTCCCCGCTGCTGGTCATCACAGGCCACATAGATGGACAGAGACTCCCCCTGCTCCAGATAAGCCTGTATATGGGAATTGGAGAGCAGGGCCTCTATAGCCTTGCCATACTCCATAAATTGCAGGTCCAATTTTTGGGCCAGCTCCATTCCATCCTGGTTGCAGCCCTTTACAGCAATGACCCGGTCAAAGCGGTTTACTTCCAGCTCTAAAGAGGGGTTGATATCCACACTGATGGCGGATACCGGAGTGAAAAACAGTCCGGCGCTCAGCCCGGCAAACAACAGCAGACAGACCGCCGCAACGGCCCATCCTACCCTGTAAGCGCGCCGGGACGGGGAGACGGAATAGCCGCGGGTCTTTTTGAAAAGCGTTTCTCGGGTCTTGGCTTTCAGCGTTTCTTCCGCTTCTACTGCGGCAAAAGCGCTTCGCAGCAGGTCATCCATTCCCGTCACCTCCCAGCTTTTCTCGCAGTAACTTTTTAGAACGTGTTAACAGCGAGTATACAGTGTTCACATTTTTATGCATGAATTTGCTGATTTCCGGGGCTGTGTATCCCTCAAAATAATGGAGGTATACGGCGTCCCGGTACTTTTTGGGCAGAGACAGCACCGCTTCCAGCACATCCCGGGTATCCTGGGGCGTATCAGCGGGCAATTCCGTCAAATCCTCTAGGGGAACATTGTGGGTGCGGAAAAAGCTCTTCAGCAGGTCTTTGCAGGCATTTATGGTCACCCGGACAAACCAGGCCTTCTCGTGCTCTTCACTTTGAAACACAGCAGAGCTGAGGACATACTTCATGAATACAGTTTGAAATATGTCCTCAGAGTCAGCCTGATTCTTGAGATGCATCAAGCATATACGCCGGACAAGCCCCGCGTACTGCTCAATGGCCCGGTTGGCCTCCTGCTCGCTGCGCATAGGAAGTGCAGCTTAATGGTGCCTGCCGCCATGATGGCCGCGGCCATTTCCCTGGCCAGAGCCTCCGTTCCAGCAGTTTCCAGCAGAAGTACCCGCACTGCCGGAGTTTCCGGAATTACCAGAATTACCTGTGTAAGAACTGCCGCTATGGTGGCAGTTGCCCGTACCATAGTTATCACAAATGCCGTCACCGTCCGCATCGGTATAAGAGCAGGGACCGCTGTGGTAACAGTTTCCGCTGCCGTAGTTATCGCAGATACCATCGCCGTCCGCGTCCACATAGGAGCAGGAGGCGCTGTGGTGGCAGTTGCCTGTACCATAGTTGTCGCAGATACCGTCGCCGTCCGCATCGACGTATGAGCAGGGGCCGCTGTGATGGCAGTTGCCATTGCCATAGTTGTCGCAGATGCCATCGCCGTCCCCGTCAATAAAGCCGCAGTTTTTGTGATAGCAGTTTCCGCTGCCGTAATTGTCGCAGATACCGTCGCCGTCTGCGTCTACAAAGGTACAGTTAAACCGAATACAGCCAGCCTGCATTCCGCCGCAGATACCTTGCGTCGCTTGGCGGTGAGCGCCATGATGATAGGCCATCGCGCTGGTAGTGGACAGACTGAGAACCAGTGCGGCGGCTGCCAGTCCTGCAAACAGTTTTTTCATGTTCCATTCCTCCAAATGCTTTATGTTAGGATGATTTTTGACCGGTTCTTTCCGGCCTTGCAATAAGAATACGAATGAAAAAAGGAAATCCATGCATCTTTCAAAAAAATTTTCCTTTTTTTATTTTGACTTTTTAAAGACAGGCAAAAAGAGGTCTACATCCATAGTATTATAGAGGATGGCAAGGAAAAAAGCAAGTTCCAGATTTATGTTTTGTTCACATGCGCAAAAATATGTGAAATAGGATGTTACCTTCCGCCGGTCCGGCCCGTCTAATGGGAAACAGACCGAAAGGATGGAGATGAAGATGGAATTTCTGGACTTTACAAATCTGACGGCCGTGCAGGAGTACGAAGCCTTTGTAGAAAGCCGCGGCGGCAGTTTTATGCAGTCTGTCCGCTGGTGCGGCGTAAAGCGCGGCTGGCGGCACGAGGCAGTCATCTCTCGGGACGGCCAAGGGAAAATCCGTGCTTCCTGCCTGGTGCTTATAAAAAAGTTTCTTCCGCCCTTCAAGTCGTTTCTCTATGCGCCCCGGGGGCCTGTGTGGGATTATCAGGACCACGACGCTTTCAGCGACCTGCTGTTGGGGCTGGAAGAACTCTCTCAGAAATATCACGCCTATTCCTGCAAAATGGATCCCCTGGTGGAGGAGACAGACAGCGAAAAGATTTACGCGCTGCGGGCGGCAGGGCTGTCCTTTGTCCCCTGGCAGCCAGACGACTTGAACATCCAATGCCGGAACAATTACATTTTAGAGCTGCAGGGCCGGAGCGAGGAGGAACTGCTGCAATCCTTCAAAAGCAAATGCCGGTATAACATCCGGCTGGCCCAGCGCAAAGGGGTGACCTGCGGCATTGGGGGAAAAGAGAGGCTGGGAGATTTTCAGCGGCTTATGGAGGAGACCCGCACACGGGACGGCTTTGAGATGCGCTCTCAGGAGTATTTTTCCCGTATGATGGATGCTTTGGGTAAAAACTGCCGCCTGTACCTCTGCGAATACCAGGGCCAGCCCCTTTCCGGAGCCATTTGTGTACAGTATGGAGGCCGCACCTGCTATGTATATGGGGCCTCGTCTTCTGCCCACCGGGAGGTTATGCCCAACTATTTGATGCAATGGGAGATGATCCGCTGGGCGGTGGAGAGCGGCTGCGAGATCTATGACTTTCAGGGGGTGCCCTATTGGGACGACCCCAGCCACCCCAACTACGGGGTGTACCGCTTCAAGACAGGGTTTAATGGGCGTCTGGCGGTCTATGCCGGAGAGTTTAGGCTGGTATTTGCCAGGCGATATAAGGCGGCCTTTGACCGCGCTTTGAAATGCGTGGGATATCAAAAGCTGCTGTAAGCCCGATATTCCCAGAAGATCAGGGCCAAGTTGTTCAGAATGTAGCAGCTATAGCGTGCAGGAGGCGCTTCCAGACCAGCAAACGCTTGGATTGGAAGCGCCCTTGCTCTGTTCTGCCGGCCTATTCAAGCAGTAGGAATCTGGAATAGACGTGATGGTCCCTGGCAGGAAGGGCGGGGGGAAAAGGGGCGAAACAGGGAGGAATTAAGAGGATTTCAAAAAAAGAAACCAGCTCTTGTGTTTTTTCGTCAAATATGGTATACTGTTCACGGCATAAGTGCAGAGGGCGGATATCGTTTATGCGGTTTTATATTTCTCTTCATAGGGAGACGCTCGTTCTATTTCATGAGAATTTGTGGAAAACTCTCTGCGGCTTATAGGGCCATGCATGTGGATAGGCCCACCAAGTATCTTCTGGGGCTATGTATGAAAGCTTTTTACAAAGTTTGGTTTTATAAATTTTTCAGATAAATGGATGTGAGATAGGGTTTTGTTGCGCAATGCGCTGGAATTTGCCTTTCACATCATAAGCAGAATTTTGTGCGGCGCTGCTCCATCGTATAGCGCTGCGGAAACGGTGGAAGAATGGCTGGACCGGGTGGCCTGGCTGTCATAATATTATTGCTGTGGGGTAGAAAAATGGTCAGCAAACTCTGTATGAACTGCTTTTCCAGCTACCGTCCGGGCGAGGACGGCAGCAAGTGCCCGGTATGCGGCTGGGACAATTCAAAAACCCAGCCGCCGGGGCTGCTAAAATATCAGACAGAGCTTGCCTCCCGGTATGTAGTTGGACGCGCCAGGTCCGCCAATGGGGAGGGGGTCACTTACTGCGCTTTAGACCGTTCTACCCAAAAGCCTGTTGAGATTCGGGAGTTTTATCCCCGGGCCATTGCCCGGCGGGAGGAGGATGGCTCTATTGCTCCGCTGCGGGACCACAGCCGTACCTATCAGCAGTATATGGAGGACTTTCTGGAATTGTCCAAAAGCGTCAGCCGTTTGAGAGAGCTGACAGTGGTGGAATCTGTATTGGATATCTTGCAGGAGAATGGCACAGTATATACAGTATATAGTATCTCTGATTCGGTATCTCTGCGCCGCTATGTGGAGGATTCCGGCGGCCGCCTTACCTGGAACGAGACCAGCCGTTTGTTTACGCCCGTGATTACCGCCCTGAGCCTGATCAATTCGCTGGGGGTATCCCACTTGGCTGTTTCGCCGGAAACACTGCGGGTGAACCGCGACGGGAATATGCTGATCACGAATTTTGGGATCAACGCTGTCCACCGGGCAGGCGCTTTGTTGGATTTGGAGCTGTATCCGGGCTGTGCTGCCATTGAACAGTACAGCGCCAAGGCTGCCTGCGGAGAGGTCAGCGATGTCTATGCTTTGGGAGCCTGTATGCTGTTTGCGCTGACAGGCCGTCTGCCTGCGGAGGCTTCTCAGCGTTTGCGGGACCAAAGGCTGATGATCTCCAAGGACATCTTGAAAACCGTGCCTCCCTTTGCGGTAACGGCCATTGCAAATTCTTTGCAGATCAAGCAGGCCCAGCGCACAGGTAGCTTTGAAAGCCTCCGGGCGGAGTTGTCCTCTGCCCCTGCTTTGGTAGATGAAGTGGAGGAGACAGACGCCATTCGCCGGCTGCCGCCTATATCCCGGGACCTGCCCAGACACCGTCGGCTGCCGCCGGTAGTCTGGCTGATCGGTTCCTGCGCGATATCCCTGGTAGTGCTGGTGGTGGCAGCTTCCAGCTGGCTGGGCGGACAGGGCATGTCCTTTAATGATTTGGGCCAGATTTTTGAGAGCAGCCAGCTGGAAGAGCCCGTAGAGGTGCCCAGTATGATGGGCCAAAGCCTGGAGCACTGGGAGAAGCGTGTGCAGAGCGGCGAGTTCAAATTTAAGCTGACTGTGGAAAAGAAAGAGTTTAACGATGTGATTGACGAGGGCTGTATTATCAGCCAGAGCCCGGAGGGGGGGGAGACCGTACAGCCGGGAGATGTGGTCAATGTTACGGTCAGCAGGGGAACGGCTATCCGCACGCTGCCAGATTTTCAGGGGTCCAGCTTTGCGGATTTTCAGGCGGTGTTGACCCAAAATGGTTTTGCGCCCCTGAAAGAAGAGCAGTTTAGCAGCGAAGTGGAAATTGGGTTTGTAATTGGCTATAAGGATCATGAAGTGGGGGACTCCCTGGAGTATGGTTCCACAGTGACTGTGCTTGTCAGCGCTGGGCCAGAGGAATAAAACAGAGAAAACGCCGAAGGATTTTCCTCCGGCGTTTTTGGTTTAGTAGTACATAGGATTATTGGGCTCTGCTCTGGTATTTTTCCACAATCAGATTGGCGCATTTATAGATGTCGCCGCCGCCTAACGTGAGAATTAAATCGCCAGGCTGGGCGTTGTCCATCACATAGGAGGCTATCTCCTGAAAGCTGTTAAACCATTGGCTTCCGGGAATTTTGGCGGCCAGGTCGGCGGTATAAATGTGATAGGTGTTTTCCTCTCGGACAGCCAAAATCTCTGTCATCACCAGATGGTCTGGGATGGAGAGAGATTTTGCAAAGTCGTCCAAGAATGTATACGTGCGCGAGTAGGTGTGGGGCTGGAAAACAGCCCATACCTGCCGGTATCCCATTTTCATGGCGGAGCTGAGAACAGCGGCAAGTTCCGTGGGGTGATGGGCAAAATCGTCCGCTACCGTAACGCCCTCAAACTGACCCAGCACTTCAAAGCGCCTGTGTACCCCCGCGAAATGACTGAGAGAGGCGCAAATGACAGAAGGTTCCACGCCCAGGCAGTGGGATGTGGCTGCGGCCGCCAGAGCGTTGAGCATATTGTGGCGGCCAGGGACCTTCAGCTTTATTTGACCCAGAGCCTGGGCGGGCTCAGAACCACCGGGCTTATACATCAGGGTAAAGTCCTCACAAGTGCTGGGCTCTTCCCGAAGCTCCGCCGGGTAGTAGTGGGAGGAATCGTCCAGGCCAAAGAGGACCACCTGTTTATCGGTTTGCTCTCTGGCAATCTCTGCCGCCTCTGGGCAGTCGCCGTTTACAACCAACAGCTGGCTTGTCTGAGACGCGTATTGGCGGAAAGCCCGGACCACATTTTCAAAGCTCTTATAATATTCCAGATGATCCGCGTCAATGTTGAGTATCACGGATACAGCGGGGTGCAGGTGCAGGAAGGTCTCCACATACTCATCGGCCTCGCAGATGATGGTGCCGCTGCCGCCTACCCGGCTGTTGCTTCCAATCAAGGGGAGTTTGCCGCCAATGATGGCACTAGGATCTCTGCCAGCCTCCATGAAAATCTGAGTGAGCATGGAGGTAGTGGTGGTCTTGCCGTGGGTGCCGGAGACGCCAATCAGCTGCGGATAGCGGTCTGTGAGCATTCCCAGCATCACACAGCGCTCTAAAGTGGGGATGCCCCGCTTTTTGGCCTCGACTAACTCGGGATTATCGGCCTTGCAGGCAGAGGTATAGACCAGGGCCTGAACGTCATCCCCCACATTTTCCGCGCGATGTCCCATATAGACTGGGATACCCCAGGTTTTAACCCGGTCCAAGGTGTCCGACTCATTCTGGTCCGAGCCAGAGACAGCATATCCCTTGTGCAGTAAAATTTCAGCCATGGGACACATGCCGGCGCCGCCAATGCCCACAAAATGGATTCTTTTTGCGCTGTCCAATATATTTGCTTTCTGGTTCATCCTAAACTTCCTTTCCGTAGCGTATACTCCTATTATATTGCAAAAGCCGCGCAAAATAAAGAGTTTTGTGAAAATTCTTTTCGGCTCATTGCGGGCAGGGCAGCTCTGGGGAGGGATGATGCAGGTTTAAAATGCTCTACCTGTCGCCAAATCAAACGCATGTGGAACTTCCGGATGGCCGAATGGGCTGTTTGAAAACGAAAAGGCCCGCCGGTTACCCGGCGAGCCCTTTCATTATGCGGTCATCTTGCAGTTGGCTATACAAAAGATCCCGGAGAGAATTACTCCGCCATCTTCTTCAGCTTGGCGTACTTCTCTTCAGCAAACTTCTCGGCGTTGGCGAACAGCGTCTCGGCACGCTCCGGGAAGGAACGGGTCAGGCTGTTGTATCGCACTTCGCCCATGATGAAGTCGCGGTAGGAGGCGGTAGGCTCCTTGCTGTCCAGCTGGAAGGGATTCTCACCAGCGTCAGCCCGGCGGGGGTCAAAGCGGAAGTTGTGCCAGTAGCCAGCGGCAACTGCTTTCTTCTCCTCGACCATGGACACGCCCATGCCGCCCTTGATGCCGTGGTTGATGCAGGGAGCGTAGGCCAGAATGATGGAGGGGCCATTGTAGCTCTCCGCCTCGTGGAAGGCCTTGATGCACTGGTTCATGTCAGCGCCCATGGCCACCTGAGCAACGTACACATAGCCATAGCTCATGGCGATGGCAGCCAGGTCCTTCTTCTTCTGGGCCTTGCCGGTAGCGGCAAACTGGGCCACAGAGCCGCAGGGAGTGGACTTGGAAGCCTGTCCGCCTGTGTTGGAGTACACCTCGGTGTCAAATACCAGCACGTTAATGTTCTCGCCAGAGGCCAGGGCATGGTCCAAACCGCCAAAGCCAATGTCATAGGCCCAGCCGTCGCCGCCCAGAATCCACACGGACTTCTTGGCCAGATAATCCTTGTCCTTCAAAATCTCCAAGGCCAGGGTGCAGGCCTCGCAGTCGCAGTAGGTCTCGCCAGCAGCCTTGCGGCTCTCAGCGTGGGCCAGCATCTCCGCCTGCTTGTCACCAAAGACCTCCTTGGCTTTCTCAGACTGGCAGAACGCGATGTTCTCGTCCACAGTCATCACGCCGTTCTCCAGGGCCTCAATATAGGCAATGGCGGCAGCGTCGTTGGCCTTGCTGTCGGTCATGGTATCCAGCCAAACCTTGGCGGTCTCCTTGATCTCCGGCACTGTGTACTCAATGGCGATCAGCTTCTCCGTCAGCTCAGCCAGACGGCCGCGGACAGCGTTCTGGGCCAGCGCCATGCCCAAACCGAACTCGGCGTTGTCCTCAAACAGGGAGTTCTCCCAAGCGGGGCCATGGCCCTTCTTGTTGACAGTGTAGGGAGTGGCAGGCGCAGAACCGCCCCAGATAGAGGAGCAGCCAGTGGCGTTGGCAATGAACATCTTGTCGCCGAACAGCTGGGTAGCCAGCTTGGCGTAAGGAGTCTCGCCGCAGCCGCCGCAGGCGCCGGAGAACTCAAGCAGGGGCTGCTTGAACTGGCTGCCCTTGACAGAGGTCTCCTTAAACTTCTCGGCCACAGCCTCCTTGGCGGGCAGGTCGATGCCATAGTTAAACACGGCCTGCTGGGGACGCTGAGAGTCAATGGGAGCCATCTGCAGAGCCTTGGTCTTGGCGGGGCAGGTGGTGACGCAGCTGCCGCAGCCGGTGCAGTCCAGGGTAGAGATGACCATAGCAAAGTGCATGCCGGGCAGACCGGTCATGGGCTTGGACTTAGTGCCCTCGGGCGCAGCGGCCAGCTCCTCGTCGGTCATGGCAATGGGACGGATGACCGCATGGGGGCACACATAGGAGCACTGGTTGCACTGGATGCAGTTCTCGGGAATCCACTCGGGAACATCCACGGCAACGCCGCGCTTCTCATAGGCGGCAGTGCCCTGGGGAGAGGTGCCGTCCGCGTACTTCTCAAAGGTAGAGACAGGCAGGTCCTTGCCGTGGAAGGAGTTGACGGGGAACACCACGTTGTTTACATAGTCTACCAGCTCCTGACGGCTGCCAGTGGCGACCTTCTTCTTAGAGTCGTCCACAGCGTCCTTCCAGGCGGCGGGTACGTCAACCTTCTTATAGCCAGTGGCGCCGGCGTCAATGGCGTCGTGGTTCATCTTAACCACGGCCTCGCCCTTGCGGCCATAGGACTTCTGGGCAGCGTCCTTCATATACTGAATGGCATCCGCTTCGGGGATGATCTTCGCGATGGAGAAGAAGGCGGACTGCAGCACGGTGTTAATCCGGGTGCCCAGGCCGATTTCCTTGCCGATCTTGAAGCCGTCAATGGTGTAGAAATTGATGTCATTGTCAGCAATATACTTCTTCACCTTGCCGGGCAGGCGCTCGTTCAGCTCCGCGTCGTCCCAGGCGCAGTTCAGCAGGAAGCTGCCGTTCTTTTTCAGGTCCTGCACCATGTCGTAGGTCTCCAGGTAGGCCGGGTTAGAGCAGGCAACAAAGTCAGCCTTGGAGATATAGTAGGTGGATTTGATGGGAGTGTGGCCAAACCGCAGGTGGGAAATGGTCAGGCCGCCGGACTTCTTGGAGTCATAGTCAAAGTAGCCCTGGGCATACATGTCGGTGTGGTCGCCGATGATCTTGATGGAGTTTTTGTTGGCGCCCACAGTGCCGTCAGAGCCCAAGCCCCAGAACTTGCAGCTGGTGGTGCCAGCAGGGGCGGTGTCCGGGTCCTCGGTAACCTCCAGGGAAAGATGGGTCACGTCGTCCACAATGCCAATGGTGAAGCGCTTCTTGGGCTCGGTCTTCTCCATGTTGCGGTACACGGCGATGATATCGCTGGGCTTGGTGTCCTTGCTGCCCAGGCCATAGCGGCCGGAGTAGACAGGGCAGGCGCCGAAGCTGGTGCCGTTGATGGCGGCCAGCACGTCCAGGTACAGGGGTTCGCCAATGGAGCCAGGCTCCTTGGTGCGGTCCAGCACAGAGATGGTCTTTACGGTCTCCGGCAGCACGTCCAGCAGGTACTTGGCCACAAAGGGACGGTACAGATGGACCTTCACCAGGCCTACCTTCTCGCCAGCGGCCACCAGGTAGTCGATGACCTCCTCGATGGTCTCGCAGGCGGAACCCATGGCGATGATGACCTTGTCCGCGTCAGGAGCGCCATAGTAGTTGAAGGGCTTGTAGTTAGTGCCCAGCTTCTCGTTGACCTTGTTCATGTACTCGACAGCCACCTCGGGCACAGCGTCATAGTACTTGTTGCAGGCCTCGCGGGCCTGGAAGAAGATGTCGCCATTCTGGGCCTGGCCGCGGAGCACAGGATGCTCGGGGTTCAGGGCATGGCGGCGGAACTCATTGACAGCGTCCCAATCCAGCATATCGCCCAGGTCCTCGTAATCCCAGGTCTCGATCTTCTGGACCTCGTGAGAGGTGCGGAAACCGTCGAAGAAGTGCAGGAAGGGCACTTTGCCCTTGATGGCAGCCAGATGGGCCACAGCGCCCAGATCCATAACCTCCTGGGGAGAGTTGGAGCACAACATGGCATAGCCGGTCTGGCGGCAGGCATACACGTCAGAATGGTCGCCGAAGATGTTCAGGGCGTGGGTAGCCAGGGTACGGGCGGAGACGTGGATAACGCTGGGCAGCAGCTCGCCGGCGATCTTATACATGTTGGGGATCATCAGCAGCAAGCCCTGAGAGGCAGTGTAGGTGGTGGTCAGCGCGCCCGCGGCCAGAGAGCCATGCACAGCGCCCGCTGCGCCCGCTTCAGACTGCATCTCCGTAACACGCACCTCGCGGCCAAACAGGTTCTTGCGTCCTGCGGCAGCATACTTATCGGTCTCGTCGGCCATCACGGAAGAGGGTGTGATGGGGTAGATGGCGGCCACGTCGGTGAACGCGTAGGAAACATGCGCGGCGGCGGTGTTGCCATCCATGGTTTTCATTTGTCTTGGCATTTTAACGATTTCCTCCTTTTGGGATGATCGAAGATGGGGGCGGGCGCGGCAATATAGGCCGCAGCTGCGCCCTTACGGTCTCATTTTACCATTATTTCTCGACTATGTAAAGGTTAAAATCTGGTATTTGGTGAATTTTTTATTTTACCGTAGGGCTGGTTCTGCTTTTCCTGCTGTGGGTGTTCTCTGGCAAATACGGGCGGTCTAAAGTCTGTTTGAAAACCGGAGAATGCGCTGGGCTTTTGAGACAAAACGAGGCGGCTTCAAGGAAAGAAACCGGTGCTTTTGATACCGAAAGCACAGTTTGTGGTCAAAACAGACCGTATTTCGGAGTTTTGAAACAGGCTCCAGGTCCGTGATTTATGCAATAGGGAATTGACATCTTCCGAATTTTCGAGTACAATTAGGCATATTATATCAAAATTTCCATTTTGAAAGGAGTTTCTTTTCCCATGCCTGAAGATCCTGACGGTACTTTCATCGTCTCCCTTTTGCTGGCGCTGCTGTTCGCCCTCCTTGCGGCCCTGTATGCCGCGGGGGAATCCGCAGTAAGCTGCCTTTCTGCCACCCAGGTGAAAAAGGACGCCGAGTCCGGAGACAGGAAAGCCAGGTACCTGTTAAAAACCTTGGAAGCCCAGGTCAGCGTAATCTCCCCCCTGCAGTCCGGGCTGCTGTTCTGCGGGCTGGTGGGGCTGGCCTTTTGGCTGACTGCCTTTGCCAGCCGCACGGGCACTCTGCTGGCTTTTTTGGACCATGGGGGCTTGCGCCGGGCGCTGGGATGCCTGCTGGCTGCTTTGGTCTATGTGTTTCTATTCTTTTTGCTCTGCGATCTGCTGCCTAAAAAGGCGGCCCGCCATCGGGCCAAAGAATTCGCTTACCGCCGGGCCGGGCTGATTGGCGGGCTTTCTTCCGCTGCCATGCCCTTCCTGTGGCTGACTGCCCTGCTTTCCGACGGCTTCCTGCGGCTGTGCCGCATTGACCCCCACTCGCTGGACGGAGCGGTCACCGAGGAGGAGATTCTTCAAATGGTGGGCGAAGGGGAGGAGAAGGGGGTAATTGAAGAGACCGAAAAGGACATGATTACCAATATTCTGGACTTTAACGACACCACCGCGGGCGAGACCATGACCCACCGCACAGATATTGCCGCTGTTCCCGATGACGCGGATGTCAGCCAGGTGGTGGCAGTGGCCATGGAGCGGGGGTGTTCCCGGGTGCCGGTTTACCACGAGGACATTGACTCTGTGGTGGGAATTTGCTATGTGAAGGACCTGCTTCCCTTTGTGGGGGTGCAGATTCCCAAAAGCGCGGACATCACCCGGCTGATGCGCCCGGCCTACTTTATCCCGGAGACAAAAAAGTGCAGCCAGCTGTTCGCGGAGCTTACGGAGCGCAAAGTGCAGATTGCCATTGTGGTGGATGAGTACGGCGGTACAGCCGGACTTGTCACATTGGAGGACCTGGTAGAGTCCATTGTGGGGAATATTCAGGACGAGTATGACCACGAGGAGGAGGAGTTCCGCCAGGTTGGTGAAAGAGCCTTTACAGTGGACGGCACGGCTTCTATCGACGAGGTCTCTGACCTGACAGGGGTAGAACTGCCGGAAGGAAGCTATGACACCATTGCGGGCCTGGTAACGGAGCTGTTGGGCCGTATCCCCAAGGAGGGGGAGCGTCCCCGGGTACAGGTGGCGGGCTTATCCATTACGGTTCTGGAAATTGATGACCAGAGGCTCTCGCGGCTGCTGATTGTCAAGGACCTGCCCCAGCCAGAGGCCGAGGAGGAAGAGTGATGCGGCAGTCGAATATAGCGAACAAGCCGGCCCGGGACCTGGGCTCTGGCAGCATAGGAAAGTTGATGTTCTCCCTGGCTGTTCCGGCCATTACCGCCCAGGTGGTCAATATGCTGTATAATATTGTGGACCGCATGTACATTGGGCATATTCCAGAAGTGGGAGCAGCCGCCCTGACCGGAGTGGGAGTTACCTTTCCTATCATTATCCTGATTATGGCGTTCAGCTCTTTGGTGGCCATGGGCGGCGCTCCCCAGGCAGCCATTGCCATGGGAGAGAATGACCAGTCAAAAGCGGAGAAGATCATGGGCAACTGCTTCACCACACTGCTGGCCTTTGCAGTGGTGCTTACAGCGGTATTCCTGATTTTTGGCGAACCCATTCTCCGGGCCTTTGGGGCCAGCGACAACACCATTGGATATGCGCACAGCTACCTGCAGATCTATGTGGCTGGCACGGTCTTTGTGCAGATTGCCTTGGGAATGAACATGTTTATCACCACCCAGGGCTTTGCCGCTACCAGTATGCTGACAGTGGTGATTGGCGCGGCGTTGAACATAGCCCTGGACCCCGTGTTCATATTTGTGTTCCGCATGGGTGTGCGGGGCGCGGCGCTGGCCACCATTCTTTCCCAGGGCGTTTCCGCCGTGTGGGTGCTGAAATTCCTGCTGGGAAAAAAGACCGCGCTGAAAATCCGTCCCCGGCACATGGCGCTGCAGGCTAATATCATCCTGCCTGTAATGGCTTTGGGGATATCGCCCTTTATCATGCAGAGCACAGAGAGCCTGCTGAGCGTGGTGCTGAACACCTCTCTGCTGAAGTATGGGGGAGACAACGCGGTAGGAGCGTACACAGTGCTGGCAAGCGTGATGCAGACAGCCAGCCTGCCCATGCAGGGGCTTTGCCAGGGAGCGCAGCCCATTACCAGCTTTAATTATGGCGCTAAAAAGTATGACCGGGTCAAAGCGTCTGTCCGGCTGCTGGTGCTTTCCGCCTGCGCTTTCTGCCTGGTGTTCTGGGCGGCAGTGATGCTGGCGCCCCAGGTCTTTGCGGGAATGTTTATCTCCGATGCCGGCTTAATGGATATCACGGTATGGGCCATGCGCATCTTTCTTTTTGGCATGTTTGCCTTTGGGGCCCAAATTGGCTTTCAGCAGAGCTTTGTGGCCTTGGGACAGGCAAAAGTCTCTCTGATGCTGGCATTGCTGCGGAAGATCATCCTGCTGATCCCGCTTATTTACATCCTGCCCCTGTTCTGTGAAAATAAGCTGTTTGGCGTGTTTGTAGCCGAGCCCGTAGCGGATATTGCGGCGGCTGTCATTACCACGCTCTCCTTCCTGCTCTGGTCCAGAAAAGGCCTGAAGCCTTCGGAGGGATCCTAAAGAAAATTTGAATATCCAAGGTGCATAGAGTGAGAGGACCCCGGGGCATGGGGTCCTCTCTGTTTTTCCTCCAGAATCCGTGCCGCCAGTCTTGCAATGGCTGTGGAGTTTTTTTTACACACAGCCTAGAGTCTGTTTTAAAACCGGAGAAATGCTGGATTTTTGGTCAGAAATGAGGGGGTTCAAGGAAAGAAACCGGGATTTTTGACACCGAAAGCCCCATTTGTGGCCAAAACAGACAGTATTTCGGAGTTTTAAAACAAACTCTAGTCCCGGAAGTCAAACAGTTCCTTGGGCTTTATGTCCAGCACTTCGCACAGCTTAAAAACCACGTCAAAAGATACCCCTACTTTACCCAGCTCAATGGCGCTTATGTGGCTTCGGTCAATCTCGGCCAGCTCCGCCAGCTGCAGCTGGGTCAGTTTTTTTCTTTTACGGTAGTACACCACATTCAGGCCGAATTGTTCATAGAGATTTTTATACTCCGCTTTCATAATTATCACCCTCTCTTAATTGTAGGTGGATGGGAGAAAGAATAAACCTTGTGTCAATCGCGTAATGTGGTTGACACAAGTCGTTTTGTGTGTTATTATGTCTAAGCGGCGTTGTGACGCAGAAGCGGGAGGGTTTCTGTCGATTCTCTTACGATTTTTTGGAGAGGCTTGTATGCGGCCATAGTTTTTTGTAAAATAGAAATGAAATAAAGTGTTTTCTTGACAAGATATCAAAACGATATTATAATAATATCGGAATTTCAGTAACATCGAAGGGAGATTGCAACCATGCTTTCCATCAGCGGAGTCACGAAAAAGTACGGAAAGACCATTGCCAATGACAACATCAGTTTTGCCGTTGGCGATGGACAGATCGGTATTCTCATGGGCCCAAACGGTGCGGGTAAGTCTACCATCATCAAATGTATCACAGGGCTGCTGCGCTTTACCGGACGCATTGAGATCAATGGAGCGGCAAACAATACCATCGAGGCAAAGCGCCAGCTGGGCTACATACCAGAAATGCCTGCGGTCTATGACCTGCTGACGGTTTCCGAGCATCTGGAGTTTATCCGCCGGGCCTACCGCGTGGAGGATATGTCCTACTCGCAGCAGCTGCTGGAACGGCTGGAGCTGTGGGAAAAGAAGGATAAGCTAGGCAAGGAGCTCTCCAAAGGCATGCAGCAGAAGCTGTCGATAGCCTGTGCCCTGTGCCATAAGCCCCGGGTGGCTGTATTTGACGAACCCCTGGTGGGCCTGGACCCCCATGCCATCAAAGAACTGAAAAATATCTTCCGGGAGTTAAAGGAGGACGGGGTCTCTGTGCTTATCAGCACCCACATGATCGACAGTGTGGAGGACTATTGGGATGTGGCCAATATCATGATGAACGGCCGTTTTGCCGCTACCAAGTTCAACGACGGCAGCGAAGGGCAGAGCTTGGAGGACCTGTTCTTCCAGATTACCGAAGGAAACGCTGCGGCTGGAAATGGGGTGGACGCATGAGAAGCCCCCTGGTTTATCTGACTGCCGTAAAGCTGAAGAATCAGCTGCGGGAAGCGGTCAAGCATCCGGCCAAGCTGATTTATGTGCTGTTTTTGGCGGCGGCGCTGATTCTGTCTACGATTGGCGGCAATATCAACCGCGAGCATATGGAACTGCGGCCCTTGTACGAGCTGACTGCCATTATGGTACTCTTCTACAGTATGATGTTCCTCATTACATTTATGAATGGCATCAATGGCGGGGCGGGAAACTACCCCATGTTTACCCTTTCAGACGTGAGTATGCTGTTTCCGTCGCCTCTGCGGCCCAATAAGGTGCTGTTTTATGGGCTGGTGCGGCAGCTGGGGCTGTCCCTGCTGCTGGGATTTTTCCTGCTGTTCCAGTATAACTGGCTCCATGCGGTTTATGGCGCGGACTATATCCACATTCTTTTGATTGTGCTGGGGTATGCCCTCACCCTGTTTTTAGGGCAGGTCTGTGCGATGGCGGCCTACGTGCGTACAAGCGGCAGTGACAGCGCCCGGCGGACCCTGCGGTTTTGTGTGTACGGAATTGCGGTGGCCTTTATAGCGGGCCTGCTGCTGCGCTGCGCCCCCAGCGTAACCGCCTATATGGGCGGCTCGGAGGAGGAGTTCCTTGCAACGGGCCTGTCTGGCTCTGTGCAGGCCGGAGCGGAATTTCTAGCTTCCATCGGCATTTTCTTTCCTGTTTCCGGCTGGGCTGCGGGGCTGCTGGGGGGCATATTCACTGGCAGCTATACAACGGCGGGCGTCTGTGCCCTGCTGATGCTGGCGGCTTTTGGCCTGGCCTTGCTGTTGGTGGTCAAAAACAAAAATAACTATTACGAGGATGTTCTGCAGACAGCGGAAGTGGCTCAATCCGCCATAACCGCTAAGAGAGAGGGGCAGCCTGCGGAGGTCACGCCCAAAAAAGTGCGGGTGGGCAAAACCGGTTTGGACAAAGGGTGGGGGTCCAGCGCCCTGTTCCACAAGCACCTGCTGGAAAACCGCCGCTCTGGGGTCTTCATGTTCTCTAAAACCTCCATCATCTTTATGCTGGTCGTTATTAGCTGCGCAGTACTGTATGGCTATCTGTTCTCGGACGAAGAGGGCAATACCGGAGCTTTCGTGGCAGTGTTTACCATGAGTACCTATATGCAGATCTTTTCAGAAAGCCTGGGCCGTTTCAACTGGGAGATTTCCAAGCCCTATATCTACATGCTTCCGGAGCCGCCCTTCAAAAAGCTGCTGTGGGCTACGGCTGAGACCTTGATGGCCGACTGCTTTGAGGCCGTGCTCATCTTTGTGCCCGTATCCCTGATTCTGAAGATTGGTCCTGTGGAAATGATCCTGTGCATCCTGGCCCGGATTTCCTTCTCCCTGCTGTTTACCGCGGGCAATATTATGGTTGAGCGGATATTCGGCACCGTGCGGTCAAAGGGCCTAATGCTGTTTTTCTACATAATCTCCCTGATGATCCTGGCGGTACCTGGCATTGGGCTGGGCCTCCTGCTCATGAATCTGGAACTGCTGTCTGGCGCTGCGGGGATGCTGCTGGGGCTGATAGCCGCCAATGTGCCCATTGCACTGCTGGTGATGTTCTTGTGCAGAAATCTTCTGCAGTACGCTGAATTGAACGGGAAATAGCCAGAGAGCTGTGCTGGAAATCCCTTTCTTTGGATTCATAGATTCGTCGCTTTTCTATTTCCGAACAAACCACAGTCCCCCTTTTGTGAAGTATCTTAGATACAGGGATTTCTCTACGTGCCCTGCTGTAAAACACAGCGAAAAACCGCCGTTAAGCTCCTTTCAGAGTTTTTGCGGCGGTTTTTTTGGTTTGGTACTTGACCTTTCAGCGTTTCTATATTATGATAGATTTCTCTGTACAGCCTGCGCTTGGGCGCGGATATGATCCGCCAGCATCTGATTGGCAAGGGCGGAAGAGGCCGAGCCGTTGAGAATAAAATCAGCCCGCCACTTGGTTGGCTCCACATACTGCTGGTGGCGGTAGCGGACCATGTCCAGATATACGCCGGCAATTTCATCAAAGGACAGGCCCCGCTGGGCCATGTTCCGCTTTAACCGGCGGACAATGCGTTCATCGGCCTGGCAGTCAATAAACAGCTTCAAGTCCAGCTGCTCATACAGCCAATCATACCACAGGGCCAGCAGGCCCTCTACCAAAATGAGTTCATGCCCCTGGGCAACGGCTTGGGCCAGGTCTTCCCGCAGCTGTTCGTAAAAGATGGTGTCCGGGCAGTTATCGTCCAGATACTCCTTTCCGGAGATAGGAGCCTTTGCGGTAGGGCGCACATCAGCGGGCTTGAAATAGCTGTCCATGTGAAAGACTTTCAGGTCCAGGTCCGACAGGGTCTGTTCCAGCCACTGGGTAAAGGTGGATTTGCCGCTGGCAGTGCCTCCGGCAATCCCCACGATATAGGGTTTATTCAATGAAATCACGTCTCCTTCAGGGATAATTGGCATGGATATAAACGGAGAGCTGCGGTGCAAAGGGCGGGAGCTTGGGCGCGGGCTTTGTCTTATGACAGCATGGCTTCCAACCCCTTTGCATCCTCTGAAACTGCTCCGGAGTTCTGGCCGTGCTGAAATATCCTGCGGACATTATAGCATAGGCGCTGGAAAAACACAAGAAAGCATAGGGCAAAATGGGATACCATTTATACTAAAAAGAAGGACCGATTTCGTTTGTCAAGGAGGGATTCTATGTTTGAAAACGAAAAGATGCAGGAACAGGCGCTTTTGGTGTCTCTGGATACTGGAGAGTACGATGCGGAGGCCTCTCTGGCGGAGCTTTGCGAGCTGGCCCAAAGCGCTGGGGCAAATCCAGCCTTTACCCTGGTGCAAAAGCGGCCTGCTCCAGAGACCGCCACATGCGTTGGGTCGGGCATGGCGGCCGAGGCAGCGGATTTGATTAAGCGGGAGGAGCTGGACCTGTGCATTTTTGACCGGGAGCTGACGCCTACGCAGATTCGGAATCTGGAGGAACTCTTTGGGGTGCGGGTGATTGACCGCACCATGCTGATCCTGGATATCTTCGCCCAGCGTGCCAGAAGCCGGGAGGGCAAGCTGCAGGTAGAGCTTGCTCAGCTGCGGTACATGCTGCCCCGGCTGGCAGGCCGGGGAACAGCTCTGTCCCGGCTGGGCGGTGGGATTGGCACCCGGGGACCTGGCGAGACCAAGCTGGAGACGGACCGCCGGCATATCCGCCGCCGCATCAGCAGCTTAAAGGAGCAGCTGGAGGAGAGCGAGGCAGCCCGGGCAGTGACCGAGAAACGCCGGAAGAAAAACAGCGTGGTCACCGTGGCCCTGGTAGGCTATACCAACGCGGGCAAAAGCACCCTGATGAACCGTCTGACCCAGGCCGGCGTACTGGCCGAAGACAAGCTGTTTGCCACCCTGGACCCAACAGCCCGGTCCATGAAGCTCCCCAGCGGCAAAAACGTCATGCTGATCGACACAGTGGGGCTGGTGCGCCGTCTGCCCCACCATTTGGTGGAGGCGTTCAAGTCCACGCTGGAGCAGGCGGCCACTGCGGACATTCTGCTGAACGTCTGCGACGCCTCCAGCCCGGAATGCGGCGAGCACCTGCGGGTGACCGAGGAACTGCTGCAAAGTCTGGGCGCAGGGAACAGGCCGATCATTCCTGTTATGAACAAGTGGGATGCGGTAGAGGACTCAGAGCTGGTCCCCCGGCTTTCCGGCGCGGTTTCCATCAGCGCTCTGAATGGACAGGGCATCGACCAGCTGTTGGTGGCTGTGGAGGAGAATCTGCCTGAAAAGACCTTTGATGTGGAATTGCTGCTGCCCTTCTCCAAAAGCGGGCTGGCGGCAAAACTGCGGGACGAGGGCGCGGTGCTCTCCGAAGAATATGTAGCCGAGGGCTTGCGGCTGACCGCCCGGATAGACCAGCGGCTGTACGGTCCTGTCAGGGAGTATGATTTGAATCCGACAGAGGGGGAATGAAAATGTTCTACCACGCAAGCCCCATTCACTGTATCGAGGTTTTGGAGCCGAGAGTCTCAAACCACGGCGAGCCCAGGGTATACCTATCTCGAAAGCGAGAGAATACGCTGGTGTATCTCTCCAACGCTGTGGAGAAGTATTGCCGGGAAACCGGCTTTACCCAGGAAGGCCCCTGGTATAAATGGGCCAGCTATGGCTTTTATGAGGGAAAGCTGCGCTTGGACGAATACTATCCCAACGCAATACAGGACACCTATAAGGGCGTTTCTGGCTATATTTACGCCGCGGAGACCGTACCGGGCGGAGAGGCCCAGGAGGATATTCCCGACGCGGTCATCACCAGCCAGCCTGTGCCTGTGCTGGGCTGCGAGTATGTGCCGGACGCCTATGAAGCGATTTTAGAGGCGGCGGAGGCGGGGTGTATTCTTATCCGGCGTTATGAGGAGATGCCAGACGCAATGTTGGCCTGGATAGACAGCTGCATCAAGGAGCAGTATGAGAAATCCAAGGATTTTCCCACATATAGGCATTTTCTTCAGGGCAAGTTTCCCGAAATTACCGCCGGGTTGGAATGAATTGCATACAAATTCTATCAAAATGAATAAATATGCAATTTGCCCTTGATTTTCTGTGGGTTTGGAGTATAATGAAAAGCAGAAAAGTAAGAAACAAATGGAAAAAGCATGAAAGGGGAAAGCGTTATGGCAAAGGAAATTAAAAAAGTTGTGCTGGCATATTCGGGAGGTTTGGACACCTCCATTATCATCCCGTGGCTCAAAGAAAACTACAATAACTGCGAGGTAATCGCTGTCTCCGGTGACGTAGGCCAGGGCACCGAGCTGGACGGCCTGGAGGAGAAGGCAAAGAAGACGGGGGCCAGCAAGCTGTATGTGCTGGACTTGAAAGAGGAGTTTATCCAGGAGTATGTATATCCCACCGTGAAGGCCGGGGCTGTGTATGAGAACAAGTACCTGCTGGGCACCTCTTTTGCCCGGCCCATCATTGCCAAAGGCATTGTGGAGATTGCTAAGAAAGAGGGCGCTGACGCCATTTGCCACGGCTGCACAGGCAAGGGCAACGACCAGGTCCGGTTTGAGCTGGCCATCAAGGCATATGCCCCTGACATGACCATTATCGCCCCCTGGCGCATCTGGGACATCAAGAGCCGCGAGGAGGAAATTGAGTATGCCGAGGCCCACAATATACCGCTGAAGATCAACCGGGAGACCAATTATTCCAAGGATAAGAATCTCTGGCACCTCTCCCACGAGGGGCTGGACCTAGAGGACCCGGCCAACGAGCCTTTGTACAATAAGCCTGGTTTCCTGGAAATGGGTGTTTCCCCTGAACAGGCTCCGGATGAGCCCACGTATATCACCCTGCACTTTGAAAAAGGCGTGCCCACCCAGCTCAACGGCGAGACGCTGAACGGTGTGGACATGGTGACAAAGTTAAATGAGCTGGGCGGGAAGAACGGCATCGGCTTGGCAGACATTATTGAGAACCGCCTGGTGGGTATGAAGTCCCGGGGCGTATACGAGACCCCCGGCGGCACCATTCTCTACCATGCCCACAACAAGCTGGAGGAGCTGTGCTTGGATAAAGAGACCTACCACTACAAGCAGCAGATCGCCCTGAAATTTGCCGACTTGGTGTACAACGGCCAGTGGTACACGCCTTTGCGCCAGGCTCTCTCCGCCTTTGTGGACTCCACCCAGGAGACTGTTACCGGCGACGTGAAGCTGAAGCTTTACAAGGGCAACATCATAGACGCTGGCGTGACCGCGGCCTACTCTCTGTATGACGAGGACATTGCCACCTTTGACGAGGACGAGGTTTATAACCAGGCGGATTCCGCTGGGTTTATCAACCTGTTCGGGCTGCCCATCAAGGTACAGGCTAAGAAGGGGCTGACCTACGACAAATAGAAATAGCATGTATATGGGCCATGGTCTGGCGATTCAGCGCTTTGTAAAGACAAGGGAAGTCTCGCATGGCTCTGGATGGGAAGTGGACTTGCAAGAAGATTCCGTGCCGCTGGGCTATTATGAATAGCATTTGTGCAGCAGGAAAGGTGCGACAGAGTAAGGAAGGGGCAAAAATATGGAGTTGATCGACATTTATGACAAGGATGGATGCCTTACAGGTGCCGTGCGGGATAAGGAAGCGCCCCTGGCTTCGGAGGAATACCGGATGGCGGTGGGCATGTGGATTGTGGACAAAGGCGGCAGAATATTCCTCACCCGCCGCAGCATGGAGAAGAAGTATGCCCCAGGGAAATGGGAGAACCCCGCCGGCCATGTGCAGGCGGGGGAAACCCCTATCCACGCGGTGATTCGGGAGCTGCAGGAGGAGACAGGACTGACCGTCTCAGAAAGCCAGATCAGCCTGTTGGGCTGTTCCTGCTCCTGGCCCTATCTGGGCCGGGATTTTGGCGTACATATGGACGTGGATCTAAGCCAGGTACGGTTCCAGAAAGGGGAGACCTGCGACGCGAAATGGGTAGGCTTCCATGAGTTTGCTGCAATGGCAAGAGAGGGTGAGTTTGCCCCTTCCTTGACAAACCACATGAAAGAATATCGGGAAGCGTTTTTGAAATTTACAGGGAATTCTGACAGTCCGGCACTTGATTTTCTGGCAGGGGAGGAATAACCCGTGAAACTATGGAAAGGCCGTTTCAAAAAAGAAGCTGACCCTAAAACCAACGACTTCAACTCCAGCATTGCCTTTGACAGCCGAATGGCCCAACAGGATATTGAGGGCAGCATTGCCCATGCCACGATGCTGGGACGGCAAGGGATTATAGCCGAGGGCGAGAGCATGAAGCTGTGCGTGGAGCTGGGGAAAATCCGGGAGGACTTGGCCAGCGGCCTGCTGGCCATTGACCCGGACGCGGAAGACATACACACCTTTATAGAGCAAGAGCTGACCGCCCGGCTGGGGAACACAGGAAAGCGCCTGCATACGGGCCGCAGCCGTAATGACCAAGTGGCTTTGGATATACGCTTGACCCTTCGGGAGGACTGCGCCAGCCTAAAAGCACAGCTGAAAGAGCTGCTGGCAGTGCTTTGCAAAAAGGCGGAGCAGTACAGCGAGACGGTCATGCCGGGTTATACCCACATGCAGCGGGCGCAGCCAGTCACCTTTGGCCACCATCTCATGGCCTATGGGGAAATGCTTTTGCGGGACCTTTCTCGCTTTGAGGACGCGGTCAAGCGCATGGATGTCTGCCCTTTGGGCTGCGGCGCACTGGCGGGCACTACCTACCCCCTGGACCGGGAGCTGACTGCAAAGCTTCTTGGCTTTACGCAGGTTGCCCAAAACAGCCTGGACGCTGTTTCTGACCGGGACTTCTGCGCTGAAATTGCCTTTGCGGCCTCTCTTTGCATGGTGCATCTCTCCCGGCTCTGCGAAGAACTGGTGCTGTGGTGTTCTTGGGAGTTCCGCTTTATCGAGCTGGACGACGCCTACTGTACAGGTTCCAGCATTATGCCGCAAAAGAAAAACCCGGATTTGGCGGAGCTGATACGGGGTAAATCTGGCCGGGTATTTGGGGATCTGATGGGACTGCTCACCATAATGAAGGGCCTGCCTCTGGCCTATAACAAGGATATGCAGGAGGACAAAGAAGCCGTGTTTGACGCAGTGGACACGTTGAAGCTGTGCCTGACGCCTTTGATCCCCATGCTGGATACCATGAAGGTCCGGGAGGACAATATGCGGGCCGCTGCTGCGGGAGGATTCATCAACGCCACCGACTGTGCCGATTACCTAGTAGCTGTAAAGGGATTCCCCTTCCGAGAGGCATATAAGCTGACAGGCGAGCTGGTGGCTCTGTGTATAGAGCAGGGCTTTACACTGGAGAACCTGCCTCTGGAAAAGTACCAGCAGGTATGCCCGGCCTTTGACGAAACCATATACCAGGCCATCTCCCTGGACAGGTCCGTTGGCGACCGCCGGGTTATAGGAGGCCCTGCTCCAGAAAATGTAAAGGCCCAGGCTAGACGAGTGGCAGCTCTTTTAAAGGACGAGGGGGAGGAAAAATGAGCAAAATAAAGGTTGGCGTGATAGGAGCCACCGGATATGCAGGGGCGGAGATCTGCCGGCTGATTCTAGGCCATCCCCAGGCAGAGCTGGCGGCCATCAGCTCGGTAAGCTTTGAGGGCATGGCCCTGTCAGAGGTATACCCAGCCTACCGGCAGCTCTGTGATATGGTCTGTGAGAACCAGGAAAAGGTTTTGGAAAAAAGCGATGTAGTGTTTGCGGCGCTGCCCCACGGCCTGTCCCAGCAGATGGCGGCAGAGTGCGTTGCGGCGGGCAAGAGCTTCATCGATATGGGCGCGGATTTCCGGCTGGACAGCGAGGAGGAATACCGGGAGTGGTATGGAGGCGCCTTTACAGATAAGGCCCTGCACCAGCAGGCGGTGTATGGTCTGCCTGAACTATTCCGGGAGGCCATTCAAGGGAAAAAGCTGATTGCCAATCCCGGCTGCTATACCACCGCGGTTCCCCTGGCGCTGGTTCCGGCCCTAGAGGCAGGATGGATTGAGCCAGAGGGCATTATTGCTGACTGTAAGTCCGGTGTAACGGGAGCTGGCCGCAAGCCGACCCAGCAAAATCATTTTCCCGAGCTGAACGAGGGATTTACGGCTTATAAAGTGGCCACTCACCGGCATACGCCGGAGATCGAACAGACTCTGTCCCGCATCACAGGGAAGCGGGTATTTGTGACCTTTGTGCCCCATCTGCTGCCTGTAAGCCGGGGAATTCTGGCCACCTGCTATGCCAGGCTGAAGCCCGGCACAACGGAGGAAGCCCTGCGGCAGGCCTATGAGGAACGGTACCGGGATGAATATTTTATCCGCCTGCTGCCCAAGGGCCAGACGGCCAATATCAAGAATGTGCGCTGCACCAATTTCTGTGATATATCCCTGTTTACCGATCCCCGCACAGGGACCTTTGTGGCCATTTCCGCCATTGACAACATGGTGAAAGGCGCGGCAGGCCAGGCAGTGCAGAATATGAACCTAATATTTGGATTCGAAGAGACGGAAGGCTTGCGGCTGGTTCCGCCGGCTTTTTAAACCCCCATAAAAGGAGACAGAACCATGGAATTTATCGAAGGCGGCGTAACAGCGGCCCAGGGCTTTTCAGCCAGCGGCCTGCACTGCGGCATCCGCAAAAACAAGACAAAACCAGACCTGGCCCTGATTGTCAGCGACAGGGACTGTTCTGCCGGGGCGGTATATACCCAAAACCTGGTAAAAGGTGCGCCCATCACGGTGACAAAAGAGAATATTGCGGACGGCAGAGCGCGTGCCGTTATCTGCAACTCAGGCATTGCCAACACCTGCGCTCCTGACGGCATAGAAAAGGCCCGGGAGATGTGCCGGATTGCGGCGGATGCATTGGACCTTTCTCCAGCTGACGTTGCGGTGGCCTCTACAGGCGTGATTGGCCCCTCTTTGCCCACAGAGCCTATCCGGGCAGCAGCCCCTGCTCTAAAGGAGGCTCTCAGCACCGAGGGCTCCCGTATGGCGGCCACAGCTATTATGACCACGGATACCTTCCCCAAGGAGGCGGCAGTCAAGGTCATGATTGGCGGCAAAGAGGTAAAGATCGGCGGCATTGCCAAGGGCAGCGGCATGATCCATCCCAACATGGCCACTATGCTCAGCTTTGTCACCAGCGACTGTGCCATTTCTCCCAACATGTTGCAAAAGGCTGTGAAACTGGCGGCGGACAATACCTATAACATGATCAGCGTAGATGGCGATACCTCTACCAACGACACCTTCCTGGCCCTGGCCAACGGGGCCGCAGGCAACCAGGAGATCACGGAGGAGGGAGAGGACTTTGAGACCTTTGCCGCTGGCCTGGAGGCAGTGGGCCGCGAGCTCTCAAAAATGCTGGCAAGGGACGGGGAAGGTGCCACCAAACTGCTCACCGTCCGGGTAAACGGCGCACGGGATATGGAGACGGCCCGCAGAGTTGCCCGCAGTGTCAGCAGCTCCAGCCTGTTTAAGTCGGCCATGTTCGGCAACGACGCCAATCCAGGCCGCATCCTCTGCGCCATTGGATATGCGGGGGCAGCCGTGGATGTGGAAAAGATCGATGTGACGTTCCGCTCCGCAAAGGGCAGCGAGCTGGTCTGCCAGGCGGGCGCGGTGATGAATTTTTCCGAGGAACACGCCCTGGAAGTGATCTCCCAGCCAGAGATGGAGACGGTGATTGACCTGCATATGGGCGATGTTTCAGCGGAGGCCTATGGCTGCGACCTGACCTATGATTATGTAAAGATTAACGCGGACTACCGCTCATGAAAGAGAAAAAACCATTAGGGATACAAACTCCTTGGGACATTGCTCCGGCTGTGCTGTCCTTTCTGCTGTATGGGAATTTTGCGGTCTTTGTGGTGCTGTGCGTTGCGGCCATTGGACTGGTCTTTATAGAGCCAGCTGTGGCGGTGGCTACCGCGATTCTTCTGTTGTTGGGCATTGCATGTCACTTTGCCACCCGCAGCAGGTCGGTAAAGATGTGGCGCAGGCTGCTGCTGGGCGGCATTGCCGCCAATTTTCTCATCACAGCCTTTTATGTGCTGATTTTCGCAATGATGCTGCTGGCTTGGCAATGATTTCAAGAGAAAAGGTGGATTGTAAATAGGATGCAGGTATCAAACAATGAGCGGGCTAATATTTTGGTGCAGGCCCTGCCATATATTAAAAAATACGCGGGAGCTACCGTGGTAGTCAAATACGGCGGCAACGCTATGCTGGACGATGAACTGAAGTCCGCGGTTATGAGCGACATCGTGCTTATGCAGCTGGTGGGCATCAACGTGGTGCTGGTTCACGGCGGTGGCCCGGAGATCAACGCCATGCTGAAAAAGATTGGCAAGGAGAGTAAATTTGTGGGCGGCCTGCGCTACACAGACCGGGAGACCATTGACATTGTGCAGCAGGTGCTGGCTGGCAAGGTGAACAAGGACCTGGTTCAGCTTTTGGAGAACGCTGGCGGCAAGGCCATTGGCCTGTGCGGCCTGGATGGCTCCCTCTTGAAAGCGGACAAGCTGGAAGCGGACCTGGGCTTTGTGGGGGAGATCCGGGAGGTCAACGCGGATATTCTGCGCAACGCCGCAAAAGACGGCTATATTCCCATTGTCTCCACCGTGGCGGCAGGGTACCATGGAGAGGTCTACAATATCAACGCGGATGTGGCTGCCGCCCGCATTGCCGCAGAGCTGGGCGCCATGAAGCTTATCCTTATGACGGATGTGAGGGGACTTCTGCGGGACAGGGAGGACGAGAGTACCATCATTCCTGTGGTGAATGTCAGCGATGTGCGCCGCCTGAAAAAAGACGGCGTGATCAGCGGGGGAATGATCCCCAAGATTGACTGCTGTGTGGACGCGGTCCGCCGGGGCGTGGGCCGGGCCCATATCATTGACGGACGCATTGCCCACTCCATTCTGGTGGAGCTGTTCACCGATGAAGGCATAGGCACCATGTTTTATTAGGGGATAGGAGCATAGACAGAATGGCGAATTATAGTGTTTGTGGGATCGACTGCGACGCCTGCAAATTTAGAGAAGAGCAAAGCTGCGCTGGGTGCAGGGCGATTCAGGGCCAGGTGTTCTGGGGTTCTTGCGAGCTTTACGCCTGCAACGCGGAAAAGGAGCAGGAACATTGCGGCAAATGCGCGGAATTCCCCTGCGCAAAGCTGAGAGAATGGGCGTCCTCTGAAAATCCCGAGCGGATTGACAATTTGCGGAAGCTATAAAAGGGATTTTTGGAGTGTTGCCAGAAAGGAAGCGGACCGATGAATTTTCAAAACATCAAAGAGCAGGACCAAAAGTATATTCTCCACACATATGGCCGGGTAGATGCCGCCCTGGTCAAGGGAAAAAACGCCCGGGCCTGGGACGCGGACGGGAAAGAGTACATTGACTTTACCTCTGGCATCGGTGTGAACTGCCTGGGCTACAGCGACCCCCAGTGGGCTGCCGCCGTAGCAAAGCAGGCGGGGGAGATCCAGCACCTGTGCAACTACTACTATTCCCCCCAGAACACCGCCCTGGCCCAGGAACTCTGCCAGGCAGCGGGAATGGCCCAGGCATTTTTCTGCAACTCCGGGGCAGAGGCCAATGAGTGCGCTGTAAAAATCGCCCGCAAATATGGGGAAAGCCAGGGGAAGTGGAAGATCGTCACCCTCCAAAACTCCTTCCACGGCCGTACCCTGACCACCCTGGCCGCTACAGGGCAGGAGGTTTTTCACAAGGATTTTCTGCCCCTGACCGATGGCTTCCTGTATGCGGACGCCGGGGATCTGGACGGGATCAGAAGTCTGCTGGAGGACGCTGTGTGCGCTGTACTCATAGAAACAGTCCAGGGCGAGGGCGGCGTAGTGCCCATGGACCCCTCCTTTGTGGGGGACCTGCGCCGGCTCTGCGATGAGAAGGATGTGCTGCTGATGCTGGACGAGGTGCAGACCGGCGTGGGACGCACCGGGCACTTCTACAGTTATCAGGGCATGGGTATTCAGCCGGACGTGGTCACCAGCGCCAAGGCCCTGGCGGGCGGCCTGCCCATCGGAGCCTGCCTGGTGGGAGAGAAGCTGCGGAACATCCTGAAGCCCGGCCAGCAGGGGTCCACCTTTGGAGGGAACCCGGTGGCCTGCGCCGGGGCCAGAGAAGTGGTCCGGCGGGTCAGTGACCCGGCCTTTTTGCAGGAGGTGGCGGAGAAGGGCCAGTATTTCCGGCAGCGGCTGGAGGCTCTTCCCCAGGTAGAGCTGGTTCGGGGCCAAGGGCTGATGCTGGGTGTCAAATTAAAGGCCGGAGACGCCCATGACATATTGGTACAGTGCGCGGAGCAGGGGCTTCTGGTGCTGACTGCCAAGGATTTGGTCCGTTTCCTGCCCCCGCTGACAATCACACGGGAAGAGATAGACGCAGGGCTGGATATATTCACACATGTATTGCGGGAGGTCAATGAAAAATGAAACATTTGCTAAAGCTGCTGGATATGACCGGAGAGGAAATCATCGAGGTGCTGAATCTGGCTGATCAGCTGAAATATGAGACCAAGCATGGCATTGAGCACCACCATCTCAAAGGCAAGTGCCTGGGCATGATCTTCGAGAAATCCTCCACCCGCACCCGGGTCTCCTTTGAGGTGGGCATCAACCAGCTGGGGGGCTATGCGGTGGTGCTGGGGGCCGAGGGTTCCCAGATTGGCCGGGGCGAGCCCGTACAGGATACCGCCCGGGTACTCTCCCGGTATGTAGACGGCATTATGATCCGCACCTTTGAGCAGAAGGAAGTGGAGGACCTGGCAAAGTTCGGCAGTGTGCCGGTCATCAATGGTCTGACGGATTTCTGCCATCCCTGCCAGGTGCTGGCGGACCTGATGACTGTCCGGGAGTTCAAAGGCTCCCTGGATGGGTTGAAGCTCTGCTTTATTGGAGACGGCAACAACATGATGAATTCCCTGGTTGTGGGCGGCCTGAAGGTCGGCATGACAGTGTCCGTGGCCTGCCCCGAGGGCTACCGTCCGCCCCAGGAGATTCTGGACTTTGCCGGACAGTACGACTGCTTTGAGCTGACAGATGATCCCATGCAGGCTGCCAAGGGCGCGGATGTGGTGATTACCGATGTGTGGACCTCCATGGGTCAGGAGGAAGAGCGCCAAAAGCGGGAGGCCGCTTTCGCGGGCTACTGTGTGGATGAAAAACTGATGGCCCAGGCTAAGCCAGACGCCATGGTTCAGCACTGCCTGCCTGCCCACCGGGGGGAGGAGATCACAGAGGAGATCTTTGAAGCCCACGCGCAGTACATTTTTGAAGAGGCAGAGAACCGTCTCCACGCCCAAAAGGCAGTGATGGTCCTGACAATGGGGCAGGCAGAATAGAGAAAACACGGCATAGAAAGAGACCTGTCTCCCAAGGGACAGGTCTAACTTTTATAGGAAGGAAGGGAAAAGGGAGGATGAAAAAACTGGTTGTGCTGCGTGGAAATTCTGGCAGCGGTAAAACCACAGCCGCCCAGGCGCTGCAGCGAAAGTTTGGCCCCCATACCATGCGTATTTCTCAGGATATGGTACGCCGGGAAATTTTAATGGTCAAGGATGGTCCCGGCAACCCGGCTGTGGACCTGCTGGCTGCCATGCTGGAGTATGGCTGGGAACACTCTGAGATCACTATTTTAGAGGGTATCCTGAACGCCCAGGTATATGACCCGGTTTTTCAAAAGGCCTGCCAGCTATATGGCCATCAAGTTTTTGCCTATTACTATGACATTCCCTTTGAAGAGACGCTTCTGCGCCACGGGACAAAGCCCAATCACGCAGACTTTGGCGAGGCGGAGATGCGCCGCTGGTGGAAAGAAAAGGACTTTGTACCAGCACTGCACGAGACGGTGTTTACACAGGAACTCACTCTCGAGCAAGCAGTAGAAAAGGTGTATCATGAGGTGAACGGCTCCTGAGACTCTGCCTGCTGAACTGGGGGTGTTTCTTGGCCATTCAAAGCGGGTAAAATCTGCGCCTGCCGCAGAAAGGAATACAGGGTAAAAAAACCGGCTGCATAGAGCAGCACCCAAATGCTTCCCGCCGCCAGAGAAAAGTAGACGGCCGCCAGCATGGCCAGAGGATGCATTTTGGTGCTGGAGGCCACCAGTTTGGGCTCTATAACCTGGCGGACACAGCCCATGACCACCCAGCCAATCAGCAGGCCCAGACCTTTTCCATAGGCGCCTGTCAGCAGCTGATACACAGCCACAGGACCAAATACAATGCCTGGCCCCAGCACAGGCAGCACGTCAGCCAGGCAGGTAAGCAGAGCGGTGGTCAGCGGATAGGGCAGGCCCAGTATATATAGGGTGACAAAGGCTTCGCAAAAGCTGATAAAATAGATCAGAGCATAGGAGAGAAGATACCGATGGCCAGTGCCAGCGGAGGTTTTAGTGACCTTCCGTATCTGTTTCAGAATACTGCTGCCCAAAAGCACTTTTACCCAGCCCTTCAGCCGCTGGTAGTCCCTGGCGATAAAAAATGTGGAGCAGGCAGTGACCAGCAGCATGGTCAGCAGGGTGGGCAAAGAGGTAAGCATACCCAGCACTCCGCCGAGAGCGGTAATAAGCAGGTCAGCGCTGCCTTTAAGCAGCTCCACCAGCTGCTGCTGATTGCGCTGTAAAAAGTCTATATCCAGCCCCTGGACCAGCTCGTTGACCCGCTGGAAAAACATCCGGACCGGAGGGGAAAATTCCGGGATATTTCCCCGGGTGGCTTTAAGCAAAAAGCTGGTCAGTTCCCCCACGCCATAACTGATTAGGAAGAGCAGCGCGGCTCCTACCAGCGTCAAAGCCAGCACAGTGGCCAGACAGGCGGCAGTCCCACGCTTCCATCGAAACTGAGCCTGTGCAAAATCAATGACAGGCTGCAGGGCCATTGCTGTCAACAGCCCTAAAAGAAAGGGCAGCGTATAGAGAAAGGTATATCTCCACAACAAAAAAACCAGGGTATAAGCGGCCAGAAACACCCCCAAGGGCGCAAGCCGCTTCCATTCACGCAGATTGATCATGGCAGCCTCCCAGGGCAGGAACCCCAAAATAGAAGAAAGAAGCACAAAATCACCCCAATGCCTGTAAGGCAGGGATGTACTTGGTACTTCTTTCAGTATGGGAGGTTTTAAGAAAAAATATGCGCAGAAACACCGGAGGATATTGTACAGCTACGACTTCTCGAAAGAAGAAATCCAAGTGTCCTGCCGGATAAGGAACCGTTTGCTCAGCTCTTCAGCTCTCGCTCATGACCCGTGAGAAGCCACATCACAGACACATTCAGTATATCAGAAAGGGCCAATAGTTCCATGTCCGTCACATAACGAATCTGTCCTTCCAGCTTAGAAAGTCCAGAGGCATTCAGGTCTACACCGCGAACCTGCAGCTGGGCAAGGAGATCTTTTTGTTTCATGTTCTGATTTTTCCGTGCGGTTTCCACCCTGGCCCCAATCAGGTTTTTGGTCCCTAAGGGCTGCCCACGTAGCCTCATAACTCCAGTCCCCCAATAATAATATTTTTATCAGAAATATATTCCCCTTAACTAAGTATTATAATAGGATATTTGTTAAAAATCAAGAGCTTTCGGTAAAATAATTTGTTATTATTCTAAAACGGCAAAATAAAGCTGTACATTTTTAATTTTGGTGCTATAATGTTTCAAGGGCACGCAGCGGCTGGCAGCAAAACCGGCAGCGCCTGCCGTAAGGAAATAGGAGGAAAGGACGATCCATTGTGAGCAGAGATTTTTCAGAGAGAGAATTGACCATGCTAACGGATTTCTATGAGCTGACTATGGCCAACGGCTACTTTTTAGGAGGCTTCCAAGACACTGTATGCTATTTTGATATGTTTTTCCGCAAGGTGCCCGATAAAGGGGGCTTTGCCATCATGGCCGGGGTTGAGCAGTTGGTAGAGTACCTAAAAGGCCTGCGCTTTTCAGAGGAGGATGTGGCTTATCTGGAAGGGCGGCATATCTTCAGCCCAGAGTTTCTGGACTACCTGCGGCATTTCAAATTTACCTGCGATGTGTGGGCTATCCCAGAGGGAACCCCGATTTTTCCCGGGGAACCCGTGGTGACTGTGCGGGGGCCTGCCATTCAGGCGCAGTTTGTAGAGACCATGGTGTTATTGTGCATCAACCATCAAAGCCTGATTGCCACCAAGGCAAACCGCATTGTCCGGGCGGCCCAAGGCCGGGCGGTCATGGAGTTTGGTTCCCGCCGGGCCCAGGGCTTTGACGGGGCAGTTTACGGGGCCAGAGCGGCCTATATCGGCGGTTGTACGGGCACGGCCTGTACGGTCAGCGACCAGCTGTTCGGCGTACCAGCCCTGGGTACCATGGCCCACAGCTGGGTCCAGCTTTTTGATAACGAGTACCAGGCCTTTAAGGCATATGCGGAGGCCTATCCCAGCAACTGCGTGCTACTGGTGGACACATATAATGTTTTGAAGTCCGGTGTGCCCAATGCCATCAAGGTGTTCAACGAGGTGCTGATTCCCAAAGGGTTCCGTCCGGCAGGCATCCGCATAGACAGCGGCGATATTACCTACCTTTCCCGCAAGGCCCGCAAACTGCTGGACGACGCGGGGTTTGAGGACTGCCCCATCTGTGCCTCTAACTCCCTGGACGAATACATCATTCGGGATATGCTGATGCAGGGCGCCAAGGTGGACTCCTTTGGCGTGGGCGAGCGGCTGATCACCTCCTCTTCAGAGCCAGTGTTCGGCGGCGTGTACAAGCTGGTGGCAGTGGAAAAGCCAGACGGCACCGTGACGCCTAAAATTAAGATCAGTGAGAATGTTGCCAAAATTACTACACCCGGCTTCAAGAGTGTGTGGCGCTTGTTTGACAAGGAGACCGATAAGGCTATAGCGGATGTGGTTGCCATGCATGACGAGGTGATTGACGAGGAAAAGCCCTATGTGCTCTTTGATCCAGACCATACCTGGAAGCGCAAGACCGTTGAAAACTACCATGCAGTCTCTTTGCTGACCCCAATTTTTAAGGACGGCCAGTGCGTCTATACGCCTCGGGCGCTGAATGCCATCCGGGCCTACTGCGGGGCCCAAGTGGATTCCCTTTGGGAAGAGGTCACCCGGTTTGAAAATCCCCACAACTATTATGTGGACCTGTCCCAGCAGCTGTGGAATGAAAAAAACCGGATGCTCTCAGAAAAAAACTATTGACAACGGGACCACCCATCTTTTACAATAGGATTTGTGAGCAAGCCGGGCAGTTGCGGGCGCAGGGCGAAAGCCCGCGTCTGAGGAAAGTCCGAGCTTCATAGGGCAAGGATAACGGCTAACCGCCGCCGGGGGCGACCCCAGGGAAAGTGCAACA
>CAJUPK010000003.1 GCA_910588415.1 uncultured Oscillospiraceae bacterium | reverse complement strand
CGTGCCAGACGCCCCACAGCACAAAGTTCCAGGAGGCCCCATGCGAAAGGCCTGTGCAGAGAAACACCAGGCTTTTGTTGAGCCTGGTGCGCAGCCGTCCCCTGCGGCTGCCCCCTAGGGGGATGTACAGGTAGTCCCGGAACCAGGTGGAGAGGGAGATGTGCCACCGCCGCCAGAACTCTTTCATGGAGGCGCTGGCATAGGGGTGCCGGAAGTTCTCCTGAAACCGGAAGCCGAACATGTGCCCCAGTCCGATGGCCATGTCGGAATATCCGGAGAAGTCCAAGTAGATCTGCAGCATATAACACAGGGCCCCCAGCCAGGCGGAGCGAAGGTCCAGGCTGGGGGAGCCGGCGGCAGCGAACACCAGGTCCGCCATATGGCCCAACGTGTTTGCCGCCAGCAGCTTTTTGGACAGGCCCGCAATAAACCGGCGGATACCCCGGGCAGCCAGCTCTGGGCTGGTCCTCCGCTGGTCGATCTGCTGGCTCACATCGTGGTATTTGACAATGGGCCCGGCAATAAGCTGGGGAAAAAAGGCCACGTACAGGGCCAGCTTGAGAAAGCTGCGGCTGGCCAGGGCCGGGTCCCGGTAGCAGTCAACCACATAGGACAGCCCTTGAAAGGTAAAGAAGGAGATGCCCACTGGCAGGACAATAGCTGGCAGGGGCAGGGAGAGACCCGCCACCCGGTTCAGGGTCTCCACCCCAAAGGCGGCGTATTTGAACAGGCCCAGCAGGCCCAGGTTCACAACCACGGCAGCGGCCAGCACGGCCTTGGACGGCAGGGGGTTCCGGCAGCCCAGCAGCAGGCCAGCCAGATAGTTTATCCCCACGGAGGCTGCCAGAAGCAGCACGTATACAGGCTCGCCCAGGGCGTAGAAGAGAAAGCTAAACAGGGCCAGCAGGGCGTTTTTGGGCCGTTGGCCGGGAACCAGCCCATAGAGGAGAAACACAGCCGGAAGGAAAGCAAAGAGAAAGGCAGGAGAACTGAAAACCATGCTTAGCTGCCTATGCCTTTTACGGTCTCAACCCCCTCTTCCCGGTAGGTGTACACCGTGAAGCCGTTGTAATAGAGCTTGCCGTCCTCCCCGGGGCCTATGCAGCTGGGGCCATACTCCGCGCTGTTGGGCACGCCGAAGACCCCGTACAGGGCGTTCACATCGCTGTTTACAAAGTCGTTGGGGTCAGCGGAGGACAGGGAGGAATCCGGGTCGTCCGTGGGCTCTGATTCCGGGTCGTTGCCAGAGGGCTGTATCCACCCGGCGCCAGGGTCCTCTGTGGGCTGTTCGCTGCTTTCAACCGGCTCTGGCTCGGGAGTGGGCTCCGGCTCGTCGCTGGACTCCGGCTCCTCTTCCTCCTCCGGCTCCTCCGCGGGCTTTGCGGAAGGACTGGCCTTGGGGCGGGGACTGGCCTTACCTTTGGGGGTGGGAGAGGCTTTGGGCTTGGGGGAAGCCGTGGGAACCGCGCTGGGCGAGGCTGCCGGCGAGGGGCTGGCTTCCGGGTTGTCCCCACCGCCTTTGCAGGCGGCCAGGCACAGGAGCAGAACGAGGGTACACAGTGCAAGCAGAATTTTTTTCATGATTCATCCTTCCCCGATTCATATTTTTGGACTTGTGGGATTGCTTGCGCAGGACAAATTCCGGCGCAATAACGGTACCGCTTTATTCTAGCATATTTTTTTCAGGGAATCAAGGGGCAGCTGGGGCTGGGGAGTGTCCCCACGGGTTGTTTTACTGCAAGCTTCCCCCTGGGGAAAAGGGAAATTTTGCCTGCCCTTTGAAAAGCGCGGGGTTTGCAGGGGCAAAACTTCTATACCTCCGAGGGCCAGAATACCTCCCCCAATACGCAATGTAGACACTCCTGCTGGGGCTGGAAGGAGCGGATTTCCTGCATTGAGGGGGGATCCTGTTAAAAGCGGTGGAGGGCGCCCGGGGAAGGGGGATTTCCCCGGGCGCCCTGTAAACCGGGCCATAAACCCGGTCAGAAAGGGGAATTTCCGCCAGAAGGCTTGCATAAAAAGCCGGGTTTTGCTATAATGAATGGGAATTTGCATGTCCTTGGGAACAGCGGCTGTTTTGCCGCTGGATTTTACCCTGATTTTGCTTTAGAAAGTGAGAGAATTTGCATATGAAACATACACAATCTATCAGACCGCATGGCGTTTTGGCCCTTTGCCTGGGGCTGCTGCTCTGCCTGTGCCTGGCACTGACCGGGTGCTCGGATGTAGGGGGGCTGGTCTCCGCTGTGGCGGCCGGGGAGTTTCCCGTGACGGTCAACGATGTGACCATCAACGCCCGGCCCCAAAAGGTGGTAGTGCTCTCCCCCAGCTTGGCCGACGTGGTGGTGGCCCTGAATTGCGAGGCCCAGCTGGCCGCAGGCAGCCAGACCTGCACCCAGGAGAGCCTGCGGGACCTGCAGAAGCTGGACCCTGCGGACGTAGAGGCCATCACGGCCCTGGGCCCGGACCTGGTGCTGCTGGACCCCTCCAGTTCCGGCGCGGAGCAGGCCCTGCGGGACGCGGGACTGGCGGTGCTGAACCTGGCCCCGGCAACAGACCGGCAGGACTTTGAACGGCTGTACGCCCAGGCCTCCTCTGCCCTTACGGGAGACGGGCCGGGCTATGACGCGGGCATTGCGGCAGCCCAGGATATTTTTAAAACCTTGGATGACGTCAACCGCATTGTTCCCAAGGACACCATTACCGCAGGCTGCTATCTCTATGACCTGGACGGCTCTGGGGTTACGGGGGACATGCTGGCCTCCACCATTATGACGTACTCCGGGGTGGAGAATGTGTTCAGCGACCTGGTGGGAGGCCAGTATGACTTTGAGCAGCTGCGCCTGTCCAATCCCCATATTATCTTCTGTATGCCGGGGCTGAAGGACGAGCTGAAGCAGGACGCCCGGTTCCGGGACCTACGGGCTGTTAAGCAGGGCCGGGTGGTGGAGCTGGACCCCTCCATGATGGAGTGGCAGGGCCGCACCGTGGTAGACGCGGCCCTGGAGATCAGCGCGGCGGCTTTCCCGGAACTGCTGGAGGACAGCTCTATGCAGGTGACGGACCCCACGGAGAACATTGAATCAGAGGTAAGCTCTGCCCTGACCAGCTCGGCTTTGGCCCAGGACGATGTGACCTATGAGACCCTGCAGCGGGGCGACCAGGGGGACGATGTGCTGGAGATGCAGACCCTGCTGGACCGGCTGGGATACCTGGACACAGAATATGACGGGCTGTACGGCGAGTACACTGCGGACTGCGTAAAGGCCTTCCAGAAGGAAAACGGCCTGCCCGAGACAGGCATTGCGGACTCTGACACCCAGAAGATGCTGCACTCCACCCTGGCCAAGCCCAAGCCTGGCACAAGCCCCGCACCGGTTACCGGGGGCAGTCCGGCCCCTGGCGTAAGTCCAGAGCCCAGCGCCAGCCCAGTGCCGGAGAGCACGGGGGAATAATGGTTAAGTATAGATACAGAAAGAAATTTTTTGAGAAATGATAGGGCTTGTTGGAAAATAGAGAAAGCGCCGGATTTTTGAGACAAAACGGCGGTGTTTGCGATTTTTTAAACAAACCTTCAAACAAGCCCTAGGATGATAGGAGATATACGCCATGCGCCTGCTGACACGGGACCGGTCCTTTTATAGAACGCTGATAGCTTTAGCTATCCCCATCTCTCTGCAAAACCTGATCACCTTTGCGGTGGGCTTTGCGGACAACCTGATGATTGGCCGGCTGGGCGATGACGCCATCTCCGGCGTATATGTGGGCAACCAGATGCAGGCCGTGGTGCAGATGTTTATTGCGGGCATTGAAGGGGCCATCCTCATCCTTTCCGCTCAGTATTGGGGCAAAAAGGATACCCAGAGCATCCGCAAGGTGGTGTCTGTGGGGGTGAAGTTTGCCTTTGGGGTGGGCTTTGCCATCTCCCTGGCGTCCGTGCTGTTCCCCACTGCCATCATCGGGCTTTTCACCAAAGAGGCCGGGGTGATTGGGGAGGGGGCGGCCTATCTGCAGATTGTGGGCGTTACATACCTGTTTTTCAGCATTTCCCAGGTGATGATTGCCTCTATGCGCAGTGTGGAGACCGCCAAAATCGGCCTGTACATCTCCATTATGGCCCTGGTGGTCAATGTCTCTTTGAACTATATTCTGATTTTTGGCAAGCTGGGCCTGCCGGCCATGGGGGTTCGGGGCGCGGCCATTGCCACGGTGATCTCCCGGGTGCTGGAGGCAGCGGTCAGCGTGGTCTATGTGTTTGCCGTGGACCAGAAGCTGCGGTTTGGGCTTCGGGACCTGCTGCACACAGACAGGCAGCTGCTGCGGGACTTTCTGCGCTATGGCCTGCCAGTGATAGGCGGGCAGGTGGTGTGGGCCATTAACAACCTGGCCAACACCAAGATTATGGGCAGCTACACCGCGGGGGTTATGGCGGCGGTGAGCATTACCGGGATGCTTCACAACCTGATTTACGTGTGGATGAACGGCCTCTCCTCCTCTGTGGGCATCATCACGGGTAAAACCGTGGGGGCTGGCCAGTACGAAAAGATGAAGGAGTACGCCAAAACTGTGCAGCTGATCTTTTTAAGCGTGGGCTTTATTTCCGGCGGGCTGGTGCTGCTGTTCCGGGACGGCTTTGTGGGACTTTATAACGCCACGCCGGAGGCCATGGCCTATTCCCGGCAGTTTATCAATGTAATCTCCGTGACGATCATTGGCTCCTGCTACCAGGCGGCCTGCCTGTTCGGGCTGGTGAAGTCCGGGGGGGACATCAGCTTTGTGTTTAAAAACGACACCATCTTTGTGTTCCTGGTGGTCATTCCCTCGGCGTTGGTGTGCCAGTGGCTGGGCGCGGCCCCCTGGGTGGTGTTTGCGGCCTTAAAGTGCGACCAGATTTTGAAGTGCTTTGTGGCCGTGGTGAAAATCAACCGCTTTAACTGGATGAAGAACCTGACCCGCGACAAGGAGGAACCATCCCATGAGACTGCCTAAAGCCCTGCGGGGCGGGCTGCTGGCCTTTGCCGCCCTGATTTGGGGAACAGCCTTTGTGGCCCAGAGCATGGGCATGGACTATCTGGGGCCCTGCGTCTTTAACGCGGCCCGGTCCTTTGTGGGCAGCATTGCCCTGCTGCCCGTCATTTTTGCAGGCGGCCGCCTGCGCCGGGGCGCCAGCCAGGAGGTGCTGGCCGCCAACGCCTGGACAAACCCGGCCCTTTTGCGGGGCGGGCTGCTGTGCGGGCTGTTCCTTTCAGCGGCCAGCCTTTTGCAGCAGGCGGGCCTGCAGTACACCACGGCGGGAAAGGCCGGATTTTTAACCTCCCTGTACATTGTGATCGTGCCTGTGCTGGGCATCTTTCTGGGCCGCCGGGGGGGCAAAAAGCTGTGGCTGGCCGTGGCGTTGGCCCTGGTGGGGGCTTATTTTCTCAGCGTAAGCGGCGGCCTGGCAGAGCTGGGCATAGAGCTGGGGGACGGCATGGTGCTGGTCAGCGCGGTGTTTTTCTCCTTTCATATTCTGGTGATTGACCGGTTCTCTCCCCGGGTGGACTGCATCAAGCTGTCCTGCATCCAGTTCTTTGTGGCAGGGCTGGTCTCCACCCTGCTGGCCCTGGTTTTAGAGAGCGGTTCCTTCCAGTGGGGGGACCTGCTGGCCAGCTGGGGGCCCCTGCTGTACACAGGGATTATGTCCAGCGGGGTGGCCTATACCCTGCAGATCGTGGGGCAAAAGGGCCTGGACCCAGCCGCGGCCTCCCTGCTGATGAGCCTGGAATCGGTGTTTGCGGCCCTGTCTGGCTGGCTGGTGCTGCACCAGCCCCTGTCTCTCCGGGAGGTGCTGGGCTGCGGGCTGGTCTTTGCGGGGGTGGTGCTGGCCCAGCTGCCGGAAAGGCAGCGGAAAGAACCAGCCCAGCCCCATTAAACAACCATCTGTGCGGGAACCGGAAAGCCTGTTCAGCGGACCTTCTGGTCAGGGCTTGTTAAAAATAGAGGAAATGCCGGAGTTCTGTCTCAGGCAAGGCGGGTGCAAGGAGAAAACCGCCTGTGTGGGGACAAAGAAGGTATTTGCGGTTTTCAAGCAGCCCCTGATCAAAAATATATTTTTATACTCTGAAAGGAAATCTGCCATGAGAATCATTGAAGTGGAAAGCTACGAAAAAATGAGCGCCCTGGCTGCGGATATCATCGCTGCCCAGGTACTGCTAAAGCCGGACTGCCTGCTGGGCCTGGCCACTGGCTCCTCCCCGCTGGGGACCTATGACGGCCTGCACGCCAAGTGCCAGGCGGGTACGCTGGACTTCTCCCAGGTACGCACCGTGAATCTGGACGAGTACTGCGGCCTTACGCCGGACAATCCCCAGAGCTACCGGTACTTTATGAACAAGAACCTGTTCAGCCGGGTCAACGTGGACCTGGCCAACACCCATCTGCCGGACGGCTCTGCCCCGGACATGCAGGCAGAGTGCGACCGCTACGAGGCCCTGGTGGAGAGCCTGGGCTGGCCGGACCTGCAGCTGCTGGGCATTGGCCACAACGGGCACATTGGGTTTAACGAGCCAGCGGAGGAGTTCCCTGTGCGGGTACACACCGTGCAGCTGGCAGAGAGCACCATCAAGGCCAACTCCCGGCTGTTTGACCGGATAGAGGACGTGCCCACCCAGGCGGTCACCATGGGCATTGGCGCCATTATGAAGGCCCGACGGGTCCTGCTGATTGCCGGAGCGGACAAGCGGGAGATTGTGGACCGGGCTTTCCGGGGTCCGGTAACCCCGGCGGTGCCTGCCTCTGTGCTGCAGCTGCACCGGGACGCCACGGTTATCCTCTGCCAGGGCTGAGCAGGCCGGGCAGGCGGAGCGGACCAGTAGACTGGACACAGGGCAGACGGAACAGCCCTGGTTAGAATCAAAGATGAACAACGCCTCCCTCTCCCGCATAGGATAGCCCGAGGGAGGCGTTGTCTGTGAATATTGGAATGATTGCGGCCTATACGGCTGGGGGCCTGCTGATGGTGTTGGGCGCGGTGGAGCTGGTGCGCTGGCTGTGCTTCCGGCTGCACAATCGGAGCCAGGGGGCGGGCCAAGGCGGCATGGCCCTGGTGGTGATGCCCAAAAGCGCGGAGGACTGCGAGGCCCTGCTGCGGGCGGCGGGCGAACGGCTGGAGTGGATGGCCCTGAAGCCCCCCTGCCGGATGGTGTGCCTGGACCCAGGCAGCCAGGAGGCCAGGGAGATTGCCCTGCGGCTGAGCCTGCGGTACCGGGAGCTGGAATTTTGCAGGCCGGAGGAGCTGGCCATGCGGCTGGCTGGCCCGGCAGAGGCCATGGGAATGGAAAAACAGGAGGAGTAGCAAGGCGGTGGACCAAGTGGAGCAGTGGGAACAGCAGGAGCAAGAGGCTGCCGGGCCAGGCGAACTGAGCGGCACGGTAGAACACATCCTCTACCACAACGACAACAACCAGTATACGGTGCTGACCCTGCTGGCCGGAGAGGACGAGGCCACGGTAGTGGGGGCTTTCCCCTTTGTCAGCGTGGGGGAGGAGCTGTGCGTGCAGGGCCGCTGGGAGACCAATGTGAACTATGGGCCCCAGTTCCGGGCGGAAAGCTTCTCCCGCTCTCAGCCCACCACAGAGCGGGGCATGTTGAAGTACCTGGCCTCTGGTGCCATAAAGGGCGTGGGCAAGGTAACGGCCCTGCGGATTTTGGACGCTTTTGGGGCCCAGGCCCTGCAGGTTATTGAAAACGAGCCGGACCGCCTGGCCCAGGTGAAGGGCATTACGGAGGAGAAGGCCCGGGAGATCAGCGAGGAGTTCCGGCGGGTGTGTGGCATACGGGAGCTGATGACCTACCTGGGGGCCTTTGGCGTACCGCCGGAGGAGGCTGCCCTAGTGTGGAAGCAGTATGGCCAGGATTCCATCCAGCTGGTGCAGGAGGACCCCTATGCCCTCTGTGACGAGGCCATTGGCCTGAGCTTTCAGATTGCGGACGCCATCGCCCAATCCATGGAGTGCCCCCAGGACCACGAGAGCCGGGTGCAGGCCGGGGTGCTGTATGTGCTGCGGCACAATCTGCTCAACGGCCACACCTGTCTGCCCCAGGACAGCCTGTGCCAGGTGGCTGCCCGGCTGCTGGGGGTTACCCTAGACCTGGCCCAGGAGGGGCTGGAGAACCTTTGCGGCAGCTTCCGGTTGATGCGGGAGGAGTTTCAGGGCAAGGCCTTTGTGTTTTTGCAGCAGCAGCACTTGTGCGAGGAGTACATTGCCGGGCGGATGAAGGCCATGCTGCGGGCCGGAGGCAATCCCCTGCCAGGGGCTGACCTGCAGATTGGGCTCATCGAGGAGCGGGAGGGCATTGCCTACGCGGGCAAGCAGCGGGCGGCCATTCAGGCGGCCATGGAGCAGGGAATATTGATTTTGACCGGCGGCCCTGGCACCGGAAAGACCACCACCCTGAATGCCATCATACATATCCTGAAACAGGCGGGGGAGCGGGTGCTGCTGGCCGCGCCCACTGGGCGGGCCGCCAAGCGTATGAGCAGCCTGACCGGGGAGGAGGCCAAGACCATCCACCGGATGCTGCAGGTGGACTGGGATGAACACGACAACCCTTTCTTTAACCGCAATGAGCGCAACCCTCTGGAATGCGAGTGCCTGGTGATTGACGAGATGTCCATGGTGGACGCCTATGTGTTTGAGAGCGTGCTGCGGGCTCTGCCCCTGGGCTGCCGCCTGATTTTGGTGGGGGACAGCGACCAGCTGCCCTCTGTGGGGGCGGGCAATGTGCTGGGGGACCTGATTGCCGCCCAGCTGTTCCCTACAGTGCAGCTGACAGAGGTATTCCGGCAGTCCATGCAGAGCCTGATTGTGGCTGGCGCTCACCGGATTGTGGAGGGCAGGTTGCCAGAGCTGGCCCGGAAGGACAGCGATTTCTTCTTTTTGCAGCGCACGGACGCGGCCAGCGCCCAGGAGCTGATCGTCTCCCTGTGCAGCCAGCGCCTTCCCGCTAGCTATGGGTACTCCAGCTGGGAGGACATCCAGGTGCTGTGCCCCAGCCGCAAGGGAGAGCTGGGCACCGCAGAGCTGAACCGGCTGCTGCGGGAGGCGGTGAATCCCCCGGAAAAGGGCAAGCCGGAGGTGAAGATCAACGGCAGCCTGTTCCGTCAGGGGGACAAGGTGATGCAGGTGCGCAACGACTATCAGCTGCCCTGGACCAAAGAGGACGGCACCGAGGGCCAGGGAATCTTTAACGGGGACATGGGCGTGGTGACGCTGATCGACAAGCCGGGCGGAGCCATTGAGGTGAAGATTGACGACAAGACCGTGGTCTATGACTTTGACCACGCCGCCCTGGAGCTGGAACCCGCCTATGCCGCCACTGTACACAAGAGCCAGGGCAATGAGTTTACCGCGGTGATCATCCCGGTGCTGAAGGTGCCTAGCCAGCTGTGCTACCGGAACCTGCTGTATACAGCGGTGACAAGGGCCAAGAAGCTGCTGATTCTGGTGGGCAGGCCCCGGGTATTGGAGGAGATGGTTGCCAACGACAAAAAGACCCGGCGGTATACGGGGCTGCTGTGGTTTTTGACCCGGGAGGAAAGGGCTCTGCTGTAGCCAGGTGCAGGGAAAAACAGAAAGAAATGCGGCCAAGAGGGAGAACTCTCTTGGCCGCAGCTTTTTGGGAGCAAAGCATAACTTTAGGTGTGGAGGCAAGCCCGTGGAACGCTGCTCCACACCACGCAAGGGGAACCAGTTCCCCTTGACCCCTTCCTTGGCTGCCACCCAGCCAGCATAGAACCATTACATCCTACCACTCAGCTGCCCTAGAATTGCCTGGGCAGGAGTTTTGTCTGCATTTTCCGAAGGAAAACGAGCGCCTTGCGCGAAGAGACGAAACTCCGTGACTTACCGAAGGCAACGTCAACTTGAGCCCTTTCTTGGCTGCCGCCCAGCCAACATAGAACCACTACCTGCTTCCACCCAGCTTCCAAAAAACCACCCAGGTAGGAATTTTCCTCGTACTTTTGCGCAGCAAAAGCGAGTGCTTCGCACGACGGAGGAAAATTCCGTGACTTGGCCCAAAGGGCCAATGTCAAAAACTCCGTGACTTGCCGCAGGCAACGTCTTTGAAAAGGTTGGCGAAACTTTCACAAAAGTAAGGGAGGTTTTGAAAGCGAGCCTCCCAGGCCTGCCACACAGGCGCGCTTTTTTACTCATTCCCTGTAAAAAGCTTCTGGCTTCTTACAGCTGCAGCTGCTCGCCGGCCTCTTCGCTGTCTGGCAGTGCGCCCAGGGCCGGGAGCTTCTTTCTGTACCGGGCGGGGTTTTGCAGGCTGCCCTCTGTGTACAGGACAGCCCCAAGCACCCGCTGGCCTTTTTTCAGGTTCATGGCCTGGACGCCCTGGGTGTTTTTGGTGGCCTTGGGGGCAATCAGCCCTGTGTGGAACAGCAGCATCCGGCCAGAGCTGGCGGTCAGCAGCACCTCGCAGTCCTCCCGCAGCTGCAGAACCGCTGCCAGGGGGGACTTGTCGCTGTAGGCGCTCAGCAGCTTTTTCCGGTTGGTCTTGGTCTGGTAGGCGCTCAGCTCCACCTTGGCGGCCTTGCCGTTCTCAAACACAAAGAGCATGTACCCGGAAAAGTCCTGGGTGCAGGCCATGTAGACCGCCCGCTCGCCCTCCTCCATCTGCATTTTGGCGGGAATATAGTCCCCCAATACGCTGGTTTTGCTGTCGTCAAAATCCGCGGCCCGGCTTTTGTACACCTGGCACTGGTCTGAGAAGAACAGCAGCTCGGCGCTGTTCTGGCTCTCCAGGGTCTGGGCTAGGGCGTCGCCCTCTTTCAGCTTGTGGTCGCCGCTCATGCGCAGGGACTGGGGGGTGATCTTTTTAAAGTACCCCTCCTGGGTGAAGAACAGGTGGACCGGGTAGTCGGGCACCTCCTCCCGGATGACCGTTTCCTGAAGCTCGTCCGCGTAGAGCAGAATGGTGCGCCGGGGCTGGCCATAGGTCTTTACCACGGCCTCCAGCTCTTTGATGATGATGGCCTGCATTTTAGCCTTGCTGCCCAAAACCGCCTCCAGCTGGGCAATGTCCTTTTCCAGCTGGCTGGTCTCTTCTGTGCGCTTGAGGATGTACTCCCGGTTCAGGTGGCGCAGGCGGATCTCCGCCACATACTCTGCTTGGACCTGGTCAATGCCAAAGCCAATCATCAGGTTGGGCACCACCTCTGCCTCCTCGGCCGTCTCCCGCACAATGCGGATGGCCTTGTCAATGTCCAGCAGAATGGCCGCAAGGCCCTGCAGCAGGTGGAGCTTTTCCCTCTTCTTGGAGAGGTCAAAGAAGGTACGCCGCCGTACGCACTCCATGCGAAAGGCCGTCCACTCCTCCAGAAGGGCCCGCACCCCCAGCACCCGGGGCACCCCGGCCACCAGCACATTGAAGTTGCAGGCAAAGCTGTCCTCCAGGGTGGTGAGCTTAAAGAGCTTTTGTATCAGCTTGTCCGGGTCTGTGCCCCGCTTCAGGTCAATGGTAATTTTCAGGCCGTCCAGGTCCGTCTCGTCCCGCACGTCTGCCACTTCCCGCAGCTTGTTGGTTTTGGCCAGGTCAATGATCTTCTCCACAATGGTCTCCACATTGGTGGAGGGGGGAATCTGGGTCACGTCAATGCAGTTGGCGGCCTTGTCAAAGCTCCACCGGCTGCGCACCCGGAAGCTGCCCCGGCCTGTCTCATAGATTTTCTCCATCTGCCCCCGGTCAAAGATCAGCTGGCCGCCGCCGGGAAAGTCCGGGGCCTGCAGGGTCTCAAACAGGTCGGTCTGGGGGTCCCGCATCAGGGCAATGGTGGTGCGGCAGAGCTCTGCCAGGTTGAAGGAGCAGATATTGCAGGCCATGCCCACGGCAATGCCTGTGCTCACATTGGTTAAAATGGCAGGGAAGGTGCAGGGCAGCAAAGTGGGCTCTTTCATGGTGTTGTCGTAGTTGTCCACAAAGTCCACTGTGTCCCGGTCAATGTCCCGGAACAGCTCTTTGCAAAGGCTGTCCAGCCGGGCCTCTGTATACCGGGGAGCGGCCCAGGCCATGTCCCGGGAGTAGGCCTTGCCAAAGTTGCCCTTGCTGTCCACATAGGGGTGCAGAAGGGCGTCATAGCCCCGGGAGAGCCGCACCATGGTGTCGTAAATGGGCCCGTCCCCGTGGGGGTTCAGCTTCATCACCTCGCCCACAATGGTGGCGGATTTTTTGCGCCCCTCCCCCAAAAGCCCCATCTTGTACATGGTGTACAGCAGCTTCCGCTGGGAGGGCTTCAGCCCGTCTATCTCCGGCAGGGCCCGGCTTAAAATCACGCTCATGGCATAGGGCATATAGTTTTTCCGCAGGGTGTCCCCCACGTCCTGCTCCACAATTTCCCCTGCCCCGGCAATATAGCCCTGGACCTTGCCCGTGCTTTTTGGGGTCCTTTTCTCTTTTCTTGGCATATTTCTCACTTTTTCCTTTCACGAACTAAGGCCGATAGGATATGGGACGATTGCAGTCCGCGCTTTAGGAACGCCCTTCCCAAGACCGCGTCCCATTCAGCCTCTTCCAAAAATACAGCACCAAATCATCATCGTTCCTGCATTCCCCATAGGCCGGGCAGACAGCCTCTCCATACCACACTCCAGAGCCGTCGGGCACATAGCCCCGGCTGACGTACATTCCATAGCCGCTGTGCAGGCCCACAGCCAGATACACCCTGTCCCCATAGCCAGCGGCAGTCCTCTCCGCCGCGTCCATCAGGGCCGTGCCAATGCCCCTGCGGCGGTACTTCACCAACACATTGAAGTCCACGATTTCCGGGATTCCCCTGCCGCCGAAAGGGCCGCCCAGCCCCTCTGGATATACAAAAATGTACCCTGCCGCAGCACCCTCATACTCAGCCACAAGGCCCACAGCCTTCCCGGCCTGCAGATCTGCCCACCGGCTTTGAAGCTTTTCCTCTGAGCCGGACCAGCCCTGTTCCCTCTCTCCCTGGGCCAGGGCCTCTGTGTCAGGATATTCCATAGGCCGCACCACAAGCCTGCCCGAAACGGTAGGGTTCATTGGGCTTCCTCCCCGCTGCGCAGAATGTTCTCCATGGCCCTGCCCCTGGCCAGCTCGTCGATGAGCTTGTCCAGGCAGCGGACCCGCCACATCAGCGGGTCCTGAATGGCCTCTACCCGCACGCGGCAGATCATGCCCTTGATGAGCCTGGCGTGGGGGTTCCAGGCAGGGGCCTCTTCCAGAAACTGGCCGTAGGGTCCGTCCTGCTCCAGCTGCCTTTCCAGCCCGGCCTGGTCATAGCCTGTAAGCCAGCGGATGATCTCATCCACCTCGCCCTGGGTGCGGCCCCGTCTCTCGGCCTTCTGCACCAGAAGGGGGTACACCTTAGAAAGCTTCATGGCAAATACCTTTGTGTTGTCCATGGGCTCAGTCCTCCTGCCGGTGGAGGGAGTGCTCCACGGTGAAGCCCTCTGGATAGCGCTTTTGCAGTTTGTCCAGATTCATCTCCAGAATGTCCCCCAGGCTATAGCCAATGGCAGTGGCGGTCTCCGCCAGGTACCAGGCCACGTCTCCCAGCTCTTTGGCCAGGCGGCCGGCGTCCAGGGGGTGGCCCTGGGCCAGGTGCTTCTTCACAATGTCAATGGCCTCGCCGGACTCGCCGCACAGGCCGCTCACCCCGTTTATCAGCACGTCTTTTTTATCTAAAGCAGGGTTTAGGGTGGCCATAGCCTGCTTCTGGTATGCGTTTGCGTCCATTTCGCGCCTCCTCTTGATCGTATCCTGCGTAAGCCCTTGCCCCCAGGGAAGGGTTCAGCTCACGTCCAGCTCTTCCGTGTACTCAGCCCCGTGCTGGGCAATGTACTCTTTGCGGCCGTCCAGGTCATTGCCCTGCATGATCTCAAACATCCGGGCCGCGTCCTCCACATCTCCCAGGTTTACCTTGATCAGCCGCCGGGTGGCAGGGTTCATGGTGGTCAGGCTCATCATGTCCGGCTCGTTCTCGCCCAGGCCCTTGCTGCGCTGGATGGTGTACTTCTTGCCCTCCAGCTTTTTGAGAAACTCCGCCTTCTCCTGCTCGTTATAGGCAAAGTAGGTCTCGTCCTTGCTGGTGATCTCATACAGGGGGCTCTCGGCAATATACACCTTCCCGGCCTCTATCAAAGCCGGGGCCAGGCGGTACACCATGGTGAGCAGCAGCACCCGGATCTGGAAGCCGTCCACATCCGCGTCTGTGCAGAAGATCACCTTGCTCCACCGCAGGTTCTGCAGGTCAAAGACCCCCAGGTTTTTGTTGGCCTTGGTCTTTACCTGGACCCCGCAGCCCAGCACCCGGACCAAGTCTGTGATAATCTCGCTTTTAAAGATCCGGTCATAGTCTGCCTTTAAACAGTTGAGAATCTTGCCCCGGATGGGCATCACTGCCTGGAAGTTGCTGTCCCTGGCCTGCTTGACAGAGCCCAGGGCCGAGTCGCCCTCCACAATAAACAGCTCCCGCTGCTCCACGTCTTTGCTGCGGCAGTCCACAAACTTCTGCACCCGGTTGGCCATGTCCATTTTTCCGGTAAGCTTGGTTTTCAGGTTCAGGCGGGTCTTCTCCGCGTCCTCCCGGCTGCGCTTGTTGATGAGCACCTGCCCGGCAATCTTGTCTGCGTCCATGGGGTTCTCAATAAAATAGACCTCCAGGCTGTGGCGCAGCATCTCTGTCATGGCCTCTTGAATCCCCTTGTTGGTGATGGCCTTCTTGGTCTGGTTTTCATAGGAGGTTTGGGTGGAGAAGGAGGAGATGACAATGACCAGGCAGTCCTCCACATCCTGAAAGGTGATTTTGCCCTCGCCCTTGGTGTAGCGGTTGTTCTGCTTTAAATAGGCGTCTATCTGGCCCACAAAGGCGCTGCGCACCGCCTTGTCCGGGGCGCCGCCATGCTCCAGCCAGCTGGAGTTGTGGTAATATTCCGCCACATGCACCCGGTTGGAGAAGGCGGCCGCCACGTTGATTTTGCAGTTGTACTCTGCCATGTCCGCCCGGTCCTTCACCCGCTTTTCGCTCTGCCACAGCTGCACGGTGGTTAGAGAATCCTCTCCGCACAGCTCTTTGGCGTGGTCCAGAATCCCGTTTTCATAGTAGAAATCAGTCTGCTCAAACACCCCGGGAGCGGTCTCGTTGCAAAAGTGGAAGGTTACCCCCGCATTGACCACGGCCTGGCGCTTGATTACATCCAGATAATAGTCCGGCTGTATATCAATGTCCGTAAACACCTGCAAATCCGGCTTCCAGCGGATGATAGAGCCTGTGTCCTTCTTCTTGTAGGGCTCTTTGGAGAGGCCGCCCACGTTCTCCCCATGCTCGAAATGCAGGGTATAGCGGCAGCCGTCCCGGCGCACGTCCACGTCCATATACTCCGAGGCGTACTGGGTAGAGCACAGGCCCAGGCCGTTGAGGCCCAGGGAATACTCGTAGTTTTCCCCTGAGTCGTTGTTGTACTTGCCCCCTGCGTACAGCTCGCAGAACACCAGCTCCCAGTTATAGCGCTGCTCTTTCTGGTTAAAGTCCACTGGGATGCCCCGGCCGTGGTCCTCCACCTGGATGGACAAATCCAGAAACCGGGTGACCGTAATCTCGTCTCCGCAGTCCTGGCGGGCCTCGTCAATGGAGTTGGACAATATCTCAAACACCGCGTGCTGGCAGCCGTCTATGCCGTCAGAGCCAAAAATGACCCCAGGGCGCAGGCGCACCCGGTCGGCCCCTTTCAGGCTTTGGATGCTCTCGTTATCATAGACTGGTTTTTTTGGCATACTTTAACTCCTCTCATAAGGTGAAAATCCGCTGGCATAGCGGGGTACAGCAGGGTATGGCGGGATACAGGGGTGTACAGCGTCTCACAGGCGCTTCCCTGGGCTGTTTTATAGTGAACGCAGTTTAAAAGAGGTATCTACCGATTTTCAAGCGTGTTTACTATACACCCATCAGCCCCCCCACCAGCACAGCTTTCGTTTCCCGGTGCAGAGCTGTGCCACAGGGGCCGGGAAACACGGTGCCTGTGGATATAGTTTACGCAGTTTTTGAAAGGCGTTTGCTATAGGATGAGCCAGCAGCTGGTGTGTCAGGTGTGCCAACGGAATATAAGAGTAAAGATATTGACTCTCCCATAGAGAGGTCTTATTTTGCCTGACATGACACACCGGAGGCTTTGGACATAAACCAGCCTGGCCCGTGGCCGCACAAGAAAGGCCCTGCCGCAATGCTGCGGCAGGTCCCTTTTCCCGTTCTCATTCTGACTGCTGGGCAGGTTGGACAGGGTCCTCTGGCTGGGGGGGAGGCTCTTGGGACTGGCTGCCGGATTCCAGAATCAGGGGCTCCATGCCCTCGGGCAAAAGGCTTCCGGCCATAACTTGCTGAAATTCCTTCTCGTCCAGCTTCTCCTTTTCAAACAGCACCCCGGCTAGGCGGTGCAGCTCCTCCAGGTGGTCCTGCAGAATCCCCTGGGTCAGGCTGTAGGCCTTGGAGATGATTTTCTGTATCTCCCCGTCTATCTCCGATGCGGTCTGCTCGGAATAGTTGCTGATGTGGCCCATCTCCTTGCCCAAGAAGGGGTTAGAGCTGTCAGACCCATAGGTGATGGGGCCCAGCTTTTCGCTCATACCATACTTTGTCACCATGGCTCGGGCAATCTTGGTGGCCCGGTCAATGTCATTGCTGGCCCCAGTGGAGATATCGTCCAGCACCAGGGCTTCCGCCACACGGCCGCCCAGCAGCACAATCAGCTCCTCGTGCATCTCGTTGCGGCTTTTATAAGAGCGGTCCTCTGTGGGCAGGTGCATGGTGTAGCCCCCTGCCATGCCCCGGGGGATGATGGAGATTTGGTGTACCGGGTCCTGGGTTTTGCAGTAGAAAGAGGCCACCGCGTGTCCGGCCTCGTGATAGGCAGTCAGCTTCTTCTCCTTCTCGCTCATCACCCGGCTTTTCTTCTCTGTGCCCACAACCACCTTGATGGTGGCCTCTTCAATTTCCGTCATGGTGATGGCCTTCAGGCTTTTCCGGGCAGCCAGCAGGGCAGCCTCGTTCAGCAGGTTCTCCAGGTCCGCGCCGGTAAAGCCCGCGGTGGACTTGGCAATGGTAGACAGCACCACGTCCGGGGCCAGGGGCTTGCCCTTGGCGTGTACCCGCAAAATCTCCTCCCGGCCTTTAATGTCCGGGTGGCCCACTGTGACCTGGCGGTCAAAACGGCCGGGCCGCATTAAGGCGGGGTCCAAAATGTCCGGCCGGTTGGTGGCCGCAATCATGATAACCCCTTCGTTGGCCCCAAAGCCGTCCATCTCCACCAGCAGTTGGTTCAAGGTCTGCTCCCGCTCATCGTGGCCTCCGCCCAGGCCTGCGCCTCTCTGGCGGCCCACGGCGTCGATCTCGTCAATAAAGATGATGCAGGGGTGGTTTTTCTTGGCCTTCTCAAACAGGTCCCGCACCCGGGAGGCGCCCACGCCCACAAACATCTCCACAAAGTCAGAGCCGGAGATGGAGAAGAAGGGCACCCCGGCCTCTCCGGCCACAGCCCGGGCCAGCAGGGTTTTGCCTGTGCCGGGAGGGCCTACCAGCAGCACGCCCTTGGGGATGCGGGCCCCCAGGGAGTTGAATTTGCCGGGATTTTTCAAAAACTCCACAATCTCCCGCAGCTCCTCCTTCTCCTCGTCTGCTCCTGCCACGTCGGCGAAGGTGGTCTTGCGCTTCTCGTCGCTCATTTGCTTGATTTTTGCCTTGCCAAAGTTCATCTGCTTATCCGCGCCGCCCCCGGCTCCGCCCAGGTGGCGCATCATAAAGATCCAGAAGAAAATCAGGCCGCCAAAAAGGATCAGCGTGGGCAAGAGGCTGATCAGCCAGCTGGTCTCCGCCGGGCGGCTGATGTCCTGCACCATTTTGCTGTCCGGGTGGGCCTCGTTATAGGCCTGGATATAGTCCCCGGCGTTGCGGTAAAACAGGTCCACGCTGGGCATTACATAGCCCACGGTGGAGTAAGCGCCTTTCTCGTCCTCCAGCTTTAAGGTCATCTCGCCAGTGCCCAGGTTCAGGGAGTATTCCCGGACCTGTCCGGTCTCAAAAAAGTTCAGTATGTCTGAGTACTTGTAGGCCGCTCCCTCGGGAGCTCTGTTGCCGAACAGGAAGATGATGATAAACAGCACCACCACCGGAATTCCAATATACAGCAGCAGATTGCGCAGCCTTTTGCCATTGTTGCCGTCCAAAGTTTTGTCCTCCTGATTTATAACTTATCCCGCTTGCCGCCCCTTTGCGCGCAGTGCCTTGCCCGGTTGTATTTTACGCGTATACCTCGGGTTTCAGTACGCCCACAAAGGGCAGGTTGCGGTATTTTCCCGCATAGTCCAGCCCATAGCCCACAATAAAGGCGTCTGGAATCCGGGCGCCCACATAGTCGGGGGTTACCTGCGCCTCCCGGCGCTCGGGCTTGTCGAACAGGGTGCAGATTTTCACGCTTTTGGGTCCCCGGGCCCGCAGCACCTCCATGAGATAGCTCAGGGTTTTGCCGCTGTCCAAAATGTCTTCCACAATCAACAGGTCATATTCCTCCAGGGGAATGTTCAGGTCCAGCACAATTTTCACCACGCCAGAGGTTTTTACCCCCTTGCCATAGCTGGAAACCACCATGAAGTCAATGCTCAGGGGCTCGGTCACAGCCCGCATCAGGTCTGCCATAAACACCACGGAGCCCTTCAGCACGCTGACCATCAACAGGTTTTTCCCCCGGTAGTCCCAGCTGATCTCCCGGCCCATCCGGGAGACAATGGCAGCCAGTTCCTCTTTTGTAAACAGCTCCCGCTGGATGTCGTCCAGCATGTTTTTCTCCTCTGCCATGATAACCCTCTCCTTATTTTCCACAGTCCTGCCGGATTTCCACAGCCAGCCACGTTTGGCAACCCCTGGGGGGCTGAAAGCCCTCTGCGGTTCCCACCCCCTGGCACCAGGCGATTTTGCCGCCGGAGACCAGCAGCACGGCCTGCTGCCGCAAAGGGGCGGGCAGCCGCTGCTCTTGAAAGAGCTGCTTCAGGGGCTTGGTCAGGCCCCGGCCCGCAGGGGCCAGCCTGTCCCCGGGCCGACGGTTCCTTGCTATCAAAGTATCGTCCATTATAGCACAGTCCAGCGCGTTTTTAAATAACAATTTTTGAATTTTTTCCTGATTTTCTGTTTCAGACCGGATTTTTTGGGTCAAAACCAGAATTTTTCCCCCTGGCAGGGGATTTTCCCCTGGTTTCAGGGGGATTTCATAGGGGGCGTTTTCCTGGGGGGGACTTTCCTTTCCGGCCCAGAACATCCCCTGGGCGCAGCGGACCTGCACCCCGCCGGGCAGGCTGGCCGCGCCCCCTTTTTGCAGAATGTGGCCTGCCTGGTCCAGGTGCTTTTTCTCCAGCCTGCCGCAGCCCGCCTGCTCCAGATAGAGCTTTAAGGTCCGGGTCCAAAGGCTGGGAGGAGCTTCCAGCAGCCGGGCGGCCAAAAGGCCCTGCTGGGTTTGGGCCTGGTCCAGCAGCCGGAGGGCCTCCTGGCCCAGATAAAGCCCGTCTGCCCGGAGAAGCTGGGCGGCCTGACCCGCTGCCTGGACAAACCGGGGGTTTATCTCTTTCAGCACCGGCAGCACCTGGTGGCGCAGCCGGTTGCGGGTGTAGCTGTTCTCCAGATTGGAGCTGTCTGTCACAAAGTCCAGCCCCTGGTCTTGGCAGTACCGCTCGATCTCCTCCCGGCTTACCTCCAGCAGAGGCCGCAGGACCTTGCCCCGGGCTGGGGGGATGCCGCAGAGCCCCTCCAAAGCTGCCCCCCGGCACAGGTTCAGCAGAATGGTCTCCGCATTGTCGTCCGCGTGGTGGGCGGTGAGGATCCGGTCCTGACAGCCAGGGGCCAGGCTCTCAAAAAAGTCGTACCGCACTTGGCGGCCGCACTCCTCGGCGCCCTGTCCCCGCTGCCGGGCCAAAGTACCCACATCGGCCCGGAGGACCTGCAGGGCCAGGCCCCGGCTTTGGGCAAAATCCTCCGCAAAGCGCTGGTCCCGCTCCGCCTCCTCTCCCCGCAGCAGGTGGTTCACATGGGCCAGAAGAATCCGGCTTTTCAGGCCCTGTTCCAGCAGCCAGTGGGCCAGGGCCACAGAATCCGCGCCCCCGGAAAAGCCCACCACCAGCCGCCCGTCCCCTGGCAGGCTGGCCAGGCTGGCCCGGGCCAAGGGCCCTGGGCAATCAGCCATGGTGTACCACCTCCCGGGAGGTAAAGCGCATGTACTCGGGCTGCCAGTGAACAGGGATGTCAATGGTGGCGCCATGGCGGTTTTTGGCCACAATAATCTCCGCAGCGCTGGTGTCCATGTCCTCGGTGACCTGGCCGCCTTCGCTGGCCGCGTTATAAGCCTCCCGGTGCAGGAAGATGACAATGTCCGCGTCCTGCTCAATAGAGCCGGAATCCCGCAGCTCGGACAGGCCGGGCCGATGGTCTTTCGAGCGGTCTGTGGGCCTGCGCAGCTGGGACATGGCAATCACAGGCACGTCCAGCTCTTTGGCCATAATTTTCAGATTGCGGGTAATCTCACTGACCTCGTTGACCCGGTTGTCGGTTTTGCGGCTGCCGGTCATCAGCTGCAGGTAGTCCACAATCACCAGCTCTACCCCTTTCAGCCGCCGTATTTTGGCCTTCATCTGGTTTACGGTGACCCCTGGAGCATCGTCAAAGTACAGCTCTGCCCGGCTGAGAATGTCCCCGGCCTCAATCAGCCGGGCCCATTCCTCTCGGGACAGCTCGCCGCTGCGCAGCTTGGTGCCCTCTACAGAGGCCTCTGTGGAGAGCAGCCGGGAACAGAGCTGCTCCCGGCCCATTTCCAGGGAGAAAAAGGCCACCCGGCGCTTGCTTGTAATGGCGGCGTGGCGGGCGATGTTCAGCCCAAAGCTGGTTTTGCCCACGCCAGGCCGGGCCGCCAAAACAATCAGGTCAGAGCGGTTGAGCCCCGTGATGGTGCTGTCCAGCAGGCCGATGCCTGTAGCAATGCCCCGGTACTTGTCCCGGTCCGGGGAGTTCAGCCGGTCCAGGCGGTCAAAGGTCTCCAGCAAGATCTCCTTCACAGGCTGCAGGCCCTGGACGCTTTTGCCCTGGCGGATCTCATAGATGCGCTGCTCGGCGGATTCCAGCAGCAGGGAGGACTCTTCCGCCCCGGACTCCGCGTCCGCCAAAATGCTTCGGGCGGCCTGCATTAAGGTGCGTACATCGTACCGGTCCCGGACAATCTCCGCGTAGGCGTCCACATTGCCAATGGAGGGCACCAGCTTGGCCAGGTTTACCAGGTACTGCCGGGCGTCCTCGTCAAACTCCTTGACGCCCCGCAGCTTTTCCTGCACAGTGACAAAGTCCACGGGCTGGCCCAGGGTGTACATCTCCAGCATGGCGCCGTAGATAAGCCGGTTGTTTACAGCATAGAAAAACTCGGCCCGGGGCAGAATCTCCGCCACAGCGGACAGGCACTCCGGCTCCAGCAGAACAGCCCCCAGCACAGACTGCTCGGCCTCCTGACTAAAGGGCGCCTGCATACCCGGTATCATCTGGGTGCTCTGGTCCAGAATTGTGCTGTCATAGTCCATAGAGGGGGCTCCTTTTTTTCGCTGATTTTGCCTTTAATTCCCTGGGTTATTTACTCCTCGCACACCGCCACGCTAAGGGAAGCAGTGATGCCGTTATAGAACTTGATCTCAAAGGGGAAGGTGCCGTAGGACTTGATGTCGCTTTCCAGCACCACCTTGCGCTTGTCCACCTGCACGCCGAACTGCCTGCCAATCTCCTCGGCCAGCTCTTTGGCGGTGACAGAGCCGAACAGCTTGCCGCCCTGGCCAGCCTTGGCGTAGATTTTCACGGTTTTGCCGCTGACGGCCTCCGCGTTCTTTCTGGCCTGGTCGGTCTCGGTCTTGATTTTATACTCCTTGGCGGCCTCGGCGTTTTTCAGCTCGTTCATGGCCTGGGCGTTGGCCTCTTTGGCCAGCTTGCGGGGCAGCAGAAAGTTTCTGGCATAGCCGTCAGAGACCTCTTTCAGCTCCCCTTTTTTTCCAATGGACTTTACGTCCTGCAAAAGCACTACCTTCATGGTTCCGCATCCTTTCTGTTTTTACATTACCGCAAGCGGTATACGCGCTGGCCGCTCTCCATGGCGACCAAAACGGCCTCCAGCTCCTGCCGGGCCCGCTCCTCGCTCTCATAATAGCCGATGATGGGCTCAGAAAACAGCGAGCGGTCCGCGCTGCCTGTGGGGCAGTAGCCGAAAATGGCATAGTCAGGCATATTCTTTCCCCCATGCACTTTCTTGATGGTCAGCAGCTGATACTTGCCTATGGTCTTTCCGTCTTGTGACAGGATGTACATATGGCTTCACACTCCTTCGCTATAGGGGTAACTGGCAACGCACTTAAAAATCAGCGAAGCCGCCTATCGAGTTCGCAAGCGAACTCGTTTTTCCTTTTTTGAGTATGAGCTGGCCTCCGGCGTTTTAGGGGCTTCGCCCCTAAAAAACCCACTTAGGGCTCCGCCCTAAGAACCCGACAGGGGTCAGGGACCCCTGGACCCCTTACTTGCCCCCCGCCAGTACAGCCAGCCGCTTGCCTGTCTCCACTGCTGCCTGGAAGCAGATTTCCTCCAGGCCCGCGCCCTTTTCGTGGAGAATGCCATTATCCCAGCCCTCTCCGTCCAGGGTATCTGTGGCGTAGAAGAACTGGGCAAAGGGCGCTCCCCGGAACTGGGCCACGGCCGCCAGGCTGGCGCACTCCATCTCCACCGAGACGCAGCCTTGCTCCCTGCGGCGCTCCAGCTTCCCCCGGGTCTCCCGCCAGAAAGCGTCTGTGGTCCAGGTCTTGCCCTGGGCATAGGGGAAGCCCAAGGCCTCCAAGGCTTCCCGGCAGGCGGCCACGCTCTTTGGGTTCAGCTCCACCTCGTCCGCTGGGGGCAGGTAGTGGTAAGAGAGACCCTCGTCCCGCACAGCGGCAGTGGGCAGCAGCAGCTTCCCGTGGGCGATCTCCCTGTTCAGCACCCCTGCCGCGCCAAAGTACACAAAGCACCGGCCTCCCTTGGGGATGCTCTCCTCCAGCGTGGAGGCTGCGCCGGGCCCGCCCACCAGGGGCATGAACACCGCCGCCTCTGCGCCATAGGCCTTTATCTTATAGATGGGGATAGGTCCCAGGCAGCAGCCAAAATGGCTGATTTGTTCCCCTCCGTGGGTTTCCAGAATCCACTCCAGAATGGGCCGGGAGAAAATACCAATGCAGATCTCCGGAAAGCCCTCCACAGGCTGGATGTGTTCCTCTGGGTTGATGATGGCCCGGCGGTCCGGGTCAAATTCGTTGTGTATCATGGGTAACACCTCTCTCTCAGTTTACGGTGGTTTCCTCCAGCTTCACGTCCAAAGCGTGGATGAGCCTGCGGCGGGCCTCGCCCATGCTGACGTTTTTAATCTGGGCGCCCGCCATGGTAAAGTGGCCGCCGCCGCCGAACTCCTCTAAGATCAGCTGCACGTTCACATCCCCCAGGCTGCGGGCAGAGATGCTCACATCGCCCCCCACCTTGTACAGCACAAAAGAGGCCTTTACCCCTTGGATGGACAGCAGCTCGTCCGCGGCCTGGGCGGCAGCCACCCGCAGGTCGTCCAGCTCCCAGCTGGAGGTGGCAATGGCGCAGCCCTTGTGCAGCTCCGCGCCGGAGACCAGCTGGGCCTTGCGCTTGTAGCTTTCCAGGGAGTTGGAAAACAGCTTTTTCACGGTCACCGTGTCCGCGCCCCGCCGCCGCAGGTAAGCAGAGGCCTCGAAGGTGCGCACGCCGGTTTTCAGCACAAAGTTCTTGGTGTCCAGCATAATGCCCGCCAGCAGGGCCTGGGCGTCCACCCGGTCAATGGCGGAGGAGCGGATATACTGCACCAGCTCGGTCACCATCTCAGAGGCAGAGCTGGCGTAGGGCTCGTGATAAAAGATCAGGGAATTTTTGATGTGGGTGACCATCATCCGGTGGTGGTCAATCACCACCACCCGGGACACCCGCTCCAGCAGCTCCCGGCTCTCCACATAGCCCACGGAGTGGGTGTCCACCACAATCAGCAGAGAGCGCTCTGTGGCGGACTGGACTGCCTCCAGGGGGCTGATAAATACATGCTCGCCGGGGTAGCTGTCGTCCACCATGTCCACCAGCACCCCGGCCAGGGTGGCTCCCCGGTTGATGACCACATGGGCCTGCTTTTCCAGCCCCTTGTAAATGGCGGCCCACATGCCCACCGCAGAACCCACGCTGTCCAGGTCTGAGTTGGTATGGCCCATGATGAACACCTGGTCGCTGGCAGCGATGTGGTCGCTGAGAGTGGCGGCGATTACCCGGGTGCGGACCTTGTCCCGTTTCTCCACGCCCTTGGACAGCCCGCCGAAGAACTCGTATGTATCGCCCCCCTGCATCACTGCCACCTGGTCGCCGCCCCGGCCCAAGGCCATGTCCAGGGCCTGGCGGGCCCAGCGCTCGCTTTCGGCCACTGTGGGCGCCCCCCGGCCCACGCCAATGGACACAGTGGCGCTCATGCTGCTGCGGCCGTTTTTGACCTCCCGCACCCGGTCCAGCACCCGGAAGCGCTTTTGCTTGGCCTCTTCAATATGGCTGTCGTCTGTAATCAGCAGGTACCTGCCGTTGGAGAGCTTGCGCATAAAGCCCTTCAGCTCTTCCAGCACCCAGGCCCGCAGGGCGGCTTCCACCTCGGCGGTAATGCGGGATTCCTCCCCGCCCACGCTGTCCCGGGCCATTTCGTCCCGGTTGTCAAACACCGCCAGGCACACCACAGGCCGGCGCTCCCGGTACTCCCGGCTGACGGTCTTAAAGTAGGTGTCGTCCACAAAGTACAGCAGATAGCCCCTTTCCACCTGGGCCCCATACACTGTGTACTCCCGGCCCCGGTAGGAGACCGCCGTGCCCTTCTCTGTCATCACCTGGCGGAACGTCTTGGGGTAGATGAACTTTAAAACGCTCTCGCCCAAAGCGTTTTTTTCCCGGCCCAGGCTCTCCTCAAAGGCAGCGTTTACCCACACCAGGTCCCCGGCCGGGGCCACAATGGCCACAGGCAGGGCAAAATCCCGCAGGGCCTCTTCCTCCTCTCCGGACAGCACCCGGCCGGCCGAGCGCACAGCCGCGGCCACGTTTTGGCGGTATATCAGCCCGGAGACCGCCACCGCCAGGGAGCAGAGCCCCGCGGCTGTAATCTCCACGGCAAATATAATCCGGTTATAGGGGTAGCTGGCCACCGCCATGGCCACCAGGACCGCTGCCATCAAGTACATCAGCGGCGATGTGACCCATACTTTTTTTCTCCGCACCGTCTCTCATCTCCTCTTGGCACTGTCCCTTTGGGCAAGCCGCCCCTGCTGCCCGGGGGCTTGCAGGCTGTTCCTTATACCTCCATAATAATGGGCAGAATCATGGGATTGCGCTGGGTTTTCCGGTACAGGAACCGGGACAGCTCGTCTTTCACGTTCTGCTTCAGGCCGCTCCAATCCCGCACCCGGTGCTTGGCGCAGTCCTCCAGCGTGTTAAAAACCACCTTGCGGGCTTCGTCCATCAGGGCCTCTGATTCCCGCACATACACAAACCCCCGGGAGACAATGTCCGGCCCGGCCACCACATGGCCTGTGGCCGCCTCTATGGAGCAAACGGCCACGATCAGGCCGTCCTCCGCCAGGTGCTTGCGGTCCCGCAGCACAATGCTGCCCACATCACCCACGCCCAGGCCGTCTACCATCACGCAGCCAGCGGGCACATCCCCCAGCTGGCGCATGTGGTCCTCGTGCAGCTCCAGCACATTGCCAATGGCGCCAATAAAGATGTTCTGCCGGGGCATCCCCATGGCCATGGCCAGCCCCGCGTGCTTTTGCAGGTGCTTCTGCTCCCCGTGGACCGGGACGAAGTATTTGGGCTTGGTCAGGCCGTGGATCAGCTTCAGCTCCTCCTGGCAGGCGTGGCCGGACACATGCACCTCGTACATGGATTCATAGATTACCGTGCAGCCCTGCTTCAGCAGCTCATCCACCACCGCGCCCACGGTTTTCTCGTTGCCGGGGATGGGCCTGGCGGAGAGGATGATAAAGTCGTTGGGGCCAATGGCCACCTGCCGGTGGTCTGAGAAGGCCATGCGGGTCAGGGCGGACATGGGCTCGCCCTGGCTGCCTGTGGTGATAAGCACCAGCTGGCCCGGCTCGTAGCGGTTGATGAGATTCAGGTCGATCAGCACCCCATCCGGGATGTTCAGGTACCCCAGCTCGCTGGCAATGCCCATCACGTTGACCATGCTGCGGCCAGAGAGGGCTACCTTGCGGCCATATTTTACCGCGCAGTTGATGATCATCTGCACCCGGCTGATGCTGGAGGCAAAGGTGGCCACAATGATCCGCTTGCCCTCTGCCCGCATAAACAGGGAGTCCAGGGAGTTGTTCACCGTCTGCTCGGTCTGGGTGTAGCCGGACCGCTCCGCGTTGGTGGAGTCCGCCAGAAGGGCCAGCACCCCCTGCTTGCCCAGCTCCGCAAAGCGGGCCAAATCGATCATCTGCCCTTCGGCGGGCGTGCAGTCGATTTTAAAGTCCCCGGTGTGGACCACCACTCCCGCCGGGCTGTGAATGGCCAGGGCTACAGAGTCGGCAATGGAGTGGTTGACATGGATAAATTCCACGTCTATGCAGCCCAGCCGGATATGGGACCCGGCCGGAACCACAGTAAGCCGGGCGGACCCGGTGAGCCCGTGCTCTTTCAGCTTGCTCTCAATCAGCCCAATGGTCAAAGCCGTGCCGTACACAGGCACGTTGAATTTTTTCAGCAGGTAGGGCACAGCCCCAATGTGGTCCTCGTGGCCGTGGGTGATGACCACACCCCGGATTTTATCCCGGTGCTTTTCCACAAAGGTGAAGTCCGGGATTACCAGGTCCACCCCCAGCATGTCCTCGTCCGGGAAAGCCAGGCCGCAGTCCACAATAAACATGTCGTCCTGACACTCGTACAGGGTAAAGTTTTTGCCAATTTCATTGAGCCCGCCCAGGAAATACACCTTGATGGGGGGCTTGGCGGACCGCCGGGAGCGGCCCCGGCCCCGTTTCTGGCCAGGGGACTGGACCTGTCCCTGGGGGGCCTGACCCTTTGCCGCGGCCAGCTGGGCGGCGGTGATGGGGGCAGTGCCCAAGCTCTGGCGGCGGGAGCCCCCCTGGCGGCCCTTCTTGGGCTCTTTGGCGGGCTTTTTAGCCGCGGGCCGCCGCTTGGCCGTGTTTTTTTCTCCGCTGGGCCGGGGGCCGGAGATCTTCCCCACCTTGGGCGCCTCTGCCGCGCTGCTGAGAGCCTGGTCCATGGGCTTGTTTGCGTCCCGATTGCCAGCGGGCTGCCGGCGGGGCCTGTTATTCTTTTTTTCGTTGCCTGTCACAAATTTTCCTCCTTGGTTGGTTTAAGCCGCGCAGGGGCACAGAAGGCGTTGCGCCTGGAAAAGGGCCCTTCCAACGGCCATAAAAGTGGTATAAATGGTAGAATGGTGTCATTGTAATGAAGATAGGAAATGGTACAAAATCGATCAAGGGGCGGGAGAACCTCCCAGCCGGACCGGCCTGAAAAGGCGGGAGCCGTGGATGGCCTCCGCACGGGAGCGTGGGATGGGCCGGGCCCGTGACGGGTGAGATCAAAAAGCAGTCCTCTGGATAGGCCCGCATGGGAGCCAGTTTGAAAGGGCAGGCTGGGGAGATCCATGGGAGATCCCCTTTGGCCCATGCAGGCAATGTGCAGTCTAAAATTTCCTGCATGGCCCGCACTGCTTACATATAAGAACCTGCTTTGCAGCCTGTACACGCTGGCGGAAGGGCGGCTTTGGCACTGCCGGCAATTCCAGGCCAGCAATAGGGCAGGGGATAGCGCAGCCCGGCCAACTTGCCGGGAGCCCTCTGCAGTTGTCCTGCTTATCCAGCGGTTAATATACAGGTATACAGATTCTAAACACCGGCGTGTTTGCCGGAGGATCACCATAACAAAAAGCGGCGGCAGCCGCAAAACGCCATTACGATTTATCTTCTATTGTACAATACCCCCTGGCCCTTGTCAAGTCGGCATTGCCAGCAGGCCGGGGAACCCCTGGCTTTCTGAGAGCAACGGGAAAAGTTTCGTCCACCTTTTCAAGAAGTGGAAGAGTTATGCTTTGCATAACTCTAGGTTTGGAGGCAAAGCCCCAAGGTCTTGCCGGAGGCCTACCATGTGCGTAAGCTTTTTTATCCATTTTCTTTGAAAATGGATAATTTGTCTGACGACGTTTCTGGCGCTGCCGCGCAAGGCCGTGGAGCGCTGCTCCACACCACGCAAGGGGAACCAGTTCCCCTTGACCCCTTTCTTGGCTGCCGTCCAGGCAGCATAGAGCCACTACCTGTTTCCACCCAGCTGCCAAAAAACCACCCAGGTAGGAATTTTCCTCGTACTTTTGCGCAGCAAAAGCGAGTGTTTCGCACGACGGAGGAAAATTCCGTGACTTGGCCCAAAGGGCCAATGTCAACGGAATACCCATAGTTTTGAGCCATTGCCCGGGCTTTATTCCGGGGCAATGGGAAAAAAACCGGATATCTTTGCCCAGGGGGCTTGACAAAGTATACTAAAAAGGTATATATTTATCTGGCAGGGGGCAAGATAGCTTCAAACTCGGAAGCAAAGGGAATCATTTCCCCCGAAGAGCAGAAAGGAAGTTTTCAAACAATGGACAATGCTGTCAGAAAAGTATATGTGGACAATGCTGCCACTACCGCTGTCTCGGAAGAGGTTCTCAGCGCCATGCTGCCCTTTTTCAAAGAGATTTACGGTAACCCCTCCAGCCTGTACCAGCTGGGCCAGGAGGCAAAGGCCCCTCTGGAGGCTGCCCGGGCCACGGTGGCGGAATGTCTGGGCGCGAAGCCCCAGGAAATCTATTTTACCAGCTGTGGCAGCGAGAGCGACAACTGGGCCATTAAGGGCGCGGCCCGGGCCCAGCGCAGAAAGCAGGGCAAGACCCATATCATTACCTCTGCCTTTGAGCACCACGCGGTGCTGCACACCTGCCAGGCCCTGGAGAAAGAGGGCTTCTCAGTGACTTACCTGCCAGTCCACCAGGACGGCATGGTGCGGGTGGAGGAGCTGGAGGCCGCCATCACGGAGAACACGGCCCTGGTCACCATCATGTACGCCAACAACGAGATTGGCACCATCCAGCCTATCGGAGAGATTGGCCGGGTGTGCAAAGAACACGGGGTGCTGTTCCACACAGACGCGGTGCAGGCCATTGGCAACGTACACATAGACGTAAAAGCACAGAATATCGATATGCTCTCTCTCAGCGGGCACAAGATACATGCCCCCAAAGGGGTGGGCGCGCTGTATATCCGCTCCGGCGTGGCGATTGACACCTTCCTGGATGGCGGCGCACAGGAGCGGGGCCGCCGGGCTGGCACCGAGAACGTGGCGGAGATTGTGGGCCTGGCCACAGCCATGAAAAGAGCCACAGAGACCGTGGACGAGCGTATAGCCCGCTTGACCCCCATGCGGGAAAAACTGATTGACGGGGTGCTGAAAATAGAGCGCAGCCGCCTGAACGGCAGCCGGGAGCACCGGCTGCCAGGCAATGTAAGCTTCTGCTTCCAGGGGGTGGAGGGGGAGAGCCTGCTGCTGCTGCTGGACATGAAGGGCATCAGCGCCTCCTCTGGCTCGGCCTGCACCAGCGGTTCCCTGGACCCCAGCCATGTGCTGCTGTCCATTGGCCTGCCCCACGAGGTAGCCCACGGCTCCCTGCGCATCTCCTTTGGGGATTACAACACCATGGAGGATGTGGACTACATCCTGGAGGTGCTGCCAACGATTATTGAGCGCCTGCGGAATATGTCCCCCCTGTGGGACGCCATCCAGACAGGCAAAGTGAACTATGACTCGTATATGTAGCTTACAGGGCCTATGCAGCCCAAACAGGGGCCGCGTAGGGAACCCTTTTTAAGGAGGAATGGGCTTGAAAACCACAGGCAAAAGCGCCGGAGAGGCCTCGGTTGGCAAACGGACATGCCGGGTGCTGGGGCTGTCTTTGCTGCTAAGCCTGCCCTGCTTTCTCATCAACCTGGCGGTGCAGGGCGGCAAGGAGTTCCGGCAGGAGATAGCGGCCAGCCGCAAATACAGGAAAATCCTGAAAAAAATGAAAAGAGAGGACAGATAAACATGGCATACAGTGAAAAGGTAATGGACCATTTCGCCAACCCCCGGAACGTAGGGGAGATGCAGGACTTCAGCGGCGTGGGCGAGGTGGGCAACCCCAAGTGCGGGGACATCATGCGCATGTACATTAAGGTGGAGGGGGACGTGATCACAGACGTTTCCTTCATGACCTTTGGCTGCGGCGCGGCCATTGCCACCAGCAGCATGGCCACAGAGCTGATTAAGGGCAAGTCTATCAGCGAGGCTTTGAAGCTGACCAATAAGGCGGTGATGGAGGCCCTGGACGGCCTGCCGCCGGTGAAAGTTCATTGCTCTGTGCTGGCAGAGCAGGCCATTAAGGCCGCTGTGTCTGACTACTACCAGCGCCAGGGCATTGACCCCACACCGATTGTGGGCGATATCCCGGAGTGCGAGGAATGTGGCTGCGAAATTTAACAGCCGGAAGGTTTGGCGTGAAAAACGGGAGGTTCTTGTAAAAACAAGAGCCTCCCGTTTTTTACTGCAGCTAATCTATTAGACGTTGCGTTCAAAGAGGCGCAAGTCACGTTGACATTGGGCTTCGCCCAAGTCACGGAGTTTCGCCCCTGCGCGCGAAGCGCTTGTTTTCCTTCGGAAAATGCAGACGAAACTCCTACCTGGGCGGCTCTGGGGCAGTTGGGTGGAAGCAGGTAATGGTTCTATACTGGCTGGGTGATGGCCAAGGAAGGGGTCAAGGGGAACTGGTTCCCCTTGCGCGGTGTGGAGCAGCGCTCCACGGCCTTGCCCTTACCAGGCGGCGCGCAAGAGTTTAGGGAAGCAGAAGGTTTTACACCACACATAGTGCCCCTTAGACCATAAAGGGAGCGCCGCCTAGCAGAGCAGCGCCTTGGGCACAAAGTGCCCAATAGCGACCCACCCCGCCCATCTTCTCAAGCAACGCGCCGGAGCCCATCCTACGAGTGACAGCAGGGTGTGGGACAGCAGTCCCTCCCGTACAGCCAGTCTCCCATTCACCCAACACATGGTGTGATTCGTGTGATCGGGTGAATATAAGCCCTTCTTTGAGATTTCATATTTCCAAATACCTCTAGGTTTGTCCTGATCACACCGATCACATTTCGCTTGCTAAAACATAGCCCCCACAAGCGGACACTACAGGTCCCGGAACTTTTTCACCCGTCTCAGCTGCCGCTGCTTGCGGCGGTAGAAGACCAGCAAAATCAGGTACACGCCAATCAGGGCGGCAATGGTGGCCATGATGGCAATAAACCAGGGGGAGGTCAGCAGGGAACGGCCCTGCTCCCACCCGGCGATCAAGTCGCTTCTGGCCACAGATTCCGCTGCCACCAGGGGCACCTTGGCAATCACCTCGTTGGCATAGCTCAGGGTGGCCTCGCCAATCTCCTCTCCCTTGCGGATGGGCGCCTGCACGCTCTCGGGTTTCTGCACGGTCACAATAATGGAGCTGGCGTCCACGCTGTTGGGCAGCATAACGCTTACGTTTTTGTCCGCGGCCAGCAGCAGCTCGTCCTTTTGATAGGCATATTCCAGCTTAACCGAGCTGAGTATGTCCCCCTGGCTGGTGACGGTCTTTTTGCCCAGGTTCAGGAAGGCCCACCGGAACAGGGTCTTGGCGTCCCGCATCTCGTTGTGGACCCCCTGGGCATAGCCATCCATGTCGCCCATGGCAATGACAATATAGGTGTAGCCGTAGTAGGTGGCGGAGGCGGCAATGCAGAATCCCGCCTGGTCGTGAGAGCCGGTCTTAATGCCCGTGGCATAGGTGTAGTAGTAGCTGTTGCCGTATTCGTCCGGGTAGTTGAGAAGCATTTTATTGGTGTTGGTCTTGTACTCAATCTCCGGGCTCATGTTGGTAGGGGGCTTCTCATACCGCCATTGGCCTGTGATGGTAGTGAAGTTGGGCAGTGCCATGGCATACTTGGTGATGACTGCCATGTCCCGGGCCGTGGAGTAGTGGTTCTCCTCGTGCAGGCCGTGGGGATTGGTAAAGTGGGTGTTTTTGCAGCCCAGCTCCTGGGCCTTGGCATTCATCCGCTGCACAAAGTAGCTGCTGCCGCTGTAGTCAATGGTATCCCCCACTTCCCCCACAGGGGGTGGAGTGGCGCTCTCTTCCGGGGGTGCGCCGGGGTCCTCTGGGTTGGGGGCGTCCTGGGGGACGATTTTCCCGGCAGCATACAGCTCGTCCACATAGGCCATCAAAGTGACAGCCGCGTCATTGCCGGAGGGAACCATCAGCAGGTTCAGCAGCTGCAGGCCGGTGAGTTCTTCGCCCACGGCCACGCCAGCCAAAGAGCTCTCTGTGCCCTCCAGATCATCCGCCACGCTTTGGGGCACGGTGATCACCGCGTGCTCAATGTCCGGGATGGTCTCGTAGGCCACAATATAGGTCATGATCTTTGTCATAGAGGCCATGGGCAGCTGCTCGTCCGGGTTCAGGGTATAGACCACGGTGTCCGTGTCCAGGTTCAGCATAAACAGGGACTTGCAGTGGGGCTCTGTGCTGTCCCCCTCCTCCCCGGTATCCCAGTTGAAGGTAAAGCCCTCCGAGGCGCAGGCGGGCATGGCGGCGGCCGCCAGCACAAGGACCGCCAGAAGCAGGCTGAAAAAACGCCTCCAGCCGGAAAAGATTTTCATATGTTCAAACCTCCTGTTTTGTGTTATACTTTGTACAGTACACGGCAGGAACCTAAGATGGAACAGGGAGCCTGTAGGGCCGTGTGGGAGTTTCCTCCCTTCGCGCGAGGCGCTCGCTTTTGCTTTGCAAAAGTGCGGAGAAAACTCCCCGGGTTTTGTGGTACACGGCACACGGCGTAAACCTAAGATGGAACAGGGAGCCTATATGGCCGTGTATGGGAGTGTGTCTCTGTTTCATTTTCTCATAGCGGACTTTATGGAGAACTGGCCGCTGGGAGCGAAAGGAAAAGTTTCGCTTTCTCATCGAGTTGGCACACCAACTGGTTGGCTCGGTCGGGTCAGAACGATTGCCACTGGCAATCTTCCCCGCCCCTTGACCGCGCAATTTGCTCTCAGTCCCCTGCCTAATTATAAAAATAGTATACTCTATGGCCAGGGGAAAAGTAAAGGTGAAAATTGTTAAGTTTGGGTGAAGATGGAATAAAAACAGGATAGAGACTGGGCTGGCGCTGCCAGCCGCAAGATGGAGGGTGCATAATGCGGATGTTCCATACCTCGGACTGGCATCTGGGCCGGATGCTGTACGGCAGAAGCCTGCTGGAGGACCAGAGCTGGTTTTTGGAGAAGGTGTTCCTCCCCGCTGTGGAGCGGGAGCGCCCGGCCTGCGTGCTGCTGGCAGGGGATATTTATGACAGGCAGGTGGCCGCTGTAGAGGCCATCCGCCTATTTGACGGGACACTGGACCGTTTGGTAAGCCTGGGCTGCCAGGTTTTGGCCATTTCCGGCAACCATGACGGGGCCGAGCGCATTGCCATTATGAAAAGCGCCCTGCGCAGAAGCGGGGTGGTGATCTCCACCAGCCTGGAGGAGGCCATGGAGCCAGTGCTGGTGGAAGCGGAGGGCCAACGGGCCCAGGTGTTCCTTCTGCCCTATTTTGACGGGGCCCAGGCCCGAGCGTTTTTGGGGGACGACAGCCTGCGGGGGGAGAACGCCTGCATGGAAGGGGTGCTGAACCGGATGAAGCCCCTGCTTCTGCCAGGGGCGGCCCACATTCTGGTGGCCCACTGTTTTGCCGCCGGGGCAGCTGTCAGCGACTCGGAGAGCGTGTTTGTGGGCGGCAGCGGCCAGGTGTCCCCGGCTCTGTTTGAAGACTTTGACTACGTGGCTTTGGGTCATCTTCACGGCCCCCAAAGGGCGGGGGACAAGGCCCGGTACTCTGGCTCGCCTCTGAAATATTCTGTCAGCGAGGCCGCCCAGAAAAAGGGCTTCCTGAAGCTGGAGGTTTCCCCTGGGTCGGTGACAGCCTGCCCGGTGGAGACCGTACCCCTGCGGGACGTGCGGCAGCTCAGCGGGTCCTTTGAAGAGCTGCTCCGCAAAGGAGAGGAGGCCCCCTGCCAGGACTATGTGGAGCTGACCTTGACAGACCAGGACCCCGTGCTGCTGGCAGCGGAACGGCTGCGGCCCGTATACCCCCAGCTGTTGGCTGTGCTGAACACCTGGACAGCCTCTGCGGCAGGGGAGCGGGCCGGAAAGCTGAAGGGCCGGGATGACCAGGCCGTGTTCTCGGCCTTTTTGCGGGATGTGTGCGGCCAGGAGCCAGAGGAGGAGGACTTGGCCCTGTTCCGGGAGATTATGGAGGAGATCCGGGAGTAGAACCCGGCTGCAGTCAGACACAAAAAATCAACAGAGAGAGGATGTCTGCCCATGAAACCCCTGCGGCTGCTGTTGCAGGCCTTTGGGCCTTATTTGGAAAAAACCGAGCTGGACTTTACTCAGTTCCACCATGCCGGCCTGTTTCTCATCACCGGGCCCACAGGCGGGGGCAAGACCTCCCTGCTGGACGCCATGTGCTTTGCCCTGTACTGCCGGGCCACAGGGGGCCGCAGGCGGTTCCAGGAGATGCGCTGCATGAGCGCCGGGCCGGAGCAGCCCACCTTGGTGGAGTTTGATTTTCGCCTGAACGGCCAGGACTACCGGTTCCAGCGCAGCCAGTTTACCCATGAGAACCGCCGCACAAAGGCCCAGGAGCTGCGGGAGACCCACCAGTGCTTTCGCCTGGAGAAGGAAGGCCCCCAGCTGCTGGAGAGCCGCAGCGCCCAGGCTGTCACCCAGCGGGCGGAGGAGCTGCTGCACCTGACCTGCGAGCAGTTCTCTCAGGTGATTGTGCTGCCCCAGGGGGACTTTCTGCGGCTGCTCCGGGCCAGCTCTAAGGAGAAGGGGGAGATTCTGCGCACCCTGTTTTCCGCCCAGGTCTGGGAGCGGCTGCGGGAGCGCTTCCACCAGCGGGAAAAACAGCTGGAGACAGCTGCCCGGGACGCGGAAAATCTGCGGGACGCCCTTCTCCGGCAGGAGGGACTGGAGACCACCCAGGCTTTAGAGGCAGCCCTGGGGGACCAGCAGCGGGAGCTGGACCAGCTGCGGGAGGAGGGCAAGTCCCATGGCGCCCGGTTAAAGCAGGCGGAAGATCAGCTGCGCACAGCCGAAGAGGGGGATCGGCTGGCCAAAGTCCAGGCCGCGGCGGAGGAACGGCTCCGGCAGGCCAGGGAGCGGGCGGGCCAGCTGGAAAAGGAGCGCCCAGAGGCAGGTCAGATGCGCCAGGAGGCTGAAGAGCTGCAAAAGCGGTCCCTGGCGGCAGCCCAGGAGCAGGAGCGGCTGAACCACCGCCTGCAGGCCCTGGAGAGCGCCCGGGCTGCCGGAAACAGGGCCAAGGCGGCCCGGCAGGAGCAGGAGAAACTGGGCAGGGAGCTGGAAGGGCTGGTTGCAAAGCAGACAGGACTGGCCCAGAGGATCCAGACTGGGCTGGCCTATGCCAAGCAGTGTCAAGAGGCTAACCTCCGGCTGCCCGGTTTGCTGGAACAGCGGCAGGGACTGGAAAAGCTGGCCGCTGGGCTGCAAGAGGCGGCGGCAGTCCAAAAGGCGGCCCAATCGGCCCGGCGGGAGGCGGAGCAGAAAGCCCTGGCAGCGGAGAGCCTGTTCCTGCGGCTGAAAGAACAGGAGGCTCTGCTGCAGTCCAGCGCCGCGCTGGAGCTGGCGGGCACTTTGCGGGAGGGGCTCCCCTGCCCGGTATGCGGCTCGGTCCACCACCCGGCCCCTGCCCAGGGCGGGGCTGGTCCGGGACTTTCCCCTGAAAAGCTGGAGGCTCTGCGGGTTTGCGAGAAAGAGGCCCGGTCGGCGGCAGCGGCGGCAGGGGCTTTGGCCCAGGCCAAGGAGGCGGAGCTGGACCGGGCCAGGCAGGCTCTGGACCAGCAGAAGGGAGCCTGGGGACCTGGCCTGGAGGCGGCCCAGGCGGCAAAGGCGCTGGAGGAGGTCGCGGCCCAGGCGGAGAAGGCCAAGGGGCTCTCGGACAATCTGGGACCTGCCCGGCAAAAGCTGGACCGGCTGAATGGGGAGAAGGAGGCCTTGGCCGGACAGGAGGCCAGGCTGCGGGCAGAGCTCTCCGGCACAGCTGCCCGGGCCAAGGAGCTGGAGGCCCAGGCCCAGGAGGCTGGGAAGGGCCTGGAGGGCGCCACGCCAGAGGCGGTCAAGCAGGCCGCCGCCAGCCGTGCAAGGGAGTCAAAGGAGCTGGCAGAGCAGGCCCGGCGGCTTCGGGACGCTGCCGGGGAGCGGGAGACCCGGCTGGCCAGGGCCAGGGAGGCCTTAGCTCTGGCGGAGGAGGCCTTTAAGCAGGCGGAGGCGGAGAAAAAGGCCTTCTCCCTGCAAAATTCCCGGACGGAGGAGGAAAAGGACCCGCCCAGCCTGCACCAGCTGAGAGAGGCGGCGGCAGCGCTGCGGGAGGAGGGCATGAAGCGCTCTCAGCGGCTGGGCCAGGCAGAGAGCGGCCTGCGGTCCCGCCGGGCCACCTTGGGTTCTGTGCAGGAGCTGGACGCCAGGCTGGCAGGGCTGGCCCAGGACTATGGGCGGGTCTCCCGGCTGAGCCGGGGCCTGTCTGGGGCGAATCCCCTGAAGACTCCCATCCTGCAGTATGTGCTCAGTGTTACGCTGGACGAGGTGCTTGTCAGCGCCAACCAGTTTTTTGGGCGGCTGAGCCGGGGCCGTTATGCCCTGCGGCTGATGCCTGCCCCCAAAAGCGGCGGGGCTTTGGGGGGCCTGGACCTGGAGGTGATGGACGGGGCCTCCATGCTGCCCCGGTCCATTGAGACCCTCTCCGGCGGCGAGCAGTTCCTGGCTTCCCTGTCCCTGGCCTTTGGGCTTTCCAGCGTGGTGCAGGGCCATTCCGGGGCTGTGGGGCTGGACTCCATCTTCATCGACGAGGGCTTTGGCTCTCTGGACAACGAGACCCTGGACAGCGCCATGAAGGCCCTGGCCCTGCTGCGCTCAGGGGGCAGGCTGATTGGCATTATCTCCCATGTGCAGGAGCTGCAGGGCCGCATCCAGGAGAAGATCCAGGTGCGCCAGAACGCCGAGGGACTAGCCAGTGCCCGGGTCATTCTGTAAGATTGGCTGCAACATATGGAAAACGCGTCTGAAGGCCGGCAGGCACCGGTGCTCAAACGCGTTTTCTTTTCCTGTTCTTTATTTCATGCTATTCAAAGGAGAAAACTTGCCCCGGCCTGGAAACATCCATCACATGGGGGGCATAGTCCTTGTAGTGGGGGTCTGCTTTAAACAGAGGCACCACGGAGTAGTCCTCCCACATGTGCATGGGGAACACCCGCCGGGCCCCGGCAGCCTCGAAAAAGTAGCGCATACCCAGGTCAAAGTCCGGGCCCTGGCGGGGGTCCAGGGGCACAAAGGCCAGGTCCAGCTCTTTGCCGGAGAGCAGCCGCAGCTCCTCCTGATACTGCTGGACCATCTGGTCGTTCTGATACCGGGGCGCGCCGTCCCACACCCAGCAGTTCAGGTCGCCGGCATGGTAGATGCGCTTGCCCCCGCACTCAATGAGAAAGGCCACGCCCTGGTCCGTAGAGCGCAGGGTGGCTATCTTCAGCCCGTCCACCTCGTAGGTACCGCGGGGGGCAACAAACAGAGTCTGGGCCCGCAGTTCCTGGGGCACCCGGCTCTCCCAAATGTCCTGGGAGAGGATGTACTGAACCGGACGGCCCGGCTGAGCCAAGTCAAACACAGCGGGAGAAAAGTGGTCCCCGTGGCAGTGGCTGGCAAACACGTACAGGGGCTTGTCTGTCTCTGGAATAGTCCCTTCATAGTAGTCGAACAGCAGGCAGGCCTGGTCCAGCTCCACAAAGAAGGAGCTGTGGAGGATAAAGGTAACTTGCATGAAAAAGGACCTCCTTTAATAAATTTGAAAAATGAGCGCCGTCAGATGTGCCATATGGGTCACATGTGCCCCATATGCCGCCCCTTGCCCGGGCGGGTGGCCACGGTTTTCTCCTGCATATGCCTGGGCCGGAACTTCCGCTTCACATGCAGCAGCCGGGCAAGGGTCTCGCCCTTGGGCAGCATGGCCACATCATCGTAGCTGACTGCCCGGAAAAGCACAATGCACAGGGCATAGGACACCACCGCCACCCCAATGGCAGGCAGCACCGCCAGCCGGGAGGGGAGAAAGCCCTCCAGCCCCAGGTAGGCCCCATAGGAGGCCAGGCCCATCACAGCGGCGGAAACCATGGTGGGGGCCGCCATGCCCACCACGCTGTCCATGCGGGGCAGGCTGCTCCGGATAGCCAGCAGGTTCAGCACCATAATCACAAAGTAGGAGACCACGGTGCTTACAGCCGAGCCCATCACGTTGATCTCCGGGATGCCGGTGAGCACATAGGACAGGGCGATTTTCACCACGCCGCCAACTGCCATGTCAACCACCGGCCGGGTGGTGCGGCCAAAGCTCTGCAAAATGGCGTTGGTGGTGAACAGGGTGCTGTTAAAAGCAATGGCCGCGGCCAGCACCTGCAGCAGCTGGGCCGCGCCTCCGGCCACCTCGGGGCTGTTAAACAGCAGCAGCTGGCAGATGGGCTCTGCAAAAATGGACATGCCCACGCTGGCCGGGATGGAGATGAGCAGGGTCATGCGCATGGAGATGGAGGAGATGTGGTTGACAGCGGGCTTGTCCCCAGAGGCAATGGCCCCGGAGAGCACTGGCAGCAGGCTGGTGGAGATGGGCACCACAAAGGCCCCGGGCAGGTCGAAAAACTTGCGGGCATGGCCCAGCACCCCGCTGTACCAGTCCGCCTGGTCCTGGGTAAAGCCAGCGGCCAGCTTCATGCGGTCCATGAGCACGGCGCTGTCTATAAAGTCTAAAACGCTGAGAAAGCAGGCCCCCAAAGTGATGGGAACGGCAAAGCGCACCAGGGCGGCCAGCATCTCCCGGCGGGGGGTAACGGCCGAATCGTCCGGAGGCAGGGCCCGGTCTTTCCGGCGCTGGCGGAGCTTATAGCCAATTAGATAGAGAGCGCCCAGGGCCGCGCTGATGGACACGCCGGCAATGGCCCCCACAGCGGCCCAGGCGTCAGAATGGTACTGCCGGATGATATAGGCTGCCAGCCCCACGCCGATGGCCACCTTGGAGACCGCCTCGATAACCTGGGAGACAGCAGTGGGCACCATGTTGCTGCGACCCTGGAAGTAGCCCCGCAAAGAGGACATGACAGAGATGAAAAAAGCCGTGGGGGCCAGGGCCACAATGGTGTGGGCCGCGCCGGGCTTGTTCAGCAGCTGGGCAATCTGCCGGGAGCCGAAGAGCATCACCAGACAGCCCAAAAGCCCCAGGCTGAAAAACAGCCAGAAGGCCACAGAGAACACCTGGTCCGCCTCCCGGCGGCGGCCCCTGGCATAGGCGGTACTGACCATGCGGGACACCGCGATGGGCAGTCCGGCGGTGGAGAGCATCAGGAAGATGGTAAAGATGTCGTAAGCGCCGTAAAAATAGGACATGCCCTCCGCGCTGATAAAATTGGCCAGGGGGATGGAAAACAGCAGGCCCAGCACCTTCACCAGCAGGGTGGAGGCGGAGAGGATGGCCGCGCCTTTCATAAAGCCGGATTTGCTTTGCTGGGCCATGGTGCCACCCCCTTTCCATAACAGCGCGAAGCCAGCGCCCATAGTGTTTGCGGTTATCCACTAATTATAGCAAAATTTTGTAAAAAAGGCAAGAGGAACATGGGGCGTGTGTTCCTATATGTATTTCTATGCAAGTGTGACAGCCCGGGGGAGAAGGGCTGGTTTTTCCCTGGGGTCCAGGCGGCGCCGGGCCTGGAGGAAGGGGGCAGGGGGCTGGAGTGCGCTTCAGGAGGATGGAAAAACTTTTCAACTTTCCAGGGCGCCCTTTGTAGGCTGCCGGGTTTTTCCCCTGATTCCGGGGAGATTTGAGCAATAGGGCAAAAAAGGACAAAACAGCGATTATAAAAATATTCGCCTTTGGCGGGTTGCGTTTTTTTCCAGGTTGTATTATAATCAGGATGTATTAGTTTTTGATTTGAAAGGGGCCCTCCCGTTATGGAAGGACATAAGCGCAGACAGAAAATTTTGATTGTGGACGATTCAGAGATGAACCGCTCCATTTTGGTGGATATGCTGGGAGACGATTACGACACCATCGAGGTGAAGGACGGCCTGCAGGCTGTGAACGAGCTGCAGAAACAGGCCGCTGATATCTCCTTGATGCTGCTGGACATTGTGATGCCCCAGATGGACGGGTTCGGCGTGCTGGGGGTCATGAACCAGCGGGGCTGGATTGAGTCCATCCCGGTGATTATGATTTCCGCGGAGACCACCTCTGACCGCATTGACCAGGCCCTGGAGCTGGGGGTGACGGACTTTATCAGCCGTCCCTTTGACGCCAGGATCGTCCAGCGCCGGGTGCGCAACACCCTGCTGAGCTCTGCCAAGCAGCAGGAGCTGGAGGCTTTGGTGGCCGAGCAGATCTACGAAAAGGAGCAGAACGGCCTTTTGATGATCGACATTCTCAGCCACATCGTAGAGTTCCGCAACGGCGAGAGCGGACTGCATGTGGTCCATGTGCGTCGGCTGACAGAGGTGCTGCTCTATCGGCTGGCGGCCAAAAACAAGGAATACAAGCTGACCCCCGGGGATATTGCCCTGATCAGCGAGGCCTCTGCCCTGCACGACATAGGCAAGATTGCCATTGACGACAAGATTCTCAACAAGCCTGGTCGGCTTACTAACGAGGAGTTTCAGATCATGAAGACCCACTCCGTGGTGGGCGCCCAGATGCTGGAGGGCCTTTCTGTACACCAGGAGGAGCCCCTGGTGAAGATAGCCTACCAGATCTGCCGCTGGCACCACGAACGCTGGGACGGCCGGGGCTATCCGGACGGGCTTAAAGGGGATGAGATCCCCATTGCAGCCCAGGCCGTGGCTTTGGCGGACGTGTACGACGCCCTGACCAGCGAGCGGGTGTACAAGGCGGCTTTCTCCCACGAAAAAGCGGTGAGCATGATTGTGGGCGGAGAGTGCGGCGCTTTTAATCCCCTGCTGCTGGAGTGTTTGGAGGAGGCCTCTGACACACTGCAGGAGGAGCTGAAGGACAAGGGCAAAAGCATAGAGAAAACCCATGAGAACGACATCAGCAATATTGTGGAGAAGATCTCCCAGCACGGGGAGCTGAGTGCCAGCAACCGCACCCTGCGTCTGTTGGAGCACGAGCGGATGAAGTACAGCTTCTTCGCGGCCATGAGCAAGGAGATTCAGTTTGAGTACACCATTATCCCCTCTATGGTCACCATGAATGCCTGGGGCGCCCGGAAACTGGGCCTGGACGAGGTGGTCATGGACCCCTTTGAGAACCCGAGGGTGATGGAGTATCTGGGCAACGGCCTGGGCAAAGAGCTGCATGAGGCCCTCTGTTCCACCACGCCGGAGTCCAGCATTGTCACCTTAGAAGAAAAGATGAATTGCGACGGAAAAATGAAGTGGTTCCGCTTTGTGCTGCAGTCCCTGTGGTCTGAGGATGAGCCGCCTGAGATTCGGGGGGCTATTGGCAAGGCTGTAGATATCCATAGCTCCCGCAGTTACTTAGAGCACCTGGAGAGAAGGGCCTCTACCGACCAGCTGACAGGGCTGCTGAACCTGACCAGCGCCCAAAAGCAGGCGGAAGCCCGGCTGAAAGAGGGTCCGGACCTAAAGTTTGCTCTGGCTTTTTTTGACTGCGACAAGTTTAAGGACGCCAACAATACCTATGGGCACATGTTTGGCAACCAGCTGCTGGTACATATCGCGGAGCGCCTGCGCCAAACCACCCGTACCGGGGACATTTTGGCCCGGGTAGGCGGGGACGAGTACATCATCTTCTTCCAGTACCACCAGGAGCTGGAGCCCACCATTCAGCGTATACACAGCTCTCTCAGCGGAGAGGTGTTTGGCGGGTTCACCATTTCCATCAGTATGGGCGTGACCACCACAGAGGCCATGGGCTCGGACTTTGGGGCCATGATGCAGGCGGGGGACAAAGCCCTCTACGCGGTGAAGCAGGCCGGGCGGGGGCAGTACCGGTTCTATGACGGCACGGAGACCTCGCTGATAGAGGCCGAAGGCGTCAGCGTATACACCAACCAGTCGGAGATCATAGACTTTGACGGGGAACAGAAACAGCGGAAAGGCAAGAAAGGCCGGTAGCCCCTGTGCCTGCAAGCGCTTTCAAAAGAATTTCCACAGCAGGCCCGCAATACCCGGGCAGGGGGCGGAAGCCCTGCGCTTATCATCTGTTTATAAACATTGTATAAGACCATCAGCCTGCGCGGCAGGTTACAGAGGAGGATCATCATGACTCTGCAGGAATGTTATGAAAGCCTGGGCGGGGACTACAAGGAAGTAAGTTCCCGGCTGCCCAGCGAAAAATTTATCCAGAAATTTGTCCTGAAGTTTTTGGATGACAAAACTTACGAGCTGCTTACCACCTCCTGGCAGGAGGAAAATTACGAGGAGGCTTTCCGGGCCGCCCACACCATCAAGGGAATGTGCCAAAACCTGAGCTTTACCGTGCTGCAGGAGTCCAGCAGCCAGCTGACAGAAGCCCTGCGGAACGGCATGTCTCCCCAGGCGCCAGAGCTCTATGGCCGGGTGCTGGAGGACTATGCCCGCACTACAGGGGCCATTCAGGTCTACAAGCAGGGGCTGTGAGGCAGAAAAGGGCTTTTAGCCAAAAGACTACTGTAGAAAGGGTAGGAGGGATGTTGAAATGAAACAGCGGAACCCCAACCGTTTTTTGGTGGGCAGCTTTCTTGCCCTTGCGGTGGTAACTGTCTGTGCCTTTTTAGTGATGGCCCACTTTATGGATACCAACAGCAACAATACGATCAGCCGGGTGGGAAGGCTTTACATGGAAAGCCTCTCCCAGCAGATTTCCATGCACTTTCAGACCACGGTAAATCTGCGGCTTAACCAGGTGGAGACCATGGTGCACGAGATCCATCCCTCCGGCCAGCGGGGAGAGACTTCTCAGGCGCAGATCAAAAAGGACTTGGAGTACAGCAGCCGGGCCAGAGGCTTTGAAAACCTGGCGCTGCTGTCCCAGGACGGAGAGTTTGAGACCATTTACGGAAACAAGCTGCAGATTACGGACCCCGAGCCCTTTTTAAACTCCCTGCGCAGCGGCCAGTCCAAAGTAGCGGTGGGTACAGACGACCAGGACAACAATGTGGTGCTGCTGGGCGTGCCCGCTGATTATACCATGGAAAACGGCGAGCCCTGCCTGGCTTTGGTCAATACGGTTTCCACCGGGTATATAACCGAGACTCTTTCTTTGGATGTGGATGATTCCATGGTGTACTCCTTTATCATCCGCAGCGATGGCAGCTTTGTAATCCGTACCATAGACGCTTACCGGAACAGCTATTTTGACCGGGCCGAGGCACTGTACGACGATGTGGGCGGCAAGACTGTGGAGGAATATGTGGCAGAGCTGTCCGCGGCCATGGAGACCGGGGCGGACTATACCACTGATTTTACCATTGACGGGGAGCGCCGCTGCCTGTTTGGCACCAAGCTGGCCTACTCCGAGTGGTACCTGCTCACCTTTATGCCCTACGGCTCTATCAACCAAAATATAGACCATCTCAGCCACATGCTGTTTCTATCCGGCCTGCTGTGCTGCGGCGTTATTTTTGTGGGCCTGGGTTTCATATTTGTAAGTTATTACAGGCAGAACCAGCGCCAGCTGAAAGAAGTGGACGAGGCCAGAGAGGCGGCGGAAAACGCCCTGACCCTGGCGGTGAGCGCCCGGCGGGAGGCGGAACAAGCCCAGCAAAAGGCGGAGCAGGCCCAGCAGGAAGCGGAATATGCCAACAAGGCAAAAAGTGAGTTTCTCTCTAACATGAGCCACGATATCCGCACCCCCATGAACGCCATTGTGGGCATGACGGCCATTGCCACCGCCAACCTGGGCAACACCCAGCAGGTGCAGAACTGTCTGGCGAAAATCACCCATTCCAGCCGCCATCTCCTGGGGCTGATCAACGATGTGCTGGACATGTCCAAAATTGAAAGCGGCAAGATGACTCTGAGCTATGACCGGGTGTCCCTGCGGGAGCTGATGGAGAGTATTGTCAGTATTGTGCAGCCCCAGGTCAAGTCAAAGCGCCAGGACTTCCGGGTTTCCATCATGGATATCTCCTCGGAAAATGTGCTGACAGACAGCGTGCGGCTGAACCAGGTGATGCTGAACCTGCTCTCAAACGCGGTGAAGTTTACGCCGGATGAGGGCGTCATCCAGGTGGTCATGAAAGAGGCCCCCTCGCCCAAGGGCGAAGAGTTTGTCCAGGTAACCGTGCAGGTAAAGGACAACGGCATCGGCATGTCCCCGGAGTTTATGGCCCATATGTTTGACTCCTTTGCGCGGGAGGACAACACCCGGGTCCACCGCACAGAGGGTACGGGCCTGGGCATGGCCATCACCAAGTATATTGTAGACGCCATGGGCGGCGATATCCAAGTGAACAGCCAGCAGGGCAAGGGAACGGAATTTTTCCTGACCCTGGACCTGGAGCGGGCTGACGCGGAAGAAGTGGACATGATGCTGCCCAACTGGAACATGCTGGTAGTGGACGACGACCAGCAGCTGTGCGAGAGCACAACAGCCGCCCTGCGCTCGATTGGGGTCAATGCCGACTGGACCCTCTCCGGCGAGGCGGCTATCCGGAAAGTGGAGGAACGCAGGCAGCGGCGGGAGGATTACCACATCATCCTTTTGGACTGGAAGCTGCCTGGCATGGACGGCATCTCTACGGCCCGGGCGCTGCGCAGTCAGCTGCAGGGGGATGTGCCCATTTTGCTGATCTCCGCCTATGATTGGAGCGAGCTGGAGGAGGAAGCCAAGGCAGCGGGCATCAGCGGCTTCATCTCCAAGCCGTTGTTCAAGTCCACGCTGTTTTACGGGCTGCGGCGCTATGTGCAGGAGGAAACCGCCAGCCAGGAGGACACGGCGGAGTCCAGGACCGTGGACTATGATTTTTCAGGCCGCCGGGTGCTGGTGGCAGAGGACAACGAGCTGAACTGGGAGATTGCCCACGAGCTGCTGTCAGAGTTCGGCTTGGAGCTGGACTGGGCGGAAAACGGGCAGCTCTGTGTCGAAAGGCTGGAGCAGTCGGCCCCTGGATACTATAAGGCCATTCTGATGGACATTCGTATGCCTGTAATGACGGGCATACAGGCAGCGGAGGTAATCCGGAAGCTGGACCATCCGGACAGCGACATTCCCATTATTGCCATGACCGCGGACGCTTTCTCAGAGGATGTGCAGAAGTGCCTGAACGCGGGCATGAACGCCCACATCGCCAAGCCCATTGACGTGCGGGAGGTGGCCCGTCTGCTGGAGAAGTTTATGGCAGAGCGGGAGGAGCTTGCCAAGTATAAAAAGAGAGCCAGGCCGGAGTAAGGAAGCCTGCCCCTCTCCCGGATAGACTGTGCATACAGGACAAAGAAAACGCTGTCTTGCCAAAGACAGCGTTTTCTAATGCTAAATATTGGCCGGGGCATTCAGGGCATAAAATTTGCCCGCTGTCAAAACCGGCTCCGGCTCTGTCAGTGGGCGAGCAGCCGGAGCCTGACCAGTGGGTATTCCTCAAAGGTACAGCCTGCTGGATAAGCAAGGCGTATTCCTTTGGCCCTGTTGGGCGATACCGTTGCTGCCAGGCACGCAAACGCTTCCGTGCCGCTTGGTACTATTGTGGCCGGGCAGCGCCCGCTTATGCAGGGGAAGAAAAATTTTTTTACGGAAAAAGTACGGGGCCTTTAGCCGTGCTTTTTTCATCTCATTTTGTTTACAGGGAGCGCAGTTGAAAATGCACCTTGAAAATCCTCCTGTTGGCATATTCTCCCCAAAAGTCAGGCTTTACAAAAGCCGGGGAGTGTGGTAAAATAATCGGAGTACCCGTTCTCGGGCCTAGGAACCACCAACCTTTGCCTGTGGACTGGGTGAATTTATAGAAAGAAAAGGTGAAAACAATGACAAAAGCTGAGAAAACGGAGATCATCCAGAAGTATGCCCGCCATGAAGGCGACACCGGCTCTCCCGAGGTGCAGATTGCGGTGCTGACCAAGCGCATCAACGACCTGACTGACCACCTGCGGATTAACAAGAAGGACCATCACTCCCGCCGGGGCCTGTTGAAAATGGTTGGCCAGCGCCGGAACCTTCTCAACTATCTGACCAAGATAGACATTGGGCGCTACCGTACGATTATTGCCGAGCTGGGCATCCGTAAGTAATTTTGGCTGCGTGAATGGGCGAGGGCGGCGGCCTGGGAGATTCCCGGTGGGCCGCCGCCTCTTCGCTTCTTTGCGCAAAACGCGCTCTTTGGCTGGACTCCTGTTTTACAAATCAAACCGCCGGAAGCTGTCCCGGCTGCTTGATTTGTCAAACAGGGCCGTCTGGAGCGCCGGTAAATCACCCCCAAGCGGGGGAGAAAGGGAACCTTATGTTTGAGAATTTTAAGCGTTATGAGACGGACTTCGCCGGACGCCCCCTGGTGATAGAGACGGGCAAAATGGCGCAGCTGGCCAATGGCGAGTGCCTGGTCCGCTACGGGGACACGGTGGTCCATGTGGCTGCCACTGCCTCTGCTAAACCCCGGGACGGCATAGACTTCTTCCCCCTTTCCGTGGACTTTGAGGAGAAGCTCTACTCCGTGGGCAAGATCCCCGGCTCCTTTTTAAAGCGGGAGGGCCGTCCCAGCGAGAAGGCCACTCTTACCTGCCGGGTCATCGACCGGCCCATCCGCCCCCTGTTCCCCAAGGATATGCGCAACGATGTGTCCATCGTCTGTACGGTCATGTCCGTGGACCAGGACTGCTCCCCAGAGATTGCCGCCATGGTGGGCACCTCCATTGCCCTGACTATCTCTGACATCCCCTGGAGCGGCCCCATCTCCGGGGTCTCTGTGGGCCTGATTGACGGGGAGTTTGTCATCAATCCTACGGCCGAGCAGCGCAAGGTCTCTGAGATGGCTGTTACCGTGGCCTCCACCGCGGAGCGCATTGCCATGATAGAGGCCGGGGCCAACGAGGTCTCGGACGAGGTCATGTACAACGGCATTATGGCTGGGCACCAGGCCAACCAGCAGATCATCCAGTTTATCCAGGACATTCAGGCTGAGATTGGCAAGGAGAAGTTTGCGTATCCCAGCAACGAGCCGGAGCCGGAGATGTTCGAGGCTATCAAGGCCTTTGCCGAAGAGGATGTGCGGGCGGCCATGGACACGGACGACAAGACTGTGCGGGACGCCCGCCTGCGCCCGGTTTACGACCGGGTTCATGAGCGCTTTGACCCGGAATACCCGGAGCAGGAGGCCAAAATTGACGAGTGCCTCTATAAGACCCAGAAATATGTGGTGCGCCGTTGGCTGCTGGACGAGCAGAAGCGGGTAGACGGCCGGGGCATGGACGATATGCGTCCCTTGGCCGCCGAAGTAGCCCTGCTGCCCCGCACCCACGGGTCCGGCATGTTCACCCGGGGCCAGACCCAGGTGCTCACCGTGGCCACTTTGGGCTCCATCCGGGACAACCAGCTGCTGGACGGCATTGACGAGGAGGAGAGCAAGCG
>CAJUPK010000002.1 GCA_910588415.1 uncultured Oscillospiraceae bacterium | reverse complement strand
ATGGACGAGTTAGTCGCAAAAAACGCAAGCGCTATAAAGAATATGAATGGCCCGAGTATGCCGGTAATGGTGCCTATCCAGGAGAAAGATTGGGATACGATGGTGGATCTTCTGGAGAGCACAGTGAATTTCCAGCCGAAGCTGTATTCGCTAGCGAAACAGCAGATTGCCGAGGAGCAGATGATTTCCAACCAGCTCGTGAAACAGATAAAGACTTCAACAGCGCAGATGGAGAACCTCGCACAACAGGCTGGGAAGAGTCTCGAAAAGAGTTTGAACGATTCCTTGGCAAAGGGCTCGCAGTTGGAAACGGCTATCGCCAAGGCAGCGAAACGACGGAGCTGGAAAACCTGGGCGCTCATCATCGTGGTGTCGATACTGTCCTCGGCGCTGGGGGCAGCGCTGTCCGCTCTGCTATGTATACGCTGGCTGCTCTGAGTGACGATAATGAAGACCCCGAGGAGCGCCGCAAACGCATTGAGGCTCAGGAGAATGGCGAGGCGCTGGGGGCCTTACTCGGCCTTGCGGCGGGTGCAATTTCTGAAATTGCTGAAGAAAATGATGATGAGTTTGACCACAAATTCAAATGAGTATGGAGGTTTGTGAATGACAAAAATGGAATACAAAAAAGCTCTGTCCAGCTACCCGGAGGCGTTGACCGCCTCTGAGGTGGCTGAAATTTTGCGCGTATGCACCAAGACCGTCTACAAATTGATTAGGCAAGGTGAAATTCCGGCAGTGAAAGTTGGGCGAGAGAACCGCGTTTCCAAAAGCGTTCTCATATCCTACCTTCGCAATAAGGATAAAGGTGCTCCGAACCCAAAATGTGTCTGTTCTGATAACTCTGCGGGTGCGGTATGGACTTCCGGCAGGTCTTGTGGTAGTGTGTGCGGTGCCAGCAGAACTGGCAGAAAGGAGAAATCGGCATGACAAAAAACACATTTGCGGCCAGTGTGCAATCGAAGAAAGGGCGGCTCTATGCTGTGATTCAAGTCAAGGAGGATGGCAAAACCAAACCGGTCTGGCGGGCGCTTGGCCTGCCGGAGGGTATAGGGAAATCAAAGGTACAAAAAGCTTATCGAGAGGTGGTAAGCAAATTTGAAATCGAGTACGCCGAGAGCCTGGTGCGCAGGGGAAACCCTGCAGCCGGTCTCTCGGTTTTTGATTATCTCTGTGCTTACTTGAACAGGGCTAAATCGAGTATTCAAATCAACACTTATGAGAGCTATCACGGCATGATTTATGGAAAAATCCGGCGGTACTTTGAGCCTAAAACAAAGCTGACGGTTGGTAATTTGCAGCCAAAAGATATCGAGGACTTTTACGATTCCCTCTTCGCTGACGGCGTGACTGCCAACACGGTTATCCATTACCATGCCATAATGCGGCGAGCGTTCAGTCAGGCGTTCAAAGATGGTCTGATCGACGCCAATCCTTTCGACCGGGTGGACAGGCCCAAGAAGAATAAATTTCACGGCGAGAATTACTCCGAGGACGAGCTGAAAGCGCTGTTGGAACTTACTCGCTCCGACCCAATCTATCCCGCAATCCTACTGGCAGGAGGGCTTGGCTTGCGCCGAAGTGAGGCTCTCGGCGTGCGATGGTCGAGAATTGATTGGGAGCAGAACACGGTGCTGTTGGATACAAAAATCGTTGAGTACGAGCGTAACGGTGAAAAGATTGTGGAGCCTGTGGAAGAAATGAAAAACAAATCCAGCAGAAGGACATTACCGTTACCGGCTCCGGTTCGGGAAATGCTCGAAACAGAGAGGGAAAAGCAGGAAGTCTACCGCAAGATGTTCGGAAAAAGTTACGATATAAGGTACATGGATTTTGTGTGCGTCGACCAGCTTGGCAGACTGATTCGGCCATCGTATGTAACACAGCATTTTAGTGATATCATCAAGAAGTATGGGCTGCGCAAAATTCGCTATCACGACCTTCGACACACAATGGCTAGTATACTCATTAGCCACGATGTACCACTTATCAATGTTTCCAACTTCCTTGGGCATAGTGACATCAGCACTACGGCTAACATTTACGCCCATCTGGACAAGGCCAGCAAACAGGCCAGCGCAGATATTATCACGGGTATTTTTGATAATAAGAGCGAGGGGTAAAGATGGCGAAGTATCTCAGCGCAGACGAGTTGTACCGTTACCTGCATATCTCAAAGCGAAAGTTGAAGTATTTGCTGGAGAACGATTATATTCCGTGCATTGATACCGGGAAAAAGACGCATCGATTCCTGATAAAGGCAAGCGATGCGAAGGAGTTTAAGCGCAGAATGGATACTGAGGCGGAATTTCTGTCGGAGCTATACGGGCAATTTAATTCTGATATCTACAAGCCGAGGAAGAAATTGATTGAGCCTACGCCAGAGAATTGCGCGGCATTTCAAGATTTTTTGACGATGAAGTGGGCCGACTATCCTGACGCCCTGCCCACAAAGCTGGCCGCTGAATTGATTGGCTGTGCGCCCCAAAGGGTGGGGGATTGGATGCGGAAGGGGGTAATCAGCAGCGTCAGTGTGGGCGGGATGCGGTACTGTGGGAAAGCAGAGTTTATTGCTTACTGTGCCTCGCCGGAGATGTTGAGGAAACCAGGAGTGGAAAAATATAGGGAACTGATAGCAGAGTTTCTGTGTATGACTTCTTAACTTCAGGTGCGCAATAGGTACGGCACGATAACATCATAGAATTTCTTGCTCCATTCCGCGTGAAAGCGAGCCATCTGCAGCCAATCCACCTCATGCTCTATACTTACATTGTTCAGCATATAGTACACTTTTGACGACTTGATATCGTCGCCACGGCTCCATTGGAGGGCTATCCCAAGCGCAGACTCAATCTCTCCCTTGTGTTTTATCAGCGCGTCAAATGTCTGTTTGTTAACGTCCCGGTCTGCGTGACCAAGATAAACCTCCACCCGGGCAGAGTCATAGTTCGCAACACAGCACAAATTAAAACCATTAACACCAAAGAACCCATTTACCCAGTTCATACTGGACGGATTGACATTGCTGAAAGGGCCGTTTTCTCCGTGGGCCTCTTTAATAATCGGCAGCGCGTATGCCCAATACTGCCTCCTCAGAGCATAACGCGGGCCATTCTCATCCTCCAGGGCCTCGCTTTCATCCCGGAGATAGAACACAAGGTCTGAAGGGTCGGCGTCATATAACTTGAATACACGGTTCAGGACAGAAAGCTTGCTTTGTGTGCTTGTATTTGTCAACACATAAATCCCATCGCCGATCTCCACCGATTTAAGCAGTTCATGGGGGCCTATGGAAAAGTGGTAGCCGATGTTTTCATCGTAGGATACTGCCAGCCGTGTTATGACGGACTTGTCCTCTGCATACAAGATCTGAAACACCTTCTGGAACATCTCCACCCAACTGGTCACCGGCTGTTCGGCGTTTTTGTAGCGGAACCGGATAATCGTCCGGCCGCTCAAATTCTCGTCATCATCCAAAGTATAGGTGTCCATTTGCTTTTCCTGCGGCTTGAAAATGGTAACAGGCGCCGCCCAGATCTCAATGGCCCGCCCGCGCAGATACTGACTGCGGTCCTCTAACTCTGTCAGGGTCCATTTCTCTTTTCTGCTGATATATGTATTCATCCGAAGGCCGCTGTCATCAAAACCATTCTTCATGCTCTTCTTTTCAAGGAAGGAGCTGTTGCTGTAGGCAGAGTTATAGGCGGTCAGCGTCAAGTTGGCGATTCTATGCAGCCACTGCTCGTGTATCTGTTCATAGTCCTCGCCAAGCTCCCTGATCCACGCGGGTGTGAGATGCTGGGGCATGATGTGTTCGATGGAATACGTTCCATCGTCGCAGTGGGCATAAATGTCCTTGTCTTCCAGCGTGCCATAGTTTTCCAGGCGCTCCAGAATGTAAACCTTGTTTTTGTTGGTCATCTGGTAGACCTGGCGCTCCGTAAAGCTTGCGCCGAATTCTTCGTCATCCGGGAAACGCGCCCTTTCCTTTTTTGAGAGAAGCGCGTATTTGAATTTATCCACATAATCCTTTTCCGTGCCGTCATAGCGGGTGATCTCCCGGTGCAGCATAAGGAAAATCTTGTTCAGGGCGTTGGTGGGCAAATCGCAGATGTTCCGGCGGAACAGGTAATTTTCGGCAATCAGAAAAATCTCCGTGACTTCTGAAATACTCAGAGTACCCTCATCGTGCAGACGCAGGACTTCCAAGAAAAACGGCCGGGTGACCGTTGTTTCCAAACGATTCAGACGGATGATGCAAGCATTCAAAGCCTTGCTTGCGGTGCCGCCTTTCAGCAAGACCTGATACCGCTGGGCATACCCGAGGAGCTCTCTGAGTAAAGGTTCTGTTTCCATTTTACCCAGCTCCACATACTCTTTGAAATTCACATAGACGCGCTTCTGTGAGGGAATGGACTGCTGCTTTAAGCTGAGATAGTCTCGAATGAAAGAGCTGGCATCATAGCCTGTGCACTCCTCAATGCGGTTCCAATACTTTTCATAATAGACTTCCTGTTCCTTTGAAGGTAGACCCATCAGGACAAAGTTGCGAATCTTGTCGCCCTCACTCAAATCCAGGCCGGTAGAGTTGAGGCTCTCAAAAATGAGCTGGGGATTATCCTCGTTGTTCAGCCGGATATCAATGACCTCCAGACGGCAAATCGCGTCAAAGAGTTCGTCGATGGTGATTTCCTGTTTCTGAATGCGGTCATAGAAATAGCTGTAGTTTGCGGTCAGGTTGGAGTCCTTGATGTGCTCCTTTTTGTCCTCAAACAGCTTTCCCAGGGCACGCTGGTCATTCTTGACCGGCTTGAGCTTGATGCGCGTCTCCTCCGGCTGGAACTTGTCCACAAGGTACCCCTCATAGATTTCCTGGGTCAAGGAGGGTGTGGCGGGAACAATCACGCCTTCCTTTGTTAAGTTGTACATGGCAAGGAGCAGGAGGGACACGGTAGTAAGCCGCTGCTGTCCATCGATCACAAGAAACTCGGTATAGCGGCCATCCGGGTTAAAGACCGACACGATGCTTCCAAAGAAGTGGCTTTTTCTCCCATTCCGGATTATTTTCAGCAGATCGTCAAAAAGCTGTTTGCAGTTTTCCGTTTTCCAGTTATAGTTCCGCTGGTAGACCGGGATGACAAAGCGCTTTTTAGCCCCTTCCATATATTCTATCAGCCTGGACTCTGAACCTCTCACAATGACTCCTCCTTCTACGTTTTTGTCGTGCAAAAGACAAACTCGTTCCCCATCTCCGGCCTTTATGGAAAAGAGCCGCAAAGTTTCCCTTGCAGCTCTCTTGCGCGGTACGAACCGCCTTGGCGGAGACGGTGGGATTCGAACCCACGGTACCGTGAGGTACAACTGATTTCGAGTCAGTCCCGTTATGACCACTTCGATACGTCTCCATGTAATAATGATTCAGTTCTCAGCACAGACAACATGCTCTCAGGCCAGCCCCATCACGGCCGCTCCCAGAGCCCCTGCAGAAGACCCAAAAGCTGCCGCCCTGGCTCCAAGGGGCATAAGCAATACAACGGCCCTTCCCGCACCAAACCCATGGATAGGAAATATCCATTTCCTATAGTATAGCGGCTTCCAGGGGAAAAGTCAAGAGGGCTCCTCTGGAAGCCGCCGAAAAGATTGCGCGCCGCCTTAATTTTTGCGCTGGTTATGCCGATATCCATAGTATAGAGGGCGTGTGCGCGGATAACTGACAAGAGGGAGGGAGCATATATGGAATTGGATCTGCGGACGGGCCGTGCGGCCAGCAGGACTCGTTTGGGGAGGAACCTGCAGCCTGCCCAGTCCCAGGCCCCTAGGGATAAAGCGGAGACGGCTGTGCCAGAGGAACCGTCCCAGCGGCCCCAGGAGGACCGGCTGGAGCTGTCGGAAGAGGCCAAGGCGCTGCTGCAGGGCCAGGAGGAGCCCGCTTCTCCGGCGGAAAAGCGGATGCAGGCCAAAAAGGAGAAGCTGCAGGCAGCGAAGCAGATGCTGAGCGTTCTGCAGCAGCAGAGCATCCAGATGCGGGAGCAGAACGACCAGCAGGCAAAAGCCCTGCAAAAAGCCCTGGACCAGATGAAAAAGTGCATGAAGATTGCCGCCAATATCGGCAAAGGGCATAAGGTGCCGCCCCAGGACGAACAGTACCTGCTGGAGCACGACCCCAAAGCCTATATGATGGCTATGGTGATGCGGATGATGGAGGAGGAAAAAGAAAAGGTGAAGTCTGAGCTGAAGCGGGAGGACCTGGAAAATCAGGACCAGAGCCAAAGCGTGGACAGAGCCTCTGGGGCAGGGGAGGACCTCTGCATAGAGAGCGGCGGGGATGTGCCCGTGGAATAGCGGGCCCCCAGCGGGACCGGACTGTGCTGCCCGCACAAATGGAAGACAGCTATAGAAGAGACGAAAAAAGGGGAGGCTTTGTCCAGCCTCTCCTTTTTGTATGTCGATTATTCCTCTGGGGACGGCGTTTCTCCCTGTTCTTCTTCCGGGGGCTCCCGGTCAAACTGCACCTGGATGCCGTTAAATTCCACGTCTCCCTCCACGCGCACCAGTATGTACTTTCTGCCGTTGATGAGCCGGGTCTCCACCAGGTCCCCGCAGTCCGGGTCCACCTTGATGGTGGCGTTGGCTGTGCGCACCACGCACTCCTTCACGTTGATCAGGTTTTTGGGGCTGACCGCGCCGCCTTCAAAGGCTTCGTCGTACTTCTCTTCAAAGGCCTGGGCCTTCTCCTCCGGCACGCCGCTGGCCTCTAAAATCCCGCGCATGGTGTGCTTGGACACGGTCAGGGGCTCCGGATTTTTACTGGCCTTGTGTTCCTCCACCAGCTCCGTCAGGCGGCCGTGGACCTCCTGCACCAGGCTGTAGCTGCAGTCCTCCTCCAGGGCCCCGGCCAATATCTCCCGAAAGGTCTCCTGCTGCTGGTCCGCAGGCATGGGCGGCTCTGTACAGAAGACGCCCTGGATGAACTCCGGGTGGTTCTCCGCGGTTTTACGGGTGTAGTACAGGGCGTTGTAAATATTGGCGCTGCGGTCGTCAAAGGCTGGAAACAGAAAGCCCAGCTCTGGGGGAGAGATGAGCCAGTCCGGACCCCGGCTGCATATCACGCTGTCCGGCACATTGTAGCGCAGTGCGGGCTTGGCCTCCTTCACCGGGCAGACGCTGCACAGAATATAGGCGTACACCTCGCTGGAGCCGTCTGGATTGGGCGCGCCGTCCTTCAGGCGGTAGGGAACATCATAGGTGTCGTGGGCCAGCAGAATCAAGTAGGGGCCCTCCATCTGCAGGCTGTCAATTACCCTTTGGTAAAAGCCCTGCACCGCCTCCTGGTCCTTCAGGCCAGATCCCCGCAGGGCCATCAGCATCCGGTGCTCATCGCTGTCAGCCACCTGGCGGGTCTCAAACACAATGTCGTTCAGCTGCTTGCCCAGCGTGCCGGAGAGCGTGCGTTTCAGCACGGATAAAATGCTCTCCGCTTCCTCCTCAGAGGCAGAGGCCAGGGACTGGCCAAACTGGGAGATGATCTCCCCCTGGCTGTTCACATAGCAGCCGTGTACCTGGGTGATGTTGCTGTGCTGGGGCTGAAACCGGCGGCGGATCTCAGCAATTTCCTTCTCGTTCATGGCGATACCTCTCTTGTGTAAAATTGGTATAAAATAGGGCGCTTTGACAGGCAGAAACCCCGCTGTCCTATCTGCGGGCTTTTGCCTCTGCCAGCCCCTGGAAAGTCCCCTTTCAAGGGTTGTCCGTCCTATTGTACCGCAAACCCGGCAAAAAGGCAAGCTGTCCCTGGGCGGCCTTAGAGGGGAAGGGACCCGGAAAGCCAGCAGACGGGCCTGCCATACCGGAAAAAACCCTGGCCCAATCTGCGGAAAAGGCCTTGACAAACAGGCTGGCCCGTGATATAGTCTGCGCAGAAGCCAGGGTGTGTTTCCATAAGCGTTCCCACGTTTTTTTGAGCTGGCAGAGCCATCTCAGGGGGACTTTTGCCAGCTTAGGGGAAACACCCCAAAGAGCCTGCCCCGGCGGAAACGGGCGCGGGCCGAATCCATAGGACAAGGAGAGGGCTGCCATGTCAATCCAAGAAGAAAAGGCGGCGTTTGAACGCCAGATCGACCAGAAAGTATATGAGAGCGTGAGCCTGTGCTTCCAGGGGGTGGAGGGGTACGATGTGTACAACTGCTCCATTCCCTTCTCCTGGAACGGGAAGACCTATATATATGGCCGGGTAGAGAAGCGGGAGGTCTGGGCTGGCTCCTGGGTGCGGCTGTTCCAAGAGACAGGCCCGGACACGTACACCCTGGTGCCGGGCAGCCGGGCCTATCAGCTGGAGGACCCCTATATCAGCCTGTTCCACGGGGAGCTGGTGATGGGCGGCACCCATGTGCGCAAGAAGTGCGGCCAGATAGACACCTACTATGGGTACTTCTACCGGGGCAGGGAGCTGGAGGACCTGGAGTATTTCACCACCGGGCCGGACCAGATGAAGGACATCCGCCTGGTAGAGCTGGCGGACGGCTCGCTGGGGGTGTTCTCCCGGCCCAGAAGCAAGGAGATTGAGGAGAAGTACGGCAGCGCCTCCCTGGTGGGCTTTGCCAGAATCTCCTCTTTGGAGGAGCTGACCGGAGAGGTGGTTTCCCTTGCCCGGCCCATCGAGGGGCTTTTCGGCCCTGGGGAGTGGGGAGGCTGCAACCAGGTCTACCTGCTGGAGAACGGCAGCCTGGGGGTGGCGGCCCACCAGAGCTACACAGAGTCCCAGGAGGCGGGCGAACCCCTGGCCGTGTACATGAACACAGCCTTTGAGTTTGACCCCGTCACCTTTGCGGTCAGCAATAAAAAGGTGATCGGCACCCGGGCCTGCTATCCGGCTGGCCCGGCCAAGCGGCCCCAACTGGTGGACTGTACCTTTACCTCCGGGCTGGTCATGCGGGCGGACGGAAAAGCGGACCTGTACGGGGGCATGGGCGACGTCCAAGAGGGGCGGATTGTCATTGACTACCCCTTCTCCTCGCCCATCAAAAGATAAACCAAAGCGCCTGGCCAGGGCCTGGGCCTATCCCAGGACCCTTTGCCAGCCAAAACGCCGTCCAGGGGAGAGGGCGCGGGGATTTCCGGTCCCCGCGGCCTTTCTTCCGGTCTGGCGCAGCCGGGGGCTGTCCCGCTGATTTGAATACATAAAGGACAGGAGAATCTATGAAAATACTATTCGTCTGCACAGGCAACACCTGCCGCAGCCCTATGGCGGAGGGACTGTTCCGGCAGCTGCTGCAGCGCCGGGGCCTGGAGGGGACGGCGGCCAGCGCGGGGCTTTCAGCCATAGAGGGCCAGCCTGCCTCGGAAAACGCCCTGCTGGCCTGCCGGGAGGTGGGGGTGGACCTGTCCGCCCACCGGGCCCGGCGGCTGACCAGCCAGGACATGGTCCAGTGGGATCTGTTTTTCCCCATGACCCAGACCCACGCCTATATTTTGGAGCAGGCTGGCGTGCCCGCTGCCCGCATCTATGTGCCGGAGCCAGTGGCCGACCCCTTTGGCGGGGACCTGGCTGTGTACCGCCAGTGCCGGGACCAGCTCTCCCGCCAGCTGGCGGTGTTTTTAGACCAGGCCCTGCTGCCTGCTTGGGAGGGGGACCGTTGACGGCCCCCCAGGTGGTCCCCGTGACAGAGGACTGGCTGGAGGCTGTGGCGGAGCTGGAACAGCTGTGCTTCTCCACCCCCTGGAGCCGCCAGGCTTTGGCCAGCGAGCTGGACAACCCCCAGGCCGTGTACCTGGCCGCCCTGCAGGAGGGTCGGCTGCTGGGCTATGGAGGGATGCGCTTTGCCGCCGGGGAGTTCTATGTGGACAATATTGCCGTGGCCCCCTGCTGCCGGCGGCAGGGGATTGGCAGGCTGATTGTCACGGCCCTCCTGGAAGAGGCACGGGCCAGAGACGGCTGTTTCCTCTCCTTAGAGGTGCGGGCCTCGAACCAGGCGGCGCTGGCCCTGTATAAGGGCCTGGGCTTCTGCCAGGCAGGCCGCCGGAAGAATTTTTATACCCGTCCAACCGAGGACGCGCTGATTATGACCTATTGGCTGGAGGAACCAGCGGGAAAGGAGGATGTTCTGTGATTATTTTAGGAATAGAGAGCTCCTGCGACGAGACGGCGGCCGCCCTGGTGGAAGACGGGCGGCGGGTGCTCTCCTCTGTGGTGGCCAGCCAGGTGGAGGAGCACAAGCTGTATGGGGGCGTGGTGCCGGAGATTGCCTCCCGGCGGCACAGCGAGGCCATCTCCGGGGTGACCGGGGAGGCTTTGGCCCAGGCAGGTCTTAGTCTTGGCCAGGTGGACGCCATTGCGGTGACCTATGCCCCTGGGCTCATCGGAGCCCTGCTGGTGGGGGTGAACTTTGCAAAGGGCCTGGCCCTGGCAGGGGACCTGCCCCTGGTGCCGGTCCACCATCTGCGGGGGCACATTGCCGCCAACTATCTCTCCCATCCAGGGCTGGAACCCCCCTTTTTGTGCCTGGTGGTCTCGGGGGGCCACTCCCACATTGTGCAGGTGGAGGACTACACCCAGCTGCAGGTGCTGGCCCGCACACGGGACGACGCGGCAGGGGAGGCCTTTGACAAGGCGGCCCGGGCCATGGGCATTCCGTACCCCGGCGGGGTAGAGCTGGACAAAATCGCGGAGACCGGGGACCCCTTGGCCTATCAGCTGCCCAGGCCCAAAGTGGAGGGTTCCCCCCTGGACTTCAGCTTTTCCGGACTGAAAACCGCTGCCCTAAACCTATTGCACAACGCCGCTCAGCGGGGCGAGGCCGTCTGTGTGCCGGACCTGTGCGCCAGCTACCGCCGGGCTGTAGTGGGCTGCCTGATGGCCAGCTTCCGCCAGGCGGCCAGGGAGACCGGGGCAAAAAGGCTGGCCGCAGCCGGAGGGGTCTCCGCCAACCGGCTGCTCCGCCGGGAACTGGAGGCTTTCAGCCAGGAGGCGGGCCTGCCCCTGTTCCTGCCGGAACTGAGCCTGTGCGGGGACAATGCCGCTATGATTGCCGCCCAGGGCTATTACGAGCTGCTGGCTGGCCACCAGGCCGGGATGGAGCTGAACGCCTACGCCCAGCGGGACATCCAGTAGCCGCCAGGAGTTTCAGCTGTATTTCCCAAAGGCAGGGCCGGGCCCAGGGGCAAAATTTGGGGGACTGCCAAAGGCAGCGTCAGAAGTTTCTCTCAAACTGCCCCCGCAGTTTTTCCAGGGCCCGCTTCTCAATGCGGGACACATAGGACCGGGAGATGCCCAGCTTCACGGCCACCTCCCGCTGGGGCAGGGGCTTGCGGCCCCCCAGGCCATAGCGCATACAGATCACACTGCGCTCCCGGGGCTCCAGATCCGGCAGAAAATCATAGAGCTTCCGGCTTTTCATGCGCACGTCAATGTCGTCAATCACCGTGTCGTCCACAGCCATGGTGTCCATCAGGGTCAAGGCATTGCCGTCCTTGTCGGTGTCAATGGGCTCGTTGATGGACACATCCTGGGCGGACTTTTTCCCCGTGCGGAAGAACATGAGGATTTCATTTTCAATACACTTAGAAGCATAGCTGGACAGCCGGATTCCCTTATGGGGGTCAAAGCTGTCAATGGCCTTGATCAACCCAATGGACCCAATGGAGATCAGGTCCTCCTGGTCGCTGCCGTTGACATAATACTTTTTTACAATATGGGCCACCAGCCGCAGGTTGTGCTCTATAAGGGTCTGCCGGGCAGCCGGGCTGCCCTGGGCCATCTCCTCCAGGCAGCGCTTCTCCTGGGCAGGGCTCAGCGCCCGGGGAAAACTGCCCGTGCCCGTGACGTGAAGCATCAGGTAGATGATATGGGAAAAAAGATCCAGCAGGTTGGCAAACAGCATGTGGGTTCACTCCTTTATCCATTGCTGCAGGAAACGCTTGTGAAAATCAGCAGCTCCCCTGTTTTCAGCCGCGTTCCCCAAAGCCTGTTTGAAAACCAGGGAAAAGCTGGGTTTTTGGCCGCCGTATTCCAAAGCTTTTAAAGCAGGCTCTGGAATAGCCAGAGAAGCTCCTTGATTTTCTTTGGCTATCCCTTAAATGTATGAAAGGATGGGGGGAAAACTGCCTGTCTGCGGGAGGGCAGGCAAAAAAACGCACAAAAAACCCGGCCATGCAGGCCGGGAAAAATCGAGAGGGGAAGGGAGACAGGGTCATCGGCCCTAAAACAGCAGGTCATAGTTTACGGGCGTGTAAAACAGCTGTCGTATTTCATCGGGCTGGCGGGTCTGGCCCAGCACCCACATGAGCTTGGTGACCGTGGATTCCAGGGTCATGTCATAGGGCTCCAGCAGCTGGAAGCGCTCTTTTACCCGGTGGCCCACCTGGTACACCGAGAGGTCGCTGCCCTCCTGGGGCACCTGGGTGGCTAACACCACCGTGACCCCGGACCGCACCAAAGCCTCCAGCTGGTCCAGGTACAGGTCCGGAATTCCGCCCACGCCATAACTCTCAATGATCAGCCCATCGCACAGGCCCCCTAAAGCGGCAAAAGCGGCTGGGTCCAGGCCGGGAATCAGCTTCAGTAGAGAGACCCGGGTGTTCAGGCTGTGGGTAAAGGCGGGCCGCCCAGTCTGGGCGCAGGGGATGAAGCGCACCACCCGGTGGTCCCGCACCTCCGCCAAGTCGGGAAAATTGATGCTGGAAAAAGCGTTGTAGCTTTTGGTGCGGGTCTTCCTGGCCCGGGTTCCGGCAATTACATGGCCCCCAAAGACAATGCACACCCCGCTTTCCTCCTGGCAGGCGAACAGCAGGCTGTCCAGCAGGTTCTGCCGGGCGTCCGTGTCCTCCTGGTCAATGGGCTTCTGGGCGCCAGTGAGCACAATGGGCTTGCAGGTGTTCTGGATGAGATAGGACAGGGCCGCGGCTGTGTAGGCCAAAGTGTCTGTGCCGTGGCAGACCACAAACCCGTCGAACCGCTGGTAATTCTCCTGGATGGTCCGGGCCAGCAGCAGCCAGTGGGCAGGGGCAATGTTGGTGCTGTCCAGGTTCAGGGCCTGCAGGGTCTCTACCTGGCAAAAGCCCTGGGCGTCCGGCACCCGCTCCAGCAGCTGGGCTGGGGAGAGGGCTGGGGCCAGCCCGCCCTCGGTCTTGGCGCAGGCAATGGTGCCCCCGGTGGCAATGAGTAGGATGCGTTTCATACAGATTCCTTTCCAAACAGAATAGGGCCCCAGAGAGCCCGCGGCCCCCGCGCAGAACTGCCAGCGCAAGGGCGCAGAACGAAAGGGGCCGTTGTGCCGCCCAGGCAGAAAACGGCCCCTTCCCGCTTAAAAAAATTCCTGGATCTGCCCCAGGCCATGCAGTTAGCCTTTGACGTCCACCTGGGGCTGGGGCGGCTCTGGGGTCCGGGCGGTCCGGTAGGCCTCTACCACAGCCATAAACGCCGCTGTGTTGTGCAGGGCCGCGTTTGCCCGGGCTTTGGCGTTGGCCCGCCGCACTTTTCTCTGCTCTGGAGTCTCGGGCCGGGGCCCCTTCTTCTCCCGTTTGCGGCGGTAGGCCTTTTTCTTGTCCTCTGTCCGCTGGACGCGCCTGGCTCGCCGGGCCTTTTCGGCTTTCCGGGTGTCCCGGCAGGCCTTGGCGGCCTCTGCGTCTGTGGGCAGGCTGTGGTACTCGCCCCGGCGCACAAAATCCCGGGAGCTCTGCTCCAGCCGGTCGCAGCGCTGCTTCTCCTGGACCAGAATGGCCAGCTTTTCTGCAGAGGTGAGATTGGAATTGCGCTCTACCGCTTTCACCGTGGCCATGGAGGAGCTGAGATAGGTCAGCTTCAGCCGCTGGGCCTCCTCCCTGGTGCGGCACTGGCGGAGCTTCTGCTCAAAGGCCCGCTGCTCCCGCTCCGCGGCCTCCAGCTTGGCATAGGCCTGGGGATCCTTGGCCTGCAGGTACCGCCGTTCCTCAAAGGTAAGGCGGCCGCCCTGGTCCAGCTTTTGGCGGATGGTCTTCAGCTGCGTGTCCTGCTTCTCTGTGTCGTCCGAAGAGGGGTCATCGCCCAGCCACTGCTCCAGGGTCTCATGGTTGCCCAGCTGGCCCCTGGCCTGTTTCATCTGAAATTCTGTCTGCAGCTTCAGCTGCTTGGCATATGCGTTTACAGAGCCGATTATCATACAGAGAGCCTCCTTTATAATCCCCTTTAGCACGACTGGCTGGAAAGGCAAGTAAAAAAACAGGGCCGCCAGCGTTCCTTCCGGCCCCTTGCCGCGCCATTTCCTGCCATTTTTTACTTATATATAGATAATCGGCGCAAATCCCGCAAAAATAAGCGGCTGGCAGCCCTTTGAACGCAAAAAGCCTCTGGTTTTCCCGCCAGAGGCTTTTTTGGGTGTTGATTGTGTTCATAGGCCGCCAATCTGGCGCAGGGGGCGGCAGTCCAGCATCCTCCAATCTCAATGGACTGGATGGCGTAGGGATATCCCTTTCGCTCTTTTCCCCTGCCAGGCTTCCCCCCCTCCCAAACAAGGGAGGAGCCTGGCCTGGAGGCTGCCAAAGAAGCCAGAGTCTTTTATTTTATGGACCCGTCCCCGGCCATCATCTCTGTCAGCTCCTCGATGCGCTCTAAGGGGAAGGGGGGCTGGCTGAGGGGGCGCAGGGCAATGGACATCAGCTTCATGGGGTTGTCGTCCGCGGCCACCCGGTTGGAGCTGAGAGCCCCGCAGCGCTTGCACCGATGGATAATGGCCCACTCGCCGTTTTTGCGCACCCACACGCTGATGGGCTCCATCTGCCCGCCGCAGTCCGCGTCCCGGTCGCCGGGTTCGTTGTCCACATGCAGGCTGGTCAGGCAGTTGGGGCAGTGGTTGCGGTGCTGGGTGCCAGCCGCCTCTGGGGTCACCAGCCGCCCGCACTGCTTGCAGGTAAAGCTGTCGCTGCAGGCGTGGTTTTGGTAGTAGCCTTTTTCGTATTGCTTTCTCTTGTTTTCTCTGTTCAAGTGACGTCCTCCTACAAAGGATTTTTAGGCAGAGCCGCTTTTCCCTTATTATACCGGAAACCCGCTGTGCCTGCAAGGGGTGTTCCCCCCAGGGCAAAAGAAAATTCCCGCTAAAGCCGCCCAAAAGGGGAGCACCCCGCCCAAAGCCTGGGATGCTCCCCTTTTTTATAGGGTTCTGGCTGTTTTCTCTATGCCCCAAAGGGCGCCTTTAGTTCTGGGAAGGGGACAGGGTGAAGCGGAAAGCAAAGGCCTCCTCCTTCAGCTGGTACTCTTCCAGCAGAACAGGGCCGCAGCTGTTCGAGCCCACGCCGCTCATCTTGTAGTCCAGGCAGAGCACGGTCTCGCCGCAGGGCTCGATCTCATAGTCGTGCATCTTCTTTGTCAGCTCTTCCTGGGTGTAGGGGGAGACGTTCAAAGAGAAGGTGTCTGGGCTCTCGGCCTTCAAGGCAAAGCCCTGGCCCTGCACAGCCGCCCAGCGGCAGCCATAGTGAGAGCCGTTCTCCTGGGGCTTCAGGTAGTGTTCCACCTGGTCCGCCACAGAGGAGGCGTACACACCCAGCCGGGAGGCCCGGTGCTTGTCGATGTAGCTCTCAAAGGGGCCGTAGCCAAAGTATTCCACATGCCCAAAGCTCTTGGGCATAAATATCCGCAGGCCAAACCGGGGCAGGAAGGGGAACTGGGTATCCCGCTCCGCCTCCAGGCTGCAGGCGATGTGCCCGGCGGCGTCCACGGTCCAGGTGGCCTTCACGTCCACAAAGGGCTTGGAGGTAAGGGCCGCAATGCCCAGATGGCAGGTGATAGTGGCCATGCCCTCCTGGGTGTTCCCGGCTGTGGCAGAGTATACCCGCACGGTGGACCGGTCAAAGCCGGCCTCTGTCCACTTCATCTTCACATACTGGTCATTGTCCGTGGGGGCACGCCAGATGTTCCATTCCATGGGCCGGGAGATAAAGGACTTGTTCTCCCAGCAGAGCTCGTTGAACAGGCCTGTCAGCTTGCTGAAGCTGTAGCGGAAATTCCCGCCAGTGAGCACGATCTCCCGGCAGTTGTTTCCAATCTCCACCTTGCCGCCAGAGGGGGCTGCGGGAACAGCTATCTCCTCACCTAGGGCAATCTGGTCAAAGCCCAGCTCGTGGCCAGCGGGGAAGAAGGGGCCGTCCTTCTTGGCTGTGTACAGGAAGGTGACAGCGCTGTCCCCGCCTGTGGGCAGGCCCTCCACGGTGATGGAAGCCTGGCCATGGGGGGCAATGGAGGGCATCTCCAGCTGGCCGCTGCGGGTCACTGTGCCATTCTCCATCACCTCGTAAGAGAGACAGGCATACTCCTGGGCATTGGTGAAGTCCCGGTAGTTGTGCAGGGTGAAGGTGTCCGCCCCGGTCTTCTGGGCCCGGATGGGCCGGATCACGTTTTTAAACTCCTTCAGGCCTGTGTGGGGCGTGCGGTCCGGGTACACCAGGCCGTCCATGCAGAAGTTGCCGTCGTGGGGGAACTCCTCGTGGTCGCCGCCGTACCGGTAGATGGGCCGGTTGTCCGGGGTCTGGCCGCCATACACAGCGTGGTCGCACCACTCCCACACAAAGCCGCCGCAGAAGCCGTCGTGCTTCATAATCAGCTGCTGATAGTCCTCCGCGTCCCCAGGCCCGTTGCCCATGGCGTGGATGTACTCGCACAGGATATAGGGCGGCCTGCGGCCCTCCCAGTTCTCATCAATCTCAACCCCGTTGAAATATTCCTCGATGGAGGCCTTCTTGGTCCAGGCCTCCTGGGTGGCCACCGTGGGGGAATACATGCGGCTGTACAAATCCAGCATGGAGAAGTCCGGCTTGCGGGCCTTGTGGTAGACCATGCAGCCTTCATAGTGCAGCAGGCGGCTGGGGTCATAGTCCTTCACCCAGCGTCCGGCAGCCTCGCCGTTCTCGCCCCAGCCGCTCTCGTTGCCCAGGGACCAGACCACCACGCTGGCGCAGTTCTTGTCCCGGTGTACGTTGCGCTGGCTGCGGTCCACAATGGCCTCTTTAAACTGGGGGTCATCCATGCTGTCCGCATAGTTCTCCAGGCTGTGGGTGCCGTACTTCACCGCAAAGCCGTGGCTCTCCAGGTCCGCCTCGGCAATCACATAGAAGCCGTACTCGCTGCACAGCTGGGGGAACCAGGGGGCGTTGGGGTAGTGGCTGGTGCGGATGGCGTTTACATTGTGCTGCTTCATCAGGAGCAGGTCCCGGATGGCCTGCTCCTGGCTGATGGTATAGCCGGTCACAGGGTCGCTGTCGTGGCGGTTCACGCCCCTAAACTTGATGGCCACGCCGTTCAAAAGCACCACGCCGTCCTTTACTTCAATCTTGCGCAGGCCCACCTTCTGCTCAATCACCTCGTCCTCGGCGCTGAGCACCAGGGTGTACTGGGCAGGGTGTTCGGCGTTCCACAGCACGGGATTGTCCAGTTCAAAGCGCAGGACGCCGGACTCCCCTTCAAAGGTGCCTTCCCCTATGGGCTGGCCGTCCGGGTCCCGCAGGGTGGCGGCCAGCTGGACAGAGCCCTCAGCCTCCAGGGCTACCTCCACGGTGGCCTGGGAGAAGTCCTGGTTAAAGCTCTCCTTCACAAAGAAGTCCCGCAGGAAGGCCTCTGGCCGCTCCATCAGGTAAACATCCCGGAAGATGCCGCTCATCCGCAGCTTGTCCTGGTCCTCCAGATAGGTGCCGTCGCACCACTGCAGCACCAGCACTGTGAAGCTGTTGCCGCCGTTTTGCAGCAGCTGGCTCACCTCAAACTCAGAGGTGCTGTGAGAGACTTGGCTATACCCGGCAAATTCCCCGTTTACCCACAGGTAGAAGCAGGAATCCACCCCTTCAAAGTTCAGGAAGTACCGGCGGCCCTCCGTCTTTTCCAGGTTCAGGTTCAGGTGGTACAGGCCGCAGGGGTTCTCCTGGGGCACATAGGGCGGGTCCACGGGAATGGGGAAGCGCACGTTGGTGTACATGTGGCGGCCCCAGCCGCCGCACTGCCAGCAGCTGGGCACCTGGATAGCGGTCATCTTGTCCTCTTCCAGCCGCAGGAACCCATCCGGGTCCACAGCGTCCAGGAAAGAGTCAAAATAGCGGAAGGCCCATTCGCCGTTCAGGCTGTGGACCCGGGGCTGGCCCTGGGGCCCTTGGGGCAGGTAATAGGCACGGTTGGGCTGGGTGCCCAGGTGCAGGGTGTAGGGGTCCTCGTGATAGCAGGCGGACAGCTTACACGGGGTGTACAGATTGCTCATAGGTATGTTCCTCTCTTTAAAAATGGTGTGGGCAGGGGGCTGCCTGAAAAAAACGGGAAGACTGTCTTTTTGTCCGGAGCTTTTTTAGAAACACAGGAAATGCCGGATTTTTGCGTCAAAGCCAAGAGATTGGTCACAAAGCCCTTGTTTGGAACAAAAAGGCGGTATTTGCGGTGTTTCCCCTGGCACTGGCCAGCTTTGGGCTGGAAATTCCAGAAAACCTGGGGGAATTTCCAGGGTTTCCCCGGGAAATCTCTCTCTGCGGACAAAAATCCAGCGCTGTCCCTGTTCCCAGGCAAGCCCGGATTGGTTTGGAATTTGCGCCAGCATTTGACTTTCCGGCTGGAAAGCACTATACTATAGAGAGCGTACTGAATGGAAGCAGGGTTTACAGGTCCCCGTCTTCCATATAGTATACCCATAGCTTACACGGAATCGGCAAAATAGTCAATAGCTTTTTTGAAGATTACAGAGGATGTAGTAAATATAGTGGAAACCGTGTGTGCGTGGGCGGGAACAAACAACGAGGAGAGAGAGAGTATGATCGCTTACATCTATTTGGGCGCGGCCTTTTGCGGCGGCGTGTGGGTGCTGGCCAACCGGCGCTTTAAAGAGGGCCAGAGCCGGGGCTTTGCTCTGTGGGCTGGGCTGCTGCTTTGGGGGGCCTTGGCCCTGCGGCTGGGGCTGGGGTACAATTCCGAGGGCTTCAGTGTGGACATGGGCACCTTCAAGTCCTGGGCCTACACAGTGGACCAGGTGGGCTTTCGGGACATCTACCAGCAGGACATGTTTCTGGACTATCCCCCAGGCTACCTCTATGTGCTGCGCCTGCTGGAAAAACTGCGGCAGGTCCTGGGCTTGGCGGTGGAGGGACAGGCCCACACCCTGCTGATGAAAACGCCCTCTATTCTGGCGGACCTGCTGTGCGGGGGCGTTCTTCTCTGGCTGGGCCGCCGGAAGCTGGGGGACCGGGCCGCCCTGCTGGTGGCCGGGGCCTACCTGTTCTGCCCGGCGGTGTTTGTCAACTCCGCCCAGTGGGGCCAGGCGGATTCCTTCTGTACGGCCATTCTGCTGGCCTCTGTGCTGCTGCTCTATGGGGAGAGGTACATCCCCTCGGGCCTGCTGTACGGCCTGTCCATTATCTGCAAGCCCCAGATGCTGGTGTTTGCCCCTTTGTATATCTGCTTTGCCATCAAGCAGAAAAAGTGGCTGCAGCTGGGCCTGGGGGTGGCCTGCAGCCTGGGGGCCATTCTGCTGGTGGCAACCCCCTTTACCCACAATTTCAACTACGGGTGGCTGGTCACCAAGTACCAGTCCACCATGAACTACTATGACTACTACTCTGTCAACGCCTGCAACTTCTGGGCGCTCATCGGCTACAACTGGCGGGGGCTGCCCCAGGGCCTGCACGCCGGGGTGCTTACAGTGGCCGGACCAGCCCTGGCCACAGCGGCCTGCGGGGCCTTAATGTTCCTCTCCAAGCGCAAAGACGCGGTGTTCGCCGCTGTGCCTGTGTTGATGAGCCTTGTCTATGTATTCTCCGTGAAGATGCACGAGCGCTACATGTTCCCGGTGTTCCTCTTCATGCTGCTGGCCTATGTCTTTGCAGGGGACAAGCGTTTCCTGCGGGCCTTTGGCCTGCTGGCCGGGGCCAGTTATCTCAACGTGAGCTATGTGCTCTGGCTGTTCCGGGAGCTGGGGGGCAGCTATAATCCCAACGCCTTTGCCAGCAAGGCCATTGCGGCCCTGCAGATAGCCGCCGTGGCCTACACCCTGTGGGTGTACTACCGGGCCTATGTGCGGGGAGAAATCAAGCTGCCCGGCCAGGTTCTTGCGGCCGAGACGGCTCCCACCCTGGGAGAAGCCCTGCCCGCCGCAGAGGAGGCGGCCCCCAAAAAGGCCCGCAAGGGCAAAAAAGCCCGGAACCAGCTGAAGACCCCAGTGGCAGAGCCCCTGTCCCTGGCCGTTCAGGCCCCAGAGGGCCGGAAAATGGTCCGGCTGGACTGGATTATCCTGGGAGGCATCACCCTGGTGTACGCTGCGGTAGCTTTCTGGCGCCTGGGCGGCACAGTGCTGCCCACCACCAACTGGACCCCCCAGGAGGGGGAGAGCGTGGTGCTCTACTGCGAAGAGCCTGCCAGCAGCCTGCTCTTCCTGCCGGGCCTCTCTCCGGACGCCAACCACTATGCCGCCCGGGTGGGCTCTACCATGCAGGTGGAGACCAGCACCGACGGGGAGGTCTGGACCTACTGCGGCTCCACAGAGAACAGCTATGTGTTCGCCTGGAAGACCCATTGGCTGGAGACCCCCGGCCAGTATGTGCGCCTCACTGCCCTGGACGGCTCTGTCACCATCAGTGAAGTGGGCCTGCTGCCTGCCGGAGCTCAAAAGGCCCCGGCCATCACAGCGGAGGGCCCAGGAGCCCAGGCTCTTTGTGACGAGCAGAACACCGTGCCCCTGGAAAAAACCTATGAAAATTCCAGCTACTTTGACGAGATCTACCACGCCCGCACTGCCTACGAGCATATTCTGGGCCTGGAGCCCTATGAGAACACCCACCCGCCCCTGGGCAAGCACATTATCGCCCTGGGTATCCGGCTGTTCGGGCTGAACCCCTTTGGCTGGCGGTTCATGGGCACTCTGTTTGGGGTGCTGATGCTTCCGGCCCTGTACCATCTGTGCAAAACCCTTTTTGGCAAGACCTGGCTCTGCAGCCTGGGCACCCTGCTTTTTGCCTTTGACTTCATGCACTTCACCCAGACCCGCATTGCCACCATAGATACATACTCGGTGTTCTTCCTGCTGCTGATGTATGACGCGATGGCCTGTTTCCTTTATAAGGACATCGTCAAGGACAGCATGAAGTCCCTGCTGATTCCCCTGGGCCTGAGCGGCGTCTTTATGGGCCTGGGCGTGGCCAGCAAGTGGACGGCCGCCTATGGAGCCGCAGGCCTGGCAGTGCTGTTCTTTGGCAAACTGATTGCCAGCTATGTAAAGCAGAGCAAGGGCAAGCGCCCCACCCAGCCGGTGGTCCGGCGGGCCCTGCAGCTGTGCGGCTGGTGCTGTCTTTTGTTCATCGCCATTCCCTTTGGCATCTACTACACCGCTTTCTTGCCCATGACCACATTGCCCCACAATGTGAACCAGCAGTGGTGGGCCTTCTGCAACTATCAGAGCACCATGTTCAACTACCACAGTAAGCTGGTGGCAGAGCACAGCTTCGCCTCTCCCTGGTACGAGTGGCCTCTGGTGGCCCGGCCCATCTGGTTCTATGGGGGCGAGACCGGGGATGGCCTGTACAGCACGATCTCCTCCATGGGCAATCCCCTGCTGTGGTGGGGCTGCATCCCGGCGCTGCTCTTTGCGGTGTGGCACTGGCTTAAAAAGCGGGATCTGGCCTGCGGCGTGGCCCTGGCGGGCTTTCTGTCCGTGTACCTGCCCTGGGTGCTGGTGCCCCGGCTCACCTTTATCTACCACTACTTCACTGCCGTGCCCTTTCTGGTGCTGGCCCTGCTGGCGGCTTTCCAGTACATGTCCCAGCAGGGACCTCTTAGCCGGACGGTCACCCTGGGGGGCTCGGGCGAGGCGGGCGGACTGCGGCTGACCCTGGCCCCGCTGTGCTTGGGAGCGCTGGCCCTGGCCTGCCTGGCGCTGTTCGCGGTGTATTTCCCGGTGATATCCGGCGCGCCTGCCACCCACGAGTATGTGGATTCCCTGAAGCTGTTCCAATCCTGGTACTTTTGACATTGCCTGCGGCAAGTCACGGAGTTTTGCCCCTGCGCACGAAGCGCTTGTTTCCCTTTGGGAAATACGGGCAAAACTCCTACCCGGGCGGCTTGATGGCGGTTGGGTGGTATAATGGACGGTTCTATGGCAGCTTGATAAAACGGGAGGAAGGGGTCGCGGGACTTTTCCTCCATCCTCCAAACAGAGCGGGCCGCTGGCGTATAGCTGGCCGAATGGGGGAGGACCGGCACACTTTTCCAGCCCTCTTCGGCCCTGCGCAGGCCAGGACTGCCAGCGGATGATCCCCCTGCCAGCGATTCCGTCCATGCCATATCTTAATTACATTTTATCTATAAGGAGGCTTTGCAATGAAGCGTGTGATCACCTACGGTACCTTCGACCTGATCCACTATGGCCACATCAACCTGCTCAAGCGGGCCAAGGAGTTGGGCGATTATCTGATTGTGGCCCTGTCCACCGATGAGTTCAACTGGAACTCCAAGCACAAAAAGTGCTATTTCCCCTACCAGAAGCGGCAGCAGCTTTTAGAGGCCATCCGCTATGTGGACCTGGTTATTCCCGAGGAGAGCTGGGAGCAGAAGGCCCAGGACGTGCAGCTCTACAAGGTGGACACCTTTGTAATGGGCGATGACTGGCAGGGCAAGTTCGACTTCTTGAAGGAATACTGCCAGGTGGTCTACCTGCCCCGCACGCCGGAGATCTCCACCACCCAGATCAAGGAGGACCTGTCCACCTGACAGGCGCTAGGCAAAGGCCGCGGGCTGGTTTTTCCCTGGAAAAGCCTGGTTCCGGCGGCTGTTTAGAGGAAAATCTGGAAACAAACTGTGCATGGAACCAATAGAATACTTTATGAAAGAAGGTCAACATTATGAACGTATCAGGCAAGAGAGCCATGGAGCTGCTGGAGCGGCTGGGCTTTACCCGGGTGGCCGGGTCCCCGGAAGAGCTGCAGGCGGCGGAGATTTTGAAAGCCCAGTGCGAGGCTATCGGCGTGCCCGCCCAGCTGGAGAGCTTTGAGATTGAGGACGCGGATATTGAGACCGCCACTCTGGAGATTTTAGAGCCTTTCCAGCAGTCCTACCCGGTAACTGGCTATAAATGCGCCAAAAACACCTACCAGGGGGGCCTGGAGGCGGAGTTCCTGTATGTGGAAAACGGCAACGAGGTAGACCTTGCCCAGGCCGCCGGAAAGATCGTGCTGGTAAACGGCTTTATGCGGGTGCCCCTGTTCCGCAAGCTGATGAAGGCCGAAGTGGCGGGCATTGTCACCATGGAAGGGGACCTGCGGGACGACCGGGAGGGCACAGACCTCTCCACCCGCAAACTGCGCCGCACCCTGCGGGCCTTTGGCAATGTGCCCATGGTGAACACACGGGTGCTGGACGCCTTTGACATGGTGAAGCGGGGGGCCTGCAAGGCCCGGCTGGTGCTGAAAAACGACACGGTAGAGCGGACCTCTTGCAATGTAGTGGCCACCATAACGGGCACGGAGAAGCCGGATGAGATCATCTCCTTTGGGGCCCATTACGATTCGGTGGACTTCTCGAAGGGAGTGTACGACAATGGTGCAGGCTCTGTCATTAACATGGAGCTGCTGCGGTACTTTAAGGAAAATCCCCCCAAGCGCACCGTGAAGTTTATGTGGTATGGCAGCGAGGAGATCGGCCTGGAGGGCAGCTGGGCCTATGTAAAGGCCCATAAGGAGGAGCTGCGGGACCATCTGCTGATGATCAACGTGGACGTGGGCGGCCCGGTGCTGGGCCGGGAGGGCATTGCCGTGACCGGAGAGGAGAGCCTGGTCCACTACATCCAGTATGCCACCCAGGTGCGGGGCATCTCCGCCGAGGTGAAGCAGGGCATCTACTCCAGCGATTCCATCCCCTTTGCGGACAGCGGCATACCTGCCGTGAACTTTACCCGTTTTGGGGCTCCGGGGGCGGCCTATATCCACAACCGCTTTGACACGCTGGACTTCCTCTCGCCGGAGGGCCTGGAGAAAACGGCCCGCAGCGTGCTGGCCTTTGCCCAGGACATGGTAAACGCCACGGCTTTCCCGGTGAAGCGGGAGATTCCCCAGAATATGGCGGAAGAAGTGGAGAAGTACCTCTATAAGAAGGAGCTCGCCGAGGCCGAGGAGAACAAGTAAGTATGGCGGCTTTCAGACGCATGGAAGCGCTCTAGAGCGCAGGATGGCCGGACGGATGTATTACCAATCCTTCCCAATATTATGAAAAGCGGCGATGGACCGTGTAAGCCGAAATCGCAGGACTCATGTAGGAGGGCTTTCCCCATGGGGAAAGCCCCTTGCTATGCCACTGGGTATAAGAATTTTCTGGCGGTGGTAAAGCAAAAGCCGTGGGTGGTTAAGATGACTTTCTCAGACAAAGAAAACAAAAGCGTCGAATACATCCATCTGTTCGAGGGATAAATATGAAAATGGGTACAGCTGTTACTAAGCTGTACCCATTTGTATATTCCGGGCTGGTTTATGAGTTAAACACACTCTCTGCAGTCTCCGCCTCAAACTGTTTATTGTACAGGTCCGCATAGTAGCCGCCCTGGTCCATCAGCTCCTGGTGGGTGCCCCGCTGGATGATCTTGCCGTCCCGCACCACCAAAATCATGTCCGCCTTGCGGATGGTGGACAGCCGGTGGGCAATCAGGAAAGAGGTGCGGCCCTCCAGCAGGGTGGAGATGGCCTCTTGAATCAGGGCCTCTGTCTTGGTGTCAATGGAGGCCGTGGCTTCGTCCAGCACAAAGATGCGGGGGTCTGCCAGCACGGCCCGGGCAAAGCTGACCAGCTGCTTCTCTCCTGTGGAGAGCTGGCCGCCGCCCTCGCCCACGTCGCTGTCATAGCCCTTTTCCATGCGGGTGATGAAGTCGTGGGCATTTACCAGCTTGGCTGCCGCCATAACCTCCTGGTCCGTGGCGTCCAGGCGGCCATACCGGATGTTCTCCTTTACAGAGCCGGAGAACAGGTGGGGGGTCTGCAGCACATAGCCAATATTGCTGTGGAGCCACAGCATGCTGCGCTCCTTATAGTCCCGGCCGTCAATAAGGATACGGCCCCCAGTGGGCTCGAAGAACCGGCAGGCCAGGTTCACCAGGGTGGACTTGCCTGCGCCAGTCTCGCCCACAATGGCCACCGTGGACCCAGCGGGCACCTCCAGATTGAAGTGCTCCAGCACGTTTTCATGGCCGTCTGGGTACTGAAAGGTCACGTCCTCAAAGGTGATGGCCCCGGTGAGAGGCTCCCAGTTCTCCCGCTTGGGATCCAGGGAGGTGCCGTACTTTTCCACCACCTGGGGCGTATCCGTGATCTGGGGCTCCAGCTCCAGAAGCTCGGTGACCCGCTCGATATTGGCCTGCATGGACACAAATCGGGTGGCCTGGTAGGCCAGGGCCCCCACGGGGTCTGCTATGCGCAGGGCGAAGTTGACGAAGATGGTGAGTTCGCCAATGCTGATGCCCCCTGCCATGGCCATATTGCCGCCGCCTGTGATGACAAAGGACACGGCCAGGGCGGTCAGGAAGCTGATGACCGGGATGTAAATGGCGTCCAGCATCACAGCTTTGATACTGGTGCGGCGCATGTTGCCGCTGACCTCTTGGAAAGCCCCCAGGTTCTTCTCCTCAATGCAGAGGGTTTTGGAGGTCTTGGCGCCAGAGATGCCCTCGTTGTAATGGCGGGTGATCTCCGCGTTGATCTTGCGGACCTTGCGGTTCACTTTTAAAATCCGCTTCTCAAAAAAGATGGTAAACGCCGCGATAAAGGGCACCACGGCCAGCACCAGCAGGCCCAGCTTCCAGTTGATGACCAGCATGACCCCTAGGCAGGCCAGTATGTACACGCTGCAATAGACGCCGTCCACCATCATCCAGGGGATACTCTCCGCAATGCGGCCGGGGTCCTGGAGGGCCCGGGCCACAATGGCGCCAACGGGGTTCTGGTTGTAGTAGGAAAAGCTTAAAGCCTGGAGATGGGCGAACAGGTCCCGCTTAAGGTCACGGCCAATGTACATTTCCAGCCTGATGGCTATCGTGCCGAGAAGTATCTGGCACAGGGTCTTTACCAGCACGAGGCCGGAGTAGAGGATGGCAAAGGTGGTGATGCCCTGGTGGCTGCGGGGGGTGACAAAGCGGTCTACCACGTACCCGGCAATCAGGGTATAGGCCACGGCAATGGCCGCGTCCAGCAGCATGGCTGCCACAATGGCGGCCACCCATCCCCGGTAGGGCTTGATGTAGGGGAGCATTTTGGCCCATACTTTAAAGGTATGGAAACGCTCTGCAGGGGTTGGCTGATTTTTTTCTATATTCATTTCAGTCTCCTTACACACAATTTAACAGAGGGGGTGGCCTGGTTAACGGAACCACTTTACCTTCAGCACGAAATTTTTCGCATTGCCATAGCCGGCCCGGTCATAAAACCTATGGTGGGCCTCGTCATTCACGGCGCTCAGTTCTACTCCTGCCGCTCCCAGGGAGCTTACCCGGTTCTCTACCTCTGACAGCAGGGCGGAACCGAACCCTTTTCCCTGGCGGCCCCGCTCAATCACGATCTCCTCCAGAGTGAAGGCACACAGGTCATCATACTGTTTGAAATAACCCATGGCAAATCCAACCGGGACGTCCTCTTCAAGCAGCAGTCCCCAACCACCGTTCATGCTTAACACCTGGCGGATACGCTTTCCTGCGGTTTCAGCCGTCCAACAGCCTCCTTCGCAGATGTTATAGTAGTCTATATACAGGGGAAGGACTTTATCCGTATCCGTCACCGTCATTTCACGGAACATACCAGCTCCTCCTTACGACTTCTGCATCTCATAAATCCGCTTGTAGATTCCATCCTGGGCAACAAGCTCCTGGTGGGTGCCCAGTTGGGCTACCCGGCCCCGGTCCAGCACCAGGATCTGGTCCGCGTTCATCAAGGTGGTGATCCGGTGGGCGATCAAAATGGTGGTGCCGTGGACATTCTCTTTGATGGACTGGCGGATCTTCTGGTCAGTCTCCATGTCCACAGCGGAGAGGGAGTCGTCAAAAATTTTAATAGGCGTGTCCTGCATAAGCATACGGGCAATGGCCACCCGCTGCTTCTGGCCGCCGGAGATGGTGACGCCCCGCTCGCCGATAGGGGTGTCGTACCCCTGGGCAAAGCCCTCGATGGCGTCGTCAATAACAGCCATGCGGGCATAACGGCGCACGGTCTCCAGGTCCTGGCGGCTGGAGCCGTCCGCAATGCTCTCCCGGAAGGTCTTGGAGAACAGGAAGGGCTCTTGCAGCACCATGCCGATGCCCCGGCGCAGGTGTTCCAGCTTGATTTTGCGGATGTCCACCCCGCCAATAGAGATGGTACCCTGGCCCTCTGGCAGCTCATAGAGCCGGTCCAGCAGGACCATCAAGGTGGACTTGCCGCTGCCTGTGGACCCCAAAATGCCGAAGGTGCTGCCTGCCTTTATGGTGAAGCTCACGTCCTCCAGCACGCCGCTGCCCTCTCCATAGGAAAAGCTTACGTGGTCGAACACCAGGTCCCCGTCCAGGGGAGGGGTCTGGGGGGCAGGGCAGTCCTGCTCCTCCTGGGCGTCCAGAATGTCAAAGAGGCGGGTGGCGCTGATGGAGGTCTTGCTCAGCTCGCTGAGCACACGGCCCAGCTGGGCCACAGGCCAGGCCAGCATGGAGTTGTAGGCGGTGAAGGCCAGAAACTCCCCCTCGGTAATAGAGCCGTTCTCCACAAAGAACACCCCCACCACCATGACCACCAGGGCCTGCAGGCCAGCGAACAGCTCGCCCAGGCCCCAGTCCACGCCCAGGATTTTGCCCAGATGGGACCACAGGTCCGCGAACTCCTGGTTTTTCTTATTAAAACGGTCGATCTCAAAGCGCTCGCGGCCAAAGGCCCGCACCACCCGCACGCCGGTAAGGTTCTCCTGGACCAAAGCGGTGAGCTGGCCCTCGGTCTGGTCGGCCTGGTCGAATTTTTTGCCCACAATGACAAAGAATATCAAGGAGTAGCCCAGCACCACGGGGATGAAGGCCAGCACTAGCAGGGAGAGCTGCACGTTCATCAGGAACATCAGGGTGAGGGAGATGGCAATGGCCAGCACCGTGCGTATCACGGTCATCAGCTGCTCGTTGACAAAGCGGCGGATAAGCTCCACGTCCTGGGTGCAGCGCTGGATGATGTCGCCTGTCTGGTGGGAGTTGTGCCAGGCATAGGGCAGCCGCTGGATGTGGCCGAAGAGCCTGCTGCGGATGCGCTCTACCGTGCCCTCGCAGCCAGCGGCCAGGTTTGTGCGGGAGGCAAAGTCCGAGAGCCCGGCAATCACCGCGAACAGCAGAGCCGCCGCCGCGCAGACCAGGATGTGCTGCCGCAGAAATTCCCGGCCGCCCAGGCTGTTCAGCCAGCCCAGCACAAAGTCCGGCAGGCTGAAGGGCTCATTGTTGATCACCGAGTCCACCGTGACCCGGATGACCTGGGGCGTCATGTAGTTTGCCGCAGCGGAGATGACCACCGTGAGCATGGCCAGCAAAAAGTTTTTCCGCAGGCCCTTGGTAAAGGGGAAAAAGCGGAGAATGCTGGACTTTTTTGTGGAGTTTTTCTTTTGTACTTCCTTTTTCATGGTTTACCTCGACTGTCTGTATCGTGTGAACTTCCTAAAAAAGGCACAGCACACTGCAGGGCAGGCCCGTTGGGCCGCTCTTTCAGTTTGTGCTGCGCCTGCTTCCGCGCAACGTACACGGATCTGCGCTTTCACTATTTGATTGAGTGAAAATGAGAGGTAGGCTTATGGTAGCACCTTTGGTGGGCAAAGTCAAGAGAAGATGTTAAATTTTTATGACTTTGGGGGTTTTTCCGAAAAAAGGAGATGTTTCCCCTTGCATTTTTCAAAAAGAAAGTATATAATAAAGCTAAAGATGGTTTTCAAAACTATTTGTTGCAATTTTAAAAAGCGAGGTGCGGCGTAATGGAAAATACGATGAAGCTGAGAAACCACCGCAGGGCCTCCCTGCGCCGGGCAAAGTGCCAGGCCCTGGGCCTGCCCCGGTATTCCCTGGGAGAGGAGATATTCTCTTCCACGTCCCACGGGGCCTCCGCAGTGCTGGCTGCCGCCGCGCTGGTGCTGCTGCTGGTCTTCTGCGAGAAGACCCCTCTGAAGGTCAGCGCTGTGTCCATCTACGGTGGTTCGATGATTGCCCTGTACAGCATATCCGCCATTTACCATGGCCTGGGCCTGAATCGGGCGAAAAAAGTCTTCCGGTCTCTGGACCACTGCACCATCTTTCTGCTGATTGCCGGGACCTATACGCCCATCACGCTGGTGTGTCTGGGCGGGTGGCAGGGCTGGACCATGTTTGGCGGTGTGTGGGCCGCAGCCCTGGTGGGGGTTATCCTGAACGCGGTGAGCGTGGAGCGCTTTAAGGTGTTCTCCATGGTCTGCTATCTGGCAATGGGTTGGGTGGTGGTGCTGGCCATGGGCCCTCTGCGGCAGAACCTGAACCCCCTGGGCTTTTGGTGCCTGCTGACAGGCGGGGTGCTGTATACTGTGGGCGCGGTGCTGTATGGCCTGGGCAAAAAGCGGCCCTATATGCACTCGGTGTTCCACCTGTTTGTGCTGGGCGGCAGCGTGCTGCATACCCTGTGCATTTACCAAGTGGTGGCGTAAAACGGGGTCTGGGGGCACAGGAAAAGGGCTTCCCAGAAAAAATATCCAGGAGACGCTTGACGAACAGCGCTGTCTGTGCTATACTTACTAAGTAAGTGGTAAGAGCTTTGCAGGCAGTGCTGTTTTTCTCTGACTGTGGAAGGACAAGTCCTGGTTGGGGCAGCTCCAGCTTCAGCAAAGCAAAAAGGTGCGTTTGCCCACCGCAAGAGAGCAGAAGCTGGCTGATGGCAGAAAGCCTCTAACGCGGGCGGCATGGCTAACGATTTCAGCAAAGTCAAGAGGCGCGTTTGCCCACCGCAAGGTGTGTGCGGGTGTAGTTCAGTGGTAGAACTCCAGCCTTCCAAGCTGGTCGTGTGGGTTCGATTCCCATCACCCGCTCCAATTTCAAGTTGTGGCTTTAGGGAGAATCGACAGGACGTTTTCATCCCCCCTTATTCGTCTTGCCTTCTCCCTGACAGCCATTTGTTTTGCGGGCTTAAAGCTTCGCCCCTATGCGCCAATAGCTCAGCTGGATAGAGCAACTGCCTTCTAAGCAGTAGGCCAGGGGTTCGAGTCCCTTTTGGCGCGCCAGCGGGCAACTCCCGCAGGCAGTTCGCGCACTCACGTTTGTGGCTGCGCGAACTTTTTAACTTGCAGGTATTGTGAAAGCCGCTCAAGACAGAGCGGCTCACTTTATGATAAAAGGAAGGACGTAGAAGCTAATCCCCTTAAACGGCAGCCGGGACTATATGGAGCAGGGGGCCTGAGAACGGGCAATACGGAAAAGAGATAGAAGAAAGCGGCGGTATGCTCTTTGCAGAGGGCATACCGCCGCTTTTCTGTGGACGAACCGATTCCAAGAGGTCCATCCCAATTAGGAGGTTTTTTGTAAAGGGAACAGCAGTTAGGCTGCCCCGCTTTTACCTGTTTTGCTGTAGTCTAAAAATTTCTGCACACCTTGTACGGCTTTCTGGTATTCCCCAAACAGCTGCTCCTGGTATTCCTCTGCAGCTGGCTCCCAGTGGTAGTAGATTCGAGAGCGCTCTCTGGCGGCCTCTGCCTCTTCTGAATAGTAGGTGGAGATATACTGGCGCTCTGTCAGGCGCTTCAGGGCAAGATACAGCGTGGTCACATTGATGGTGAGAAGTCCATCCGTCCGCTTTTTCAGCTCCTGTACCATTTCATAGCCATACATGTCTCTTTCTTCCAATAGCAGCATGCACAGTAGCTCTAAAGGGACCTTCTTGGTAAATTCTATGCTTTTCATTGTGACACCCCACTTTCATGAGCTATTGTAGCACATATGTATTAAAATGTAAATAGAAAGCTGATAGAAATTTTTAATAAATTCATATTTGCCGTATTTACATATTTTTATTCTAACTAAAAAGGCCTGCAGCCAGGAAGCTACTGGCTGCAGGTTCTTCTATAAAGCGTATCATAGTATAGATCAACGGTTGCGCTCTTTTAAGGCGCGCTCCATGTCCCGCTTGGCGGCCTTTTCCGCCATGTCGGCCCGCTTGTCATAGAGCTTTTTGCCCTTGCACAGGCCCAGCTGCACCTTTACCCGGCTGCCCTTAAAGTAGAGGGACAGGGGAATCAGGGCATAGCCCTGCTGCTTTACCAGGCCGTACAGGCGCAGAATCTCCCGCTTGTGCAGCAGCAGCCGGCGCACCCGCAGGGGGTCGCAGTTAAAGCGGTTGCCAAAGTCATACTGGCTGATGTGGCAGCCGTTCATCAGCATCTCGCCGTTGACCACAGAGCACCAGGCGTCTTTCAGGTTGGCCCGGCCCTGGCGCAGGGACTTTACTTCGGTGCCCTCCAGCTCCAGGCCGGCCTCAAAACTCTCCTCCACGAAGTAGTCGTGATAAGCCTTTTTGTTTTGGGCAATAGTTTTTGTGGCGGGCTTGGCCTGCATAGGCGCACCTCCTAAAAACTGAAAAATTGTTTTAATATAATATTTTAAAGTAATAAGGGAAAGGGATCATAGGGAGACTAAAGCTCCTGCCTGCCGGCCAGAGCCCGCTGCAGAGTTACATTGTCCGCGTACTCGATATCCCCGCCCACAGGCACGCCGTAGGCCAGGCGGGTCACCCGCACACCCAGGGGCTTCAGCAGCCGGGCAATGTACATGGCCGTAGCCTCTCCCTCTACTGTGGGGTTGGTGGCCATGATGACCTCTTGGACCTCTGGGGTGATGCGGGCCAGCAGTTCTTTGATTTTCAGCTGGTCTGGTCCCACGCCGGACAGGGGCGAAATGGCCCCGTGCAGCACATGGTAACGCCCGGGGAAATCTCCGCCCCGCTCCAGGGCGAACACGTCCTTGGGCTCCTCCACCACGCAGAGCAGGCCGCTGTCCCGGCCCTCGTCCCGGCACACGGGGCAGAGCTCCCCGTCCGTCAGGTTGCAGCACTGGGAGCAGTAGTGGATTTTGTTGTGGGCGTTCAAAATGCAATCCGCCAGAGACTGGGCCTCTTGGGGGGACATATTTAAAATATAATAGGCAAGCCGTTGGGCGGACTTGTGGCCAATACTGGGCAGGCTTTCCAGTTTATCGATCAGAGCCTCCAGGGGAGCCACATGGTAGCCGCCGGGCATTAGAGAAGCCCCGGCACGCCCATGCCGCCGGACACAGCGGAGAGCCGCTCGTCCTTCTCCTTGGCGGCAGCGCGCAAAGCCTCGTTGACGGCAGCGGCCACCAGGTCGCCCAGCATTTCCGCATCCTCCGGGTCAATGACCTCGGGCTTGATGTCTATGGTCTTTACCTCCATTTTGCCGGTGACTGTGGCCTTTACCGCGTCGCCGCCAGCAGCGGCCGTGTACTCCTTCTCCTCCAGCTCGGCGGTGATGGCCTCCATCTGCTCCTGCATCTTCTGGGCCTGGCGGGCCAGCTGCTGCAGGTTGGCGGCGCCGGGGGTGTTGTAGCCCTGGGGTAATCTGGCTTTCATACAAAATCATCCTTTCGGTTTGCTGTGTTTCCATGTATGGGGAGCTGCCGGGACCAAACCGCTGGCAGCCGTTTTATTTATGCTTCTTCATACTTCTGTGACAGGCACCCCGGCCTCCCTGGCCCGCTGGGCCAGAGCTTCCAAGGGGTCGGCCTGCTCCTCCTGATGGCCGGGCTTTTTGTAGGGGCCCAGCTTGTAGAGCCGGCCTGTTACCCGGCTGACAGCCTCCCGCAGACGCTGGCGCTGCTGGGATTTTTTCAGCAGCTCAAAGGCAATCTCCGGCGCGTCGATGAGCAGATAGTCCCCGCTGGTATAGGCCGTGCTGCCCTGAAAGGCCATGGCCGTGCTGGCGGAAGCGCCGTCCAGCAGCCGCAAAATCTCCGGCCACTGGGAAAAGCGCTGGGCTTTGGCGGAGAGCTCCCCAATGTTGGGGGCAGCCGATTTGGGCGGAGAGGCTGGGGCAGGCGGCGGGGGAGGGGGCGCGGGAGCTGGTTCCGGGCGGGAGGGCGCTGGCCGTGGAGGAGGCGGGGGTTCGTCCAGACTGGCCAGGGCTGCCGCCAGGTCCTCCGGCAGCGGGGAGGGGGGCGCCGGTTCCTCTTTGCCGGAGGAGAACTCCCCGGCAGGAGGCTGGGGGGCGGGCTGGACCGCCGGGGGAATGGCCCCCGGCACAGCGGCCAGAAGGGGCCCGGCTGCCTCCAGGGCTTCGATCCGGCGGAGCAGGGCCTCGGGGGTGGCGTCCAGCTCGGGGGAGCACAGCCGCACCAGGGCCATCTCCAGCTGGGTGCGCTGGTCGCCAAAGCGCATCTTGTTCAAGGTCTCCTCAAAGGTGTCCAGACCGTGGAGAATGTCCGGCAGGGTCATGGAGGCCGCCTGGCGCTCCATGTCCTCCCGCTCCTGCTGGGAGACCTGGAGCAGTCCCCCGGGGCTGCGCATGGTCTTGCAGAGCATCAGCCCCCGGAAATACTCCGCCAGCTCGCCGCACAGCCGGTTCAGGTCCTTAGAGTCCTTGTACAGCTGGTCCACGCAGAGCAGGGCTGCCGCTGGGCTGCGGGCCGCCACAGCCTGGGCCAGCTCTCCCAGATACTCCCGGGCGGCCAGGCCAGCGGTCTCATAGACAGTCTGCAGGGTGATGTGGCGGTCCCGGCCCAGGCACTGGTCCAACAGGGAGAGCCCGTCCCGCAGAGCGCCGTCCGCCACCTGGGCGATGAGCAGGGCTGCCTCCGGGTCCAGCTGGGCCTCCTCCTGCCGGGCCACCTCCTCCAGCCGCTCCGCCATCAGTTGGGGGGCGATACGCCGGAAGTCAAAGCGCTGGCAGCGGGACAGAATGGTGGGGGGCAGCTTGTGGACCTCTGTAGTGGCCAAAATAAACACCACATGGGCCGGGGGTTCCTCCAGGGTTTTCAGCAGGGCGTTGAAGGCCTGGACGGACAGCATGTGTACCTCGTCGATGATATACACCCGGTATTTAGCGGTAGCGGGGGTGAAGCTGCTCTCCTCGATAATGGCGCGCACGTTCTCCACGCCGTTGTTGCTGGCCGCGTCAATCTCCATCACGTCCAGGATGGAGCCGTCCTCCAAGCCCCGGCACACGCTGCAGGCGCCGCAGGGGTCCCCGTCCTGGGGGTCCAGGCAGTTTACCGCCCGGGCCAGGATTTTGGCGCAGGTGGTCTTGCCTGTGCCGCGGGAGCCGGTGAACAGGTAGGCGTGGGCAATCCGGCCTCGGGTCAGCTGGTTTTTCAGGGTAAGGGTTACCTGGGGCTGGCCCACCACATCCGCGAAAAAGCGCGGGCGGTATTTTCTGTACAGCACCTTATACATGCGCAAGACCCCTCCCAAAAAAGCGGATGAAAAAGGGGAATATGTGAGCGGGCAGGCGACCTGCATCGCCCGGGAACATCCGTTTAATGCTGCTCGGTTCCCCGCCTGACATGGTTCGCGGCGTCCCGCCGCGCAGACCTGTCCGCCCACATATTCCCCCCGGCCAAGCCGGTGGATCCATTCTATAAGCTCATGCCGTAAAACCGCGGCTGTATAAACCGCGGGTACGGCTCCAGAGACCCTGTTTTCTGTCTCCATCCGGGCTGTGTGCCTATTATAGCACATTCTGCCGGGATTTGCAACCAGGATTTTTCATGAAAGCAGGCGGGCCCGTGGGGTTGGGGGAGCCCCTGGGTTTGGGGGCTCCCCTGCGGCCCCTACGGCTTGACTTGACCCGCGAAAAAGAGTATAATATGTGGTATTCCGCTGATATAGTAAAGAGCGGCGCTTCGCCGCGGGAAAGTCCGGGATATTGATAATTTCAGGAGGGATTTTTGTGCCCATAACCGACCTGTTAGAGCGAAACGCCAAGCTGTACGGCGAGGAGACCGCCCTGGTGGAGATTAACCCCGAGGTGCAGGAGCCCCGCCGGGTGACCTGGCGGGAGTATGAGCTGATACAGCCCGGGGGACCGGCCCCCTACCGCCGGGAGATTACCTGGGCGGTTTTTGACGAAAAGGCCAACCGGGCCGCCAACCTGCTGCTGAGCCGGGGCATTGGCAAGGGGCAGAAGGTGGCCCTGCTGATGATGAACTGCCTGGAATGGCTGCCCGTGTATTTTGGCATTTTGAAGACAGGGGCTGTGGCCGTGCCCTTGAATTTCCGCTATACGGCCCAGGAGATTGCCTACTGCGTGAAGCTGGCGGACGCGGACATCTTGTTCTTTGGGCCGGAGTTTATTGGCCGGGTGGAGGAGATTGCCCCCTCCATTGGCAGGGAGCGGCTGCTGTTCTTTGTGGGGGACGCCTGCCCCAGCTTTGCCGAGGACTACCACCGGGCGGCGGCCAACTGCTCCAGCACCCCGCCCAAGGTGCTGATAGACGACGAGGACGAGGCGGCCATCTACTATTCCTCCGGCACCACGGGCTTCCCCAAGGCCATTCTGCTGCGGCACGCCGCGCTGGCCCAGTCCGCCCGCATGGAGGCGGTCCACCATGAGACCACCCACGAGGACGTGTTTTTGTGCATCCCGCCTCTGTACCACACCGGGGCGAAAATGCACTGGTTTGGCTCCTTGTTCACGGGGGGCAAGGCGGTGCTCTTAAAGGGCAGCTCGCCCAAGGCCATTTTTGAAGCCGCCTCCACAGAGGGCTGCACCATTGTGTGGCTGCTGGTGCCCTGGGCCCAGGATATTTTGGCGGCCCTGGACCGGGGGGACCTGAAGCTCTCGGACTACCAGCTCTCCCAGTGGCGGCTGATGCACATTGGCGCGCAGCCTGTGCCCCCCAGCCTGGTGAAGCGCTGGTGGAGCTATTTTCCCCATCACAAATACGACACCAACTACGGCCTGTCCGAGTCCACGGGCCCTGGCTGCGTCCACCTGGGGGTGGACCACCCGGACAAGGTGGGGGCCATTGGCATTCCCGGGGTGGGCTGGCAGGTGAAGCTGGTGGACGACCAGGACCAGCCTGTGCCCCAGGGCCAGGTGGGCGAGCTGTGCGTAAAGGGCAATGGCGTGATGGTCTGCTACTACCACGATGAGAAGGCCACCCAGGAGGTGCTGCGGGACGGCTGGCTGCACACCGGGGACATGGCCCGGCAGGACCCGGAGGGCTTCATCTTTCTGGTGGACCGGAAAAAGGATGTGGTCATCTCCGGCGGCGAGAACATCTACCCGGTGCAGATAGAGGCCTTTTTGGCTGCCCATCCCAAGATCCACGACGTGGCGGTGATCGGCCTGCCGGACCAGCGCCTGGGGGAGATTGCCGCGGCTGTGATCCAGGTGAAAGAGGGCATGGAGTGTACGGAGGAGGAGGTTGTGGCCTTCTGCGAGGGCCTGCCCCGGTACAAGCGGCCCCGGAAGCTGATTTTTGCCCCTGTGCCCCGCAACGCCACGGGCAAAATTGAGAAGCCCAAGCTGCGGGAGCAATACTGCGGCGTGCGGCTGGTGGAAGCCCAGAACAAGGGATAACTTGTCCCCTGAACCGAATAACTATAGAAGAAATGCTATATTGCTATAATAAAATAGGGAGGAAACTGTCATGTTGCGTCATGTCTGCATGTTTTCACTGAAAGAGGAGAATAAGGAGGCCAACATAGCCGAGTTTTTGCGGCGGGGGGAGGAGCTGGCAAAGCTCCCCGTGATTCAGGCCGCCCAGGTGGTGCGCTGCGCCCCTGGCGTACCCAATGCCAACTTTGACGTGGCCCTGATTTTTGATTTTAACACCCTGGAGGACCTGAACGCCTACCAGGTGAGTCCGGAGCATGTGGCCTTTGGCCAGTTTATCGGCAGTGTCCGGGAGGAACGGGCCTGCATTGACTATACGCTGTAGGGATTGGTCCTGACGAGCCCATATGCCGCGTATGGCCCTTGTGCAAAGGGACTAGGGCTCCGGCTTTTCTTCCAAGAGACGGAAGGGATCGCTTCCTCACCCATGAAAGGAGCCGGCCCTTGGGACTGACAGATGGGCAGAGTTTTCATGAAAGAGCGGGCTGTGCTGTTTCGCGGAATGGAGCCGTCTGTTCCATGATTTTGATTTGGAGGTACATAAACCTATGAAAAAACTGATTTTAGGCAATGCCGCCGTTGCTCGGGGGCTGTACGAGGCTGGGTGCGGCCTGGCTTCCAGCTACCCTGGCACTCCCAGCACGGAGATCACGGAGGAGGCCGCCAAGTTTCCGGAAATATACTGCGAGTGGGCCCCCAATGAGAAGGTGGCCATGGAGGCCGCCTTCGGGGCCTCTCTGGCCGGGAAGCGGGCTTTCTGCGCCATGAAGCATGTGGGCCTGAACGTGGCCGCGGACCCCCTGTTTACCATGAGCTACACCGGGGTGAACGCCGGGCTGGTGATTGCCGTGGCGGATGACCCGGCCATGCACTCCTCCCAGAACGAGCAGGACTCCCGGCACTACGCCCGGGCAGCCAAGCTGCCCATGCTGGAGCCCTCTGACTCTGCCGAGGCCCTCCGCTTTACCAAGCTGGCCTATGCGCTGTCCGAGAAGTTCGACACCCCGGTGCTGCTGAAAATGTGTACCCGGGTGGCCCACTCCCAGTCCATCGCAGAGCTCTCTCAGCGCCAGGAGCCAGAGGCCAGGCCCTATGCCAAAAATCCGGCCAAATATGTGATGGCCCCTGCCAACGCGGTGCGCCGCCATCCGGCGGTGGAGCAGCGGCTGCTGGACCTGGCGGAGTGGGCAGGGACCGCGGACGTGAACCGGGTAGAGGAGGGCCCGGACAAGAGCCTGGGCATCATCACCTCCAGTACCTGCTATCAGTATGTGAAGGAGGCCTGCGGGGATACATACCCGGTCTTGAAGCTGGGCATGGTCTGGCCTCTGCCGGAGAAGCTTATCCGGGACTTTGCCGCCCAGGTGGGCCGGCTGGTGGTGGTGGAAGAGGGCGACCCCTTCATCGAGGGCTTCTGCCGGGGCCTGGGGCTGGCGGCAGAGGGAAAGGCGCTGTTCCCCCTGTGCGGGGAGCTAAGCCAGAATGTGGTGGCGGAGAAGCTGGGCCAGCCTGTCCCAGGGGGCCGGGCGCTGGAGGAGGCCCTGCCGGGCCGTCCGCCGGTGATGTGCGCGGGCTGTCCCCACAGAGGGCTGTTTTACGCGCTGCAGAAGCTGAAATGCACGGTACTGGGGGATATCGGCTGCTATACCCTGGGGGCCATGCCGCCTTTGGGGGCTATGGACATGACCTTGTGCATGGGGGCCTCTATCAGCGGGCTGCACGGCTTTAACAAGGCCCTGGGAGAAGAGGGAGAGGGCAGAACCGTGGCGGTCATTGGCGACTCCACCTTTATGCACTCCGGCATGACCGGGCTTGCGGGCGCGGCCTATAACCAGTCCAACTCCACGGTGATCATTCTGGACAACTCCATTACAGGCATGACCGGCCACCAGCAGAACCCCACCACGGGCTTTAACCTGCGGGGGGACCCGGTGGGGAAAATCGACCTGGAAGCCCTGTGCCGGGCAATGGGGGTAAAACGGGTGCGGGTGGTGGACCCCTATGACCTGGCGGCCTGCGAGACCGCGGTGAAGGAGGAGCTAGCGGCCCAGGAGCTCTCTGTGATCATCGCCCGGCGGCCCTGCGCCCTGTTGAAGTATGTGAAGCATAAGGCCCCTCTGGCAGTGGACCCGGACCAGTGCCGGGGCTGCAGGGCCTGCATGAAGATTGGCTGTCCGGCCATCTCCATCCGGGAGGGCAAGGCTGTGATAGACGCCGCCCAGTGCGTGGGCTGCGGGGTCTGCGGCCAGCTGTGCAGGTTTGACGCGCTGAAGGAGGGCAAATAAGATGAAAACGAAAAATATTATGATTGTAGGCGTGGGCGGCCAGGGTTCCCTGCTGGCCAGCAAGCTGCTGGGGCACCTGCTGATGGAGCGGGGCTTTGACGTAAAGGTCAGCGAGGTCCACGGCATGAGCCAGCGGGGCGGCAGCGTGGTGACCTATGTGCGCTATGGGGACAAGGTCTTCTCCCCGGTGATTGACCAGGGAGAGGCGGACGCCATTGTCTCCTTTGAGCTGCTGGAGGCAGCCCGGTGGCTGGGATATCTCAAGCCCGGGGGGCAGGTGGTGGCCAACACCCAGCAGATTGACCCCATGCCCGTGATCACCGGGGCGGCCCAATATCCGGAACAGCTGGTGGAGAAAATGCAGGCTGCCGGGGCCAACGTGGACGCTTTGGACTGCCTGGCCCTGGCCCAGGAGGCTGGGAACAGCAAGGCGGTGAACCTGGTGCTGCTGGGGCGGCTCAGCCACTATTTTGATTTCCCGGAGGACGCCTGGCAGGAGGCCATAGAGGCCTGCGTGCCGGAGAAGTTCCTGGATGTAAATAAAAAGGCCTTTGAGCTGGGCAAGAACGCCTGAGCTTTTGGAAAGGAGCGTGACATGCTATGGAGAGATTCTATAAAATGGCCCAAGCCTCCAATCGCCGCTTTCCCAATGGGGTGGAGCCCTATCAGATGGCCGCCCGGCTGTTGGAGGAGTGCGGCGAGGTGGCGGCGGAGATCAACCTTTGGGAGGATTCCGGCCTGAAGCGCCAGAAGCATGGGGAGCCCAAAAAGGAAGACCTGGCGGGAGAACTGCGCCAGGCCATGACCGAGCTGGTGAAGATTGCCATGTACTATGGGGTGGAGGAAGAACTGGAGCAGTCTATTGCGGCCTCCCTGCGCCAGTCGGAGAAGGAGGGGCTGCTGCCCTAGAAACCGCAGCCTATGCCCCAGAGGGGGCGGAAAGGAGCCTGCATATGGGTTTTGTCGAACTGGCTGAAAGCCGTTATTCCGTCCGAGAATTCTCTCCCCGCCCGGTGGAGGGGGAGAAGCGGGAGGCCATTCTCCGGGCCGGGCAGGTCTCTCCCACTGCCTGCAACCTCCAGCCCCAGCGGGTGCTGGCCATGCAGTCCCCAGAGGCCCTTGCAAAGCTGAAAAAATGTACGGTTCACCACTTTGGAGAAACCCTGGCCCTGCTGGTGTGCTATGACAAAAGCGGATGCTGGACCCGGGAATACGACGGCAGGGCCAGCGGGGAAACCGATGCGGCCATTGCGGCCACCCACATGATGCTGGCCGCCTGGGAGCTGGGCGTTGGCTCCACTTGGGTGATGCACTTTATCCCCGAGGCGGTGCGGGTGGAGTTTTCCCTGCCAGAGACTTGGGAGCCCGTTGCCCTGCTGCTGATGGGCTACCCGGCGGAGGACGCGGAGCCATCGCCCCTGCACAGCCGGAGAAAGCCGTTGGAGGAGACCGTGAAAGTCCTGTAAATTGGCATAAGGGAGGAGTCCCCCTATGGGTGAAAAAGCGAGAAAGCGCCCCCGCTGGCTTGCGGGAGTTCTGATAGTGCCGCTCTGGGCAGCTGTGGCTGTGGGCGGGTATGGGGCAGGGTATGCTTCTGTTGACCAGGAGGAGCCTATCTATGCCCGGATTCTTTACGCTGTGGTTGAAAGCGCGAACTGGAAAAGCAATACCTTTGTGGTGGACGCCAGGGAACTGACGCCGGACAAAACCTTGCAGGGACGGTATGTTTTTACGGTCAATGATAAGACCAATCTGGAGTATCACGGCGCGGTACAATACCCCTCGTCCTTCCGAGAGGGGTATTACGTGGAGGTCGCCTGGCCGGGAGAATATATGGAGGGAAATCCCAGAAGGCTGGTGAATGTAAAAAGGCTCAGCAAGCTGGACGGGCCTGGCTGAACAAACGGAAAGGCTGTCTTTCCGTTTCAAACAAGTCCTAAAAACAGGGAGCGGTGAAGAATGGGCACGAAGATTTCCCGGCTGCCGCGCTGGGTTTTCGTTGCGGTTGTGGCCCTGGTTTGCTTGGCGTTGGCAGCAGGCGGTTTTTTTGCGGGCCGCCGCAGGGCAAATGACCAGCGGCCCGCATATCCGGTCCGGTATGGCGTCATTGAGGACATACGCTTTGAAGAGGAGAGCGCCCAGGTGATTATGAGCGGCACAGTGGCTGACGCCAATTACAAAGGCCTTTTCCAGTTCCATTTAGAGGAGGATACCCCCATAAGCTGGTACGGCGAGAAGGCGGCCAAGGAGGACCTACAGGTTGGTGACGATATCGCTGTTTACTGGGGAGGCGAGATTAGCTGGGGCGCGGGGCCAAGTGAAATGACGGACGTAAAGGCGGTTCGCCTTCTAAGATGATATTCTATTTGGAACGATGGCAGGATAGGAAACAGGTGAAGGAATACGCAAAATTGGTCCCGCGTCCGTGCCGGAAGAGACAGAATAACCTGCAGCGGAGGCCCGGCCATAGAATAACTTTGAAAGGATGAATCCCCATGGAACATTACTACCAGCCCGAGATTGAGTGCGCCTCTCGGGAGCAGATCAAGGCCTGGCAGGACCAGCGGCTGGTCCGCCAGGTACAGCATGTATGGGACAATGTGCCCTACTACCGCAAGAAAATGGAGGAGAAGGGACTGAGTCCCGCGGACGTGCAGTCCTCGGACGATCTCTATAAGCTGCCTTTCCTCACCAAAGCGGACCTGCGGGAAGCCTATCCTTACGGCCTGATGGGCGTGCCTCTCAAGGACTGCGTGCGCATCCAGTCCACCTCCGGCACCACGGGCAAGCGGGTGGTGGCCTTTTACACCCAGGCGGACATTGACCTGTGGGAGGACTGCTGCGCCCGGGCCATTATGGCGGCGGGCGGCACCAACGAGGATGTGTGCCAGGTCAGCTATGGCTATGGCCTGTTTACCGGGGGGCCGGGGCTTAACGGAGGCAGTCACAAGGTGGGCTGTCTCACCATCCCCACCAGCAGCGGCAACACGGAGCGGCAGATCATGTTCATCCAGGATTTATCCGCCACCATCCTGTGCTGCACCCCCTCTTACGCCGCCTATATTGGCGAGACCATGAAGGAGATGGGCCTGGGACCGGATGATATCCCCCTAAAGGCCGGGATCTTTGGGGCCGAGGCCTGGAGCCAGGAGATGCGCCGGGATATTGAGAACACCCTGGGCATTAAGGCCTATGACATCTATGGCCTGACAGAGCTCTCCGGCCCAGGGGTGTCCTTCGAGTGCTCGGCCCAGACCGGGATGCACATCAACGAGGACCACTTTATTGCCGAGATTATTGACCCGGAGACTGGAGAGGTGCTGCCCGAGGGCTCTCAGGGCGAGCTGGTATTTACCTCCATTACCAAAAAGGCGTTCCCCCTGCTGCGGTACCGCACCCGGGACATCTGCACCCTGACCCGGGAGCCCTGCCCCTGCGGCCGCACCCACGTGAAAATGACCAAGCCCCAGGGCCGCACGGACGATATGCTCATTATCCGGGGCGTGAACGTGTTCCCCTCCCAGATTGAGACGGTGCTGCTGAACCACGGGTACTCGGCCAACTACCAGATTATGGTGGACCGGGTGAAGAACACCGACACCCTGGACGTACAGGTGGAGATGACCCCGGAGATGTTCACCGACAACCTGGGCGATGTGGCTGCCCGGCAGAAGGAACTGGTGGAGGGCCTGCGGTCCATGCTGGGGCTGACCGCCAAGGTGACTTTGGTGGCCCCCAAGTCTATTGTCCGCAGCGAGGGTAAGGCTGTGCGGGTGATTGACAAGCGGAAAATTTAAGCGCCTGCACCGCCTGTACCCATGGAAGCAGCCGGGCGCTTTTCGGCCCGTTTAAGCGCTGGCCGCGCCGCAAAGCCTGCGGCTGTGGTGGAGAGGCATCCCGGCAAGAATATTTCCGTGATTTTCAGCGCGGAACACGGCGATTGGTTTGCTGATACATGCAAAATCATACAACTATCCATCTTGTTTTCCCTTTATGAAGGAGGGCATCATCAATGACAGTCAATCAAATTTCTGTTTTTCTGGAGAACAAGCCCGGCACGCTGACTACCATGACTGGCCTGCTGGCGGAAAATGGCATTGACATGCGGGCTTTAAGCCTGGCGGAGACCAACGACTTTGGCATTGTGCGCCTGATTGTGGACGATGTGTACAAGGCTACCACGGTTTTGAAGGACGGGGGTTTTATCCACAGCCTGACCCCTGTGCTGGCGGTGCTCATCCCAGACGAGCCCGGCGGTCTGCACAAAGTGCTGGAGGTGCTTACAGGGGCTGGAGTGAATGTGGAATACATGTACGCCTTTTTGGGCGGCGGCGATGTGGACCACGCGTACATGATCTTCCGGGTCCAGGACACCAAAACCGCGGGCGCGGCCTTGGGCGCCAAGGGCATTAAGCTGGTCAGCCAGGAGAGCATTGCCCAGATTTAGAAATTTCTCTTGACAATCCTGGAATTTTGGGCTATACTGTATAGTATAAACCGATGAGAAAGTGTGAGTAAGTCAAACAGGTACTCATGGACCTTTGGTCCGCAGAGAGCTGCGCATAGGTGGGAGCGTGGTGGGGAGCGTTTGACCCAATGGGCTTTCGAGGGCGAACGGAAAGGCAGGGAGCTGGCCGCGTGGCGGGGCTTCTGCCCAGTAGGCAAGCCGGAGCGGCTCTCCGTTAGAAAAGCCAGCGCATAGATGGTGTGTGCGCGTGAGTGGGCGCGTTTTTTTGCGCCAAGCCGGGTGGTACCGCAGGCGCTGAACATAGGGTTTGTGAAGAACCATAGAAGTTTCAGCTCCTGTCCCAGCAGAAGGATTCTCTGCCGGGACAGGAGCTTTTTGTATGCCTGGCGGGTGGCTGCAGCCGCAAAAGCAGCTTCCCGCCTGAGCTCCCAGGCCCGGCCATCACCGAAAGGAGTAAATGACAATGAGCGAAAACAAGATCCCCTACAAAATCTATTTGGATGAGAGCGAACTGCCCAAAGCCTGGTATAACCTGCGGGCTGACATGAAAAACAAGCCCGCCCCCCTGCTGAATCCGGACACCTTTCAGCCGATGACCGCCCAGGAGCTCTCCGGCGTGTTCTGTGACGAGCTGGTGAAGCAGGAGATGGACAATGACACCCCCTTCTTTGAGATTCCCACGGAAATCCGGGATTTCTACAAGATGTACCGGCCTGCCCCCCTGGTGCGGGCCTACTGCCTGGAGGAGAAGCTGCAGACCCCTGCCAAGATCTACTATAAATTCGAGGGCAACAACACCTCTGGTTCGCACAAGCTGAATTCCGCCATTGCCCAGGCCTACTATGCCAAGCAGCAGGGCCTGAAGGGCGTGACCACAGAGACGGGAGCGGGCCAGTGGGGCACCGCCCTCTCCATGGCCTGCTCTTACCTGGGGCTGGACTGCCGGGTCTACATGGTCAAGTGTTCTTACGAGCAGAAACCCTTCCGCCGGGAGGTGATGAAGGTCTATGGGGCCAACGTGACCCCCTCTCCCTCTGAGACCACCCAGGTGGGCCGGAAGATTCTGGCGGAGTTCCCGGGCACAGGCGGCTCTTTGGGTTGCGCTATCAGCGAGGCGGTGGAGGTGGCCACGTCTACTCCCGGATACCGCTATGTGCTGGGTTCTGTGCTCAACCAGGTGATGCTGCACCAGTCGGTTATTGGCCTGGAGGCCAAAGCCGCTATGGACAAGTATGGCGTAAAGCCGGACATCATCATCGGCTGCGCAGGCGGCGGCAGCAACCTGGGCGGGCTGATTGCTCCTTTCATGGGCGAAAAGCTGCGGGGAGAGGCGGATTACCGTATTATCGCGGTGGAACCCGCCAGCTGCCCCTCCTTTACCCGGGGCCAGTACCGGTACGACTTCTGCGACACAGGCATGGTGTGCCCCCTGGCCAAGATGTATACCCTGGGCAGCGGCTTTATGCCCAGCGCTGACCATGCGGGAGGCCTCCGGTTCCACGGCATGAGCAGCGTGCTCTCCCAGCTGTACGCGGACGGGCTGATGGAGGCCATCAGCGTGAAGCAGACGGATGTGTTCCAGGCTGCGGAGGACTTTGCCCGGGTAGAGGGCATCCTGCCCGCGCCGGAGAGCAGCCATGCCATACTGGCCGCAGTGAACGAGGCCATGCGCTGCAAGGAGACCGGGGAGGAGAAGACCATCCTCTTTGGCCTGACGGGCACCGGCTATTTTGACCTGGTGGCCTATGAGAAGTTCCACAAAGGGGAGATGCAGAATACCATCCCCACGGACGAGGACATTCAGAAGGCTTTAGCGAAACTGCCTGCCGTAGACTAAGGGCCATATCGCGCAATTCTAAGCGCCGTATTGAGCAGACAGATTTTTTGCCAGAGTGTACGAGCGCCGCCCATCTTGGGATTGGCAAGGGAAAGCTGGGCGCTATGACGGAAAAGACGCGAACAAGTCGGTACGGAAGGCGTTAGCCCCGAATTGTGCGGTGTTGCCCTAAGAACAGACGCGGGCAAGGGCCTTTATAGCAAGCGCACTGAAAAATTGGCACATACTGTTTTTCAGCCGCGGCAATTATGCCGGAAAGGGGGAGCGGGCAGAGATGTCCGCTCCTTTTCGGAGTTGTAAATTTTTTTATTTTTCCTCTGGGCAGGGGCGTAAGCCTTGCTAAAACCGGGAAAGTAGTCTATAATTACAAATAACGACTCTATCGATTAGGGAGGTGCCAGACCTTATGGCAAGAGAACGATATTTGGTGGGGGCGGGGGAGGATACCATCCACTCCGGCGTCATTGAGCTGAAAACCCCCAAGGACAAGCGGGCAAACTGGTGGTACTACCACAAAAGGCAGCTGCTTTTCGGCCTGATTGCAGCGGGCCTTCTGGGGAGTTTGATCTACTCTATCGCCAGCAAGGTGGAGCCCGACTATTCCGTTGCTCTGGTTACCTCCTACAACCTGCCGGAGGAGGTGCGCAGCGGGCTGGAGGAGCACATCGCCCTTTACGCGGACGACCGCAATGGGGACGGAAAGGTGACCGTGCAGGTGAACAGCTATGTGTTTGGGGAGGTGGTCTCAGCCCAGGACTACCAGGCCACCCAGGCCACCTATGCCCGGTTTGCGGGGGACACCACCCTGGGCTCCAATATGATCTACATCCATGACGCCCAGGCTTTTGAGAATCTGGGGGACAGCTTTGACGGCTTTTTCCAGTATAACGACGGCACGCCCATGAAGGAGGGGGCCAGCGATTATGAAGAGGCCATGCGCCCCTGGAGCGACTATAAGGGCTTGGCGGAATTTACAGTTCCAGAGGGACAGGAGAGCAAATGGACCCCAGAGGTAGTGGCAGAGCTTTGCGGCCGCCTGCGGGTCTCTCTGCGCACAGATGTGGGCAGTAATATTGAGAACAATAAAAAGCTGGAAGCCTACTATCAGGACTCCTTGGTCCTGGCAGAGCGGCTGCGCACCGGGGAAAAGCCGTAAAGCCCCGGGCCAGTCATAAAAACAGGAGGGAAAGTAACAATGGCTATGACAATGACGCAGAAAATTTTGGCGGCCCACGCGGGCCTGGACCATGTGGAGCCCGGCCAGCTGATTGAGGCCAGCCTGGACATGGTGCTGGGCAATGACATCACGTCCCCTGTGGCCATCAACGAGTTTGAGAAGTGCGGGGCCACAGGCGTGTTCCACAAGGACAAGATTGCCCTGGTGCTGGACCATTTTGCCCCCAACAAGGACATTAAGGCGGCCCAGCAGTGCAAGCAGACCCGGCAGTTTGCCAACAAGTATGACATCACCCATTTCTTTGATGTGGGCCAGATGGGCATTGAGCACGCTCTGCTGCCGGAAAAGGGCCTGGTGGGTCCCGGCGGAGCCATTGTGGGGGCGGATTCCCATACCTGCACCTATGGGGCCTTGGGAGCCTTCTCCACGGGCGTGGGCTCTACGGACATGTGCGCCGCCATGATCACCGGGCGGCTGTGGTTTAAAGTCCCCTCTGCCATCAAGGTGGAGCTTACCGGCAAGCCCACGGGCTTTGTCTGCGGCAAGGACGTGGTGCTGCACCTGATTGGGGAGATTGGCGTGGACGGGGCTTTGTACCAGTCCCTGGAGTTTACTGGCGAGGGCGTGGCTGCTCTCAGCATGGACGACCGCTTCACCATTGCCAACATGGCCATTGAGGCGGGGGCTAAAAACGGGATTTTCCCTGTGGATGAGAAGACCCTGGCCTACTGCAAGGACCGCTATCAGGGGGAAGTGAACATATACGAGCCTGACCCGGACGCGGTGTATGAGCGCACGGTGACGATTGATCTCTCTGCTTTGCGGCCCACGGTCTCCATGCCCCACCTGCCGGAGAACACCCGGCGGATCGAGGAGGTCAGCGATGTGAAGATTGACCAGAGCGTCATAGGCTCCTGCACCAATGGGCGCATCAGCGACATGCGCATTGCCGCCCAGATTATGAAGGGCAAAAAGGTGGCCAAAGACGTGCGCTGCATTGTGATTCCCGCTACCCAGGAGGTCTACCTGCAGTGTATCCGCGAGGGCCTGGCGGAGATCTTTGTGGAGAGCGGCGCGGTGTTCAGCACTCCCACCTGCGGGCCGTGCCTGGGTGGCTATATGGGCATTTTGGCCGAGGGAGAGCGGGCGGTCTCCACCACCAACCGGAACTTTGTGGGCCGCATGGGCCATGTGGAGTCCGAGGTGGTGCTCTCCAGTCCGGCGGTTGCCGCGGCCAGCGCCCTGACCGGGTATCTCACGGACCCGGCCAAGCTGTGATGGAACCTGCAAGAATCGAGACCGGGCGGCTGCTGCTCCGGCCGCCGGAGCGGGCTGACGCGCCCAGCATCCGGGGGTTTCTCGCCCAGGAGCATGTGCGGCGGTACAACTGCCTGGGCAAGCTCCCCTCTTTGGAAAAGCTGGAGGAGCTGCTGTGCAGCGAGCCGGAACACCAGTTTTCCATCATCCGCCGGGAGGACGGGCAGGTTTTGGGCCACATCGGCCTGGAGGCAGACGGCCTGCGCTTTCGGGTAAAGTCGCTGTCTCTGGACTACTACCTGGGGGAAGAATACGCCCGCAGGGGGTACATGTCCGAGGCTTTGGGCGGGCTGCTGCGGCGCCTGTTCCTGCGGGAGGGGCTGGAGGCAGTCAGCGCCCGGGCCTTTGCGGAAAACGCCGCCTCCATCGCCCTGCTGGAAAAGCTGGGCTTCACCCGGGAGGGGACCTTGCGCCGGGCTGTGCGCACCTATCAGGACCAATGCTTTGACGACGTGCTGTTCTCCCTGCTTCGGGAGGAGTATCTGGCGGCGCACCCTCCCAGGCTGGGGGATGTGCTGAGAGTGGAGATGGACCGGCCTATCGGTATGGTCCACCCCAAGCACCCGGATCTGGTCTATCCCATCAACTATGGGTATGTGCCAGGGCTTCTGGCCCCGGACGAGGAGGAGCAGGACGCCTATGTGCTGGGCGTTGACCAGCCGCTGGAAGAATTTACAGGCAGGCTTATGGCCATTATCCATCGCTTTGACGATGTGGAGGAAAAGTGGGTGCTGGCTCCGGAGGGGATGGACTTCACCAAAGAACAGGTGGAGGCAATGACCCGCTTTCAGGAGCAGTATTATCAGATAGAAGTCAGGATGGAGGAGAAGCCATGACAGCTCTGGAACAGGTCAGCCATGAGACCATGGTATTCATGCGTGGCCGCTACTGCCTGGACGAGGTGGGGAACGGCAAGGACGAGCTGAAATTCAAGCAGGGCAAAAGGACCATCCTCACGGTCTACAGCAGAGAGGACCGCTTTGACTTTATGCTCATCTACGGCAAAAAGGAGAGGGAGGTCTTTGAAGCCCAGCGGGAGGCGTACTCCCCCTGGGTGCAGGGTATCTATGACAGCGCAAAGACCTATCACGACGGCAAGTGGATGATGTTTCCCGTGTCTGCCCCAGAACAGCTGGAAGAGATTAAACCCCTGATCCGGATTAAGAAAAAGCCCAACCGCAAGCCCTTCCCCAAAGAGGGGGCAGTGTACGGCCAATGCGGCCAACGGTGCGACCTGTGCGTCCACTACACAGGCCAGGACGAGGCCCGGCGGCAGGAGATGATTCCCCCGCTGACCAGGATGTATGGGATATCGGACTGGTCCATGCGCTGCGGGGGCTGCGGCAGCGATACCTGCCACTGCAAGGACGAGCCCTGTCCCGCCAAGGCCTGCGCCGCACAGAAGGGGCTGGCCCAGTGTCGGGACTGCGGGGAGCACCCCTGCATCCGGGTCACCACCTCGGACCATATGTCCATGATTCACACAGAAACGCACGATGGGGACGAAATCACTTGGGGCATTCTGCCCTATGTGCCCTATCAGTACGAGGAGAGATAGCGATGCCCTATATTTCCATCCAGTGCGGGACGCTGGACAGTACGCAGAAAAGACAGCTGATAGAGCGGCTGACCGCCACGGCGGCGGAGATTACCCATATTCCCACGGAGTTTTTCACCGTGACCATCCAGGAACTGCCGGATGAGAATTTCGGGATTGGCGGCAGGCATATCGGGGAGATTAAGGCTGAGTACGCTGCCCGGAACGGGGCGAAAGGATAGAGGGGCAGCACAAGGAGACAGGAGGCACAGCCCATGGGCATAATAGACACCGTCCTTCATGGGAGATGGGATGAGCTGGAAGTTCAGCATAAAACCGGCCCTGAATCGGCCAACAGCTCCGGAGAGAGCCAGGGGGAGTATGAATATTACCGCCGGAAGTTCGTCAAGCTGGGCCAGGCCAAGCAGTCTGTGGTCAGCGTGTACGAGATTCCCCTAGGCAAGGCCGCGTATCCCTATCACTACCATCTGAAGAACGAGGAGACTTTCTTCATTGTCAGCGGCAGAGGATTGCTGCGTACCCCGGAGGGAGAGCGGGAGGTGGCTGCCGGAGACCTGCTCTTCTTCCCGGCTGAACCGGGCGGGGCCCACAAGCTGACCAATATAGGCGGGGAGCCGCTGATCTATGTGGATTTTGACACCCAGAACGACCTGGACGCTGCTGTCTACCCGGATTCCGGGAAAATCGGGCTGTGGGGCCGGGGCGTCAACCAGGTTTTTATGGAGAAGGACGCTGTGGACTACTATAAAGGGGAGTGAGCCGCTGGCAGTAGGCGGCGCGGCCCCCAATCATCATATAAAAAGGAGCGATATCGCTATGAACGCCAAAGGCACGGTACACAAGTACGGGGACGATGTAAACACCGATGTAATTATCCCCGCCCGGTATCTGAATACGGCCTCCCACGCGGAGCTGGCCAGCCATTGCATGGAGGACATTGACAAG
>CAJUPK010000001.1:48816-54353 GCA_910588415.1 uncultured Oscillospiraceae bacterium | reverse complement strand
CCGCCCTCCTTCACATTGGGGCAGGAGATGTTCAGCTCCACCATGTCCACCGGGGTATGGTTCAGCTTTTCGGCGGTCTGGCAGTAGTCCTCCACTGTGCTGCCCGCCAGGTTGGCAATGATCTTCGTCCCCTGCCTGCAGAGCCAGGGCAGGTCCTCCGCAATAAAATGGTCTACCCCTGGGTTCTGCAGGCCCACGGCGTTCAGCATCCCCGCCGGGGTCTCCGTGACCCGGGGCGGCGGATTGCCCGGCCGGGGGTGCAGGGTGGTACCCTTGCAGCTGACGCCCCCCAGCTCCTTCAGGGGATACAGCTCCCCGTACTCCCGGCCAAACCCAAAGGTTCCAGAGGCCGCGATCACCGGGTTGCGCAGCTCCACGCCCGCCACATGTACTGTTAAGCTTGCCATAAAGTCCCTCCTTGCTCTTCCTTGCGCTGTGCCTTCTCTCTATCTCTCACAAATATACAAAAAAATCTCCCTTTTTGCAATGTGATAGGGAGAGAAATCCTCCTGTTTTCCCATTGTTTACAAACTGTTCATAAATTCCCCCTTCCATCCCGAAGGGTCAACCCCGCAGCCTGCACATCCCCGCGCCCATGGGGCAATGCACGCAAGATTTGTTCCCTATGGATTTCCGAGCCAAACGGCCTCTATATAGGGCAAAGAGACCCGCCGCTCTGTCCGCGGCAGGTCTCTTCAACCACTCAACTCCGTGCTATGTTATGATATAGTAAACGCACTGCAAAATCAGTCTATACCCATTTTACAGCTGGTTTAGCAGCTGGGCAGCCAAGCCGCCTGGCGGAAAAGAGTCGAAACGCCTTTTTCCCACTGCGTTCACTATACTCCCCCAAAGCTGTACTTTCCAAAACGACGGGTTTTGATTTTACACAATCCCCTGGGCAATCATGGCTTCGGCCACTTTCACAAAGCCGGCAATGTTGGCGCCCATCACGTAGTTCTTTGCATGGCCAAACTTCTCGGCAGCCCCGTCCGCGTTGGCAAAGATATTCTCCATAATGCCCTTCAGCTTCTGGTCCACCTCGTCAAAGGTCCAGGCAAGGCGCTGGCTGTTCTGGCTCATCTCCAAAGCGGAGGTGGCCACGCCGCCGGCGTTGGCGGCCTTGCCGGGCCCAAAGAGCACGCCCGCCTGCTGCAGCAGCTGGGTGGCCTCCCAAGTGGTGGGCATGTTGGCGCCCTCTGCCACAGCGGTAACCCCATTGGCGATCAGCTGCTTGGCGTCCTCCGCGTCCAGCTCGTTCTGGGTGGCGCAGGGCAGGGCCACATCGCACTTTACGGACCACACGCCCTTGCCCTCGTGATATTCGGCGTTGGGACGGTACTTTTTATACTCGGTGAGCCGCTGGCGGTTCTTCTCTTTGATCTCCTTCACAGCGCCCAGGTCAATGCCCTCGGGGTCATAGACCCAGCCTGTGGAGTCGGACATAGTGACAGGCTTTGCCCCCAGCTGGATGGCTTTCTCCGCGGCATAGATGGCCACATTGCCCGCGCCGGAGATGACCACAGTCTTCCCGGCCAGCTCGTGGCCGTTCTTCTTCAGCATGGCATTGGTGAAATAGAGCAGGCCATAGCCCGTGGCCTCTGTACGGGCCAGGGAGCCGCCATAGGTCAGGCCCTTGCCTGTAAGCACCCCTTCAAAGCTGTTGCGCAGGCGCTTGTACTGGCCAAACATGTAGCCAATCTCCCGGGCGCCTGTGCCGATGTCCCCAGCGGGCACGTCGGTATCCGCGCCGATATGCCGGAACAGCTCGGTCATAAAGCTCTGGCAGAAGGCCATCACCTCCCGGTCAGACTTGCCCTTGGGGTCAAAATCGCTGCCGCCCTTGCCGCCGCCAATAGGCAGCCCGGTCAGGCTGTTTTTAAAGATCTGCTCAAAGCCCAAAAACTTGATGACAGAGAGGTTAACCGAAGGATGCAGCCGCAGGCCGCCCTTGTAAGGTCCAATGGCGGAGTTGAACTGGACCCGGAAAGCCCGGTTTACCTGCACCTTGCCCTGGTCGTCCACCCAGGGCACCCGGAAGATGATCTGGCGCTCCGGCTCGGTGATGCGCTCCAAAATGCCCGCCTGTTCGTACTTAGGGTCCGATTCGATGACCGGCTCTAAAGAGGTGAGCACCTCTTCGGCAGCCTGCAGAAACTCCGGCTCATGGGCGTTCTTGGCCTTCAAAAGCTCCAGTTGCTTGGATACATAAGACATTCGCGTTACCTCCAAAATGCAAGTTATTATAATCAATCCTGCAAAACTATCTATATATTACCACAAATCCCAGAAAAGCGCAAGGGGTTAATGAAAACTTTTTTTCGTTACATTCAAAATGTTGAAAGTCTCCCTGCCCAACGGCGTCAAAAAATCCTGCCCTTTTCCCTTCCTCTTTATAGCATTTGCCGTGGTGTGCCAAAAAATTTTTTATGCCGATGAAAAAATCTGGAAAAAACGGGCAGGATGTGTTATAATGTACGCAAAGCGTACATCCCAAGTTTTCCCTCTTCGCGCCAAGCGCTCGCTTTTGCTTCGCAAAAGTTCAGGGAAAACTCTTGGACTCTGCGTCTCTTTATGCTAGCAGTGGTACGCAAAGCGTACATCCCGAGTTTTTCTTCATTTCGCTGCATTGCCTCTGGCAAGCTGCCGCGCCTTTGTTTTCATAAAATACTGTCTCTACCATATCCCCACAATATCTCCACAGGGAGGAACCATCATGCCAACTAACCGCTCTTCTATCACCCGCCAGGCCGGCATTTTGCTGCCGGTCAGCAGCCTGCCCTCTAAATACGGCATGGGCAGCCTGGGCAAAGCCGCCCGGGACTGGGTGGACTTTCTGGCCGCCGCCCACCAGCACTGCTGGCAGATGCTGCCCATGGGGCCCACAGGCTTTGGCAACAGCCCTTACCAGAGCTTTTCGGCCTTTGCCGGAGACCCCCTTTACATCGACTTGGACCTGCTCTGCGAGGACGGCCTGCTCACACCCAAGCGCCTGAAGCGCACTGACTGGGGCAGCGACCCCGGCCGGGTGGACTATGACGCCGTGCGCCAGGGCCGGGAGCCTGTGCTGCGCAAAGCCTTTGAAAACTTTAAAAAAGAGAAGGCTCTCAACCGTTTCCGGCGCAAAAACGCCGCTTGGATCGAGGACTACGCCCTGTTTACTGCCTTGAAGGCCGAGAACCAGGGCCGCCCCTGGACCCAGTGGGAGGAAGGGCTTCGCCTGCGCCGCCCAGAGGCTTTGAAGAAGGCCCGGGAGGCTCTGAAAAAAGAGATTGATTTCCATGTATTCACCCAATACCTATTTTTCAAACAATGGGAAAAGCTAAAAAAGTATGCCAACAAAAAGGATATCTCTATTATTGGCGACACCCCCATCTATGTATCCGGCGACAGCGCCGACATTTGGGCCAATCCCGGCCTGTTCCAACTGGATGAGAACAATGTGCCCACCGTGGTGGCCGGATGCCCGCCGGACGCCTTCTCAGAGGACGGCCAGCTGTGGGGCAACCCCATCTATGACTGGGAGAAAATGAAGCAGGACGGCTATACCTGGTGGATTGGCTGCATCAAGGCCAAGCTGAGCATGTTCGACGTGCTGCGCATCGACCACTTCCGGGGCTTTGAGAGCTACTGGGCTGTTCCCTATGGGGACGAGACTGCCCGGGGCGGCAAATGGGTAAAGGGCCCTGGCTATGACTTTATCGGAACCATCAACAAGGAGCTGCCCGGCGCGCCCATCATCGCGGAGGACCTGGGCTATCTCACCCCGGCGGTGAAGACGCTGCTGAAGCGCAGCACCTATCCGGGCATGAAGGTACTGCACTTTGCCTTTACCTCTTGGGAGGACAGCAGCTACCTGCCCCACAACTACCAGAACCACTGCGTGGTCTACACCGGCACCCACGACAACGACACCACTTTGGGCTGGATCCGCCACGCCCCGGAAGGTGACCTGGAGATGGCCCAGGATTATCTGGGCTTTACGGAGGAGAAGGCCGGCCTTTGGGCCATGATCCGGGCAGCTCTTTCCAGCGTGGGCGACCTGTGCATCATCCCCATGCAGGACTACCTGGAGCTGGGCAGCGAGGCCCGCATGAACACCCCCTCCACCGTGAGCCCCCTGAACTGGAGCTGGCGCATGGAAAAGGGCGCTTATGACAAAGACTTAGCCAAAAAAATCGCAAGGCTCACGGATATCACCGGACGGGCCAGAATGGAGGAGACCAATGACGGTAAAGGAAGCACTGGAAAAAAAGCTGGGCGGAAAAAATCTAAAGGAGACTGAGAACCAGGAGCTGTACCAGGCCCTGCTGGAGCTTACCCAAGAACGGCTGGCCGAAACCCGCCGGATCACCGGGGACCGGAAGCTGTACTATGTATCCGCTGAATTTCTGGTGGGCAAGCTGCTGTCCAACAACCTGATCAACCTGGGCCTTTTTGACGAGGTGCGCCAGCTGCTGGCCGAGGCCGGCAAGAAGCTCTCAGAGATTGAAGAGATGGAGCCAGAACCTTCCCTGGGCAACGGCGGCCTGGGGCGTCTTGCCGCCTGCTACCTGGATTCTGCGGCCACTCTGGACCTGCCCGCGGACGGGGTGGGGCTGCTCTATCACTTTGGGCTGTTCCGGCAGAATTTCTGGGACCACAAGCAGTATGAGCACCCAGACCGCTGGCTTCCCGCAAAGGAGGCTCCCAATGGCTGGGCCCAGAAAACGGACGTAAGCTTTACCGTCCCCTTCCCGGGCGGCGCGGTGAAGTCCGTAATGTACGATGTGGCGGTTTCCGGCTACGAGGGCGGCCGCAACACCCTGCACCTGTTCGACCTGGAGACTGTGGACGAGAGCCTGGTAAAAGACGGCATCAACTTTGACAAAGAGGACATTTCTCACAACCTGACCCTGTTCCTCTATCCCGACGACAGCGATGACGCTGGCCGTCTGCTGCGGGTATACCAGCAGTATTTTATGGTGAGCAACGCCGCCCAGCTGATCATCAAAGAGCTGGCGGGCAAGGGCTATGCCCTGCGGGACCTGCACAAGCACGCGGTGGTGCAGATCAACGATACCCACCCCTCCATGATCATCCCGGAGCTGATCCGGCTGATGCAGAAGGACGGCATCCACATGGACGAGGCGGTCTCCATTGTCTCCCAGACCTGCGCCTATACCAATCACACCATTTTGGCCGAGGCCCTGGAAAAGTGGCCCCTGCACTACCTGCAGGCCGCTGTGCCGGACCTGGTGCCCATCATCCAGGAGCTGGACCGCCGGGTGCGGGCCCAGTACCCCGCCCCGGAAGGGCTGGCGGAGGACGAGGAAAATCCCAACGAGAACCTCTATATCATCGACAAAAACAACCTGGTCCACATGGCCAACATGGATATTCACTACGGCTTCTCTGTCAACGGCGTGGCGGCCCTGCACACGGACATCCTGAAAGACGCGGAGCTGAAGCCCTTTGCAGACATCTACCCGGAGAAGTTCAACAACAAGACCAATGGCGTCACTTTCCGCCGCTGGCTGATGCACTGCGACCCAGAG
>CAJUPK010000001.1:0-48806 GCA_910588415.1 uncultured Oscillospiraceae bacterium | reverse complement strand
TTATCACAGAGAAGATCGGCGATGGCTGGAAGCACAACGCCGATGAGCTGGAAAAGCTGCTGGCTTTCCAGGATGACCCCCAAACCCTGGACCGGCTGCTGGCCATCAAGGCGGAGAAGAAGGCCCAGCTCTGCGAATATATGAAGGAGAAATCCGGCACAGGCCTGGACCCGGATTCCATCTTTGATATCCAGGTGAAGCGGCTGCATGAGTACAAACGCCAGCAGATGAACGCCCTGTATATCATCTGGAAATACAAGCAGATCAAGGCCGGGCACAAGCCTGTGCGGAAGCTGACCCTGCTGTTTGGGGCCAAAGCCGCGCCTGCCTATATTATTGCCAAGGATATCATCCACTTGATCCTCTGCCTCTCCGACCTGATTGCCAAAGACCCGGAGGTAAGCCCCTGGCTGGAGGTACGCATGGTGGAGAACTATAATGTGACCTGGGCGGAGAAGCTGATCCCTGCCTGCGACATCTCCGAGCAGATCTCCCTGGCCTCTAAAGAAGCCAGCGGCACAGGCAACATGAAGTTTATGCTGAACGGCGCGGTGACTTTGGGCACCGAGGACGGGGCCAATGTGGAGATTCATGAGCTGGTGGGGGATGAGAACATCTGCATCTTCGGCAAGTCCAGCGATGAAGTCATCCGCCTGTACAAAGAGGGCGAGGGCCGTTACCGTCCCGCCGCCTACTACCCAGAGGACCCGGAGATTGAAGAACTGCTGGACTTTATCATCAGCCCCACTTTGATGCGGCTGGGCGACCCGGAAAACCTGGGGCGGCTCTACAAGGACATGAGCCGCAAGGACTGGTTTATGGCCCTTCTGGATGTGAAAGAGTATATTGAGGCCAAAGAGCGGCTGCTGGGCCAGTACGAGGACCGCCAGGCCTGGGCAAAGAAAATGCTGGTGAATATCGCCAAAGCCGGGTTCTTCTCCTCTGACCGAGCCATTGCCCAGTACGAGCAGGACGTCTGGCACCTGCGCTGATTCGCCTGCCAATCTTGAAACCAGGGAGCTGATGGTATGTTCAACAACTGGGAGGACCTGCAAAGGGCCTGTCTTTCCTGCACCCAATGCGGCCTGTGCCAGGACCGCCACCATGTGGTTTTTGGCGTGGGGAACCCCCAGGCACAGGTGATGTTTGTGGGCGAGGGACCCGGCGAAAACGAGGACCTGCAGGGCGAGCCCTTTGTGGGCAAGGGTGGACAACTGCTGGACAAATACCTGGCCGCCGTTGACCTGGACCGGCACAGCAACATCTATATTGCCAATATCGTCAAGTGCCGTCCTCCTAAGAACCGGGACCCCCTCCCTGCCGAGCAAGAGGCCTGCATTGGCTGGCTGCGCAACCAGTTTGCCCTGCTGCGGCCCAAGATTGTGGTCTGTTTGGGCCGGGTGGCCGCCATGCGGATGATGAAGCCAGATATTAAAATCACCAAGGAGCACGGAGTCTTTCTGGAGAAAAACGGCACCTTCATGATGGCCACCCTGCACCCAGCCGCCCTGCTTCGCAATCCCTCCCAGAAGCCCGCCGCCTTTGAAGACTTTTTGAAGCTGCGGGAAAAGATTGACGAACTGGGCTGCGATATTGCCAAATAAACCGGACAAAAAGTCCCCTCTCCCAACAAGGAGGGGGGACTTTTTCATTTCTGAACTTTTCTATATGGACCCATCTCACAGCCAACTTCCCGCTTACGCCTGCTTTTTTCTCCGGTGCTCGTACAGGAACTGGTCTGCCACCACCAGCAGGGCTCCGGCAATCACCACTAAGTAGTATGTAAAGAAGCGCCAGACCATCACCGCGGCATACAGGTCATTGTTTACAAAGTATGGCCTGAAAAAGCTGGAAAAGCCGATCTCTTGGGCGCCGGAAGCGCCAGGCATAGGCATGAAGGACACCGAAGCCTGCAGCAGGCTTTGCACCGCCACAATCTCTATATAACCTGGCTGACGGTAGCCAAAAGAGCGGAAGATGAAGTAAAGCACGCTCATCTGCAGAATAAACTGGGGGACTGACAGCAGAATACCCTGAACCACCGCCTTCTTTTTCTCCTTAAAATCATCTGTATAGCTGTCAAAGTCCGCCTCGAACCGGTCGATGGTCTCCATGGCGTTGAGCCGGGCGGAGAGCTTTTTGAATTTACCCGCCAGCCATTTGGCAAAGCGGCACAAGACGCCCAGCACAGGACGGCAGAACATGGACCCAAAAAACAGAATGGAGAGCCCGTTGACAAGCAGCCCCACCACGATAAACGGAAGGATGGTGGGATTTTCCCGGGAAATTTTCCCGTACATCAGGCAGAAAAACACCAGAGAGCAGGCCACAAAAGCGCATTGATAGCAGAAAAATTTCATGATCAGCACCGCGGTGGAGAGCCCCACTGGGATTTTGTCCCGGCGCAGATAGGCCGCCTGCATGGGTTGGCCTCCTGTAGAGCTGGGGGTGATGTAGGAATAGTAAATGCCGATCAGGCCAATCTTCATGCTGGCCCCCAGGGACATGGGAATGTTCTGGCTGCCCATCAGCAAGCGGATAATGCCGCCCTCAAAAAAGAAAAACACCACCGTAACCAGCACGGAGGCCGTGAGAAACCCAGGGGTCAAGTGGGTGATGGTATAGAACACATTGCCAAACTCCCGGTTAAATATGCCAAACAGGACCACTGCCACGATGGTAGCGGCAATGTAAAGCAGGGCCCAGGGGAACTTCTTTTTGACTGGCTGCCGATCCATAAACACGTTCCTTTCATTCTAGGTAAATTCGCTTACTCAGCATATAGCAGAAGGCTTACATTCCCCTGAAGCGGAAGCTTACAAATTCCTTAATTTATACGCCCGGATATCCCTGGGGCGCAGTCCGCCTTTGAAGCCCTAAAGCTTTGTGACAGAACACAAGAGCGCTGACCTTTGCCCGGTTTCCCGCAGCACAGCGGAGGCAGCCACTCTCTGTGCCGCTCCCCCACCGCGGGAGTTGGCAGAGTGCCTCCAGCAGCTCTCCTCCCCCTTACTGGGACGTCCAGTCAAAACTCACTGCGCCTCTGTTTTTACCTCCTTAGGTGTAGGCCATCAGCGGGTTGATGCGCCCATGTTCGGCCCGGTCCAGCTTATCTATGTATTTGATAGCCCGCCCGGCCCCGGTCACCACGCAGTTTTCCGGGCTGTCAAAGGTCACCACCGGGATCTTTGTCTTTTTGGAGAGCAGAATGGACAGCCCATACAGGTTGGCCGATCCCCCTGTGAGATAGATGCCGTCTGTAAAAATATCCGCCAGCAGCTCCGGCGGGGTCAGCTCCAGCGTGGCCTGCACAGTGCGCACAATAGCAATGGCTGGTTCAATCAGCGCCTCGATCATATCGTCCGAGGTCATCACTGTGGTGGTGGGCAGCCCGCTGACAGCGTCCAGCCCCTTCAGCACATAGGTACTCAGCTGCCGCCGGGGATAGGCACAGCCAATGGCCATTTTGGCCGCCTCCGCCATGCGGTCGCCAATCACCAGGCTGAACTTCCGGCGCACATACTTGATGATGGCCTCGTTGAAATCGCCCCCAGCAATGTGGGTGGAGTTGGCAATGGCAATGCCGTTTAGGGAGATCACCGCCATGTCGGTGGTGCCCTCCCCCACGTCCACGATCATGCAGCCGTGGGGCGCGGCGATATCCACCCCCGCGCCAATGGCCGCGGCCACCGGCTCTTCAATCAGGCAGACCTTCCGCACCCCGGCCGCGCCGATAGCGTCCACTACCGCCCGCTTTTCCACCTCGGTGACGCCGCAGGGAATACTGACCACCACCCGGGGGGTGAACAGCCGGCTGCGCCCCACCTGCCGCAAGTAGTAGGCAATGAGATGCTCTGCCAGGGACAGGTCGGAGATCACCCCGTTGCACAGAGGTTTGGCCACTGTCACCCGGTCCGAAGTGCGGCCCAACATTCCGTAAGCCTCGCTGCCAATGGCCACGATCTCGTCGGTCATGTTGTCAACAGCAATAATCGACGGCTCATTGAGCACAATGCCCTTGCCGTCCTGATAGATCTTGAACCTAGCGGTCCCCAGGTCGATCGCGATGTCATTCCCCATTCCAAATACCCTCTACCCTTACGCCCTGCGGCAGCATCCGCAGGATACTTATATTCACTCTATGGCGGCTGCCCCCAAGCAGCACACGGCCAAATGGACCGTTGGCTTTGCCTGGCAGGGGGCAGCCCCTCCCCCACAGACCGGTTGGTTCTATCCTACTTTTAGGTTGCGTCATGTATATTCATATACAATATAACAAGACCGCAAATCGCTTTGCGTCTTGGGAAATCGTTGAGCCAGTCTGGCTCTACAGAATGTCCTGCGGACATTATAGCATATTTACAGGAGTTTTTCAACCATAAATGCAATATATAGCATGGCAGGCTGTGTTTACCTGCCATGTATGGGAAAATCTGTCCTGCCATAAGCGGGTCTTGTATGCAGACTGGAGACAAAAAGAAAACTCACTGTGAATTTTCCATCACAGTGAGTTTCTGGTGCAGGTAACAGGAGTTGAACCTGCAAGAGGTTGCCCTCATATGGACCTGAACCATACGCGTCTGCCAATTCCGCCATACCTGCGCACCATTCTTTGCGAAGGCTTACCGCCTCAACGCTCATTTATTATAGCACCCTATAGCCTCTTTGTCAATAGCTTTTTTAAAAAATTTCTTTTTTCTGCAAAAAAACTGGATTTCCCCTATTTCCCGCCCCCAAGCGGGCTCTTTCGCCCCTGCGGCTTGGGCGGACGAGAGGCCAGGCAGAGGTTGGGACAGCTAAAGGCCCGCGCTATTCCTTCGCGTCTCACGCCGCTTTCCCCGGCAATGGCCGAAGCCCTTTCTACTTTTTCACGGCTTTGACCAGCAGCATCATAGGGCGGCGCAGTTCGTCCGCCATGCCCGGCTGGTCCAGCATCTCCTGGGGAGGCTGGGCCTCCTCCACTGCCTCCAGGATGAAACCTGTGTTAAGCAGTCCCATCAAAATCTGCGTCAAGGTGTGGTGCTGCTTGACCACCTGGCACCCCAGGAAGCTTGTACACCTCTCGCCCGGGGAGAAATACCCGTCAACCGGCCAGTAGAGGGGGCGCCCATCCGGCGAATAGACCCAGTCCTGCCCCACTCCGGCGGTAAACACCGGGTGCTCGATGTTAAACAGAAAGCGGCCTCCTGGGGCCAGCGTCTGCCATACCTGAGCAAACACCTGGTCCAAGTCCTCTATATAGTGCAGGGCCAGGTTGGAGACCACCAGGTCCCAGGCCTCCTCTGGGTACTCATATTCACAGATACCGCACAGGCGGTAGGTTATGGACGGGCACCCGTTGCGCCGCTGGGCCTCTGCCAGCATCTTCCCGCTGATATCCAGCCCCAACACCTGGGCTGCCCCCTGCTGGGCGGCGAATCCGCAGTGCCAGCCATAGCCGCAGCCCAGGTCCAGCACCCGCAGACCCTTCACCGGGGGGAACAGCGCCTTCAGCTGCTGCCATTCCCCAGCGGCAGACAGGCCGTCCTTACTGCGGGGCATTTCCGCGTAGCGCTGGAAAAAGCTCTCGTTGTCATATGTTCCATTCATAGGCAATCCTCTCCTTTTCCTTAATTATATTCATGCTATCTATGCTTGTCTGGGAAGTTTTCTCTGCACACTTACAAAGCGAAAAATGAAACTCCCTGTACACAGCCTTATAAGCTATATGAAACATCCCGGTCCGCGCCGTGTCCCTCTCACCCCTAAGCCCGGGGAGTTTTCTCCGCATTTTCCCAAAGCGAAAACTGAGTGTTTCCCACGAGGGGAGGAAACTCCCCGTACACGGCCTTATAAGCTATAATTAAATATCCTGGTCCGCGCCGTGTCCCTCTTACCACTATGCCCGAGGAGTTTTCTCCGCATTTTCGCAAAGCGAAAACCGAGCGTTTCACACGAGGGGTGGAAACTCCCTGTACACGGCCTTATAAGCTATAATTAAATATCCCGGTCCGCGCCGTGTCCCTCTCACCCCTAAGCCCGGGGAGTTTTCTCCGCATTTTCGCAAAGCGAAAACCGAGTGTTTCACACGAGGGGAGGAAACTCCCTGTACACGGCCTTATAAACTATATGAAACATCCCGGTCCGCGCCGTGTACAGTGTACCATAAGGCCGGAGAAAAGGCAAGGCTTTACTGGATTTTCGGCCTGTTCCTCCAGATCATGATCCCCCTTTCTGTTAGAATGACCAGCAGGGGGAACACAAATCCCAGGCTCATCCACAGCACTGGCCGCATCAGCAGGGAATTTCTATAGTGAATGATGGCCTGGCCTGCCGGAGACTGGGGCAGATTGGGCGCCAGGGGGCCAGTGGCAGAGGCTGGCGGCGCAAAGCTGGTCAGGGCCTGGAAGAAGCGGCTGTACTCTTGGGCAAAGAAGCCGAGGTCTGTGATGTGCTCTCTGGGCAGCAGGGAGGAGGGCAGGTCAATGGCCCCCAGCACCAGCGGCACACAGGCAGTCAGCGCCAGGCCGACGCCTAGGTTGACCAGCAGGAACACCCGGTTCTTCCCAGCCTCCCGGGCCATAAAGCAGGAGCAGGCCCACAGCAGCACCGGGGCGGTCAGCAGGGCTGCCAGCAGGCCCAGAGGGGCCAGGCAGTCCAGAAACTGCTCCATCTCCTGGAAGCTGTACACCCACGCCCCCTCCAAGCTGGGAATCATGCTTTTGGCCCGGCCATCCATATAGGGCTGCTGGGCCTCTTCCAAGGAGAGCAGCACCACATGGCTGTTCCTCTCTGCCACGCTCACTCCTTCGGGCAGCTGGTCCAGTACCGGGGCCTCTTCCGGGAACACCGCCAGCCAGTGGTCCGGCTGTTTGTCCGCGCTCTTCTTCACCTCCACCAGCGTCCCAGGCGTCAGGGGCTTAGAGGCGTACTGCACATAGGGATTCCAGCCAGTAACCAGGATCCCGTTCTCCCCCAGCTCGCAGCCGCTCAGGTCCTCCTCCCGCACCCGGGTCCCAGCCTCCCAGCCGGTTCCCTCGTAGACACTGTAGAGGTGCATTCCCGTCTCGTCCAAAAACAGGCAGTCCATGGGCAGCGCCCTCTCCTCTATGGAGGGCTCTAAAATTGTCACCTGGGGGATCATCTCCTCCTGAACCTTGCCGGAGAGAAAGGTGCTGACCCCCACAGCCCAAAACAGCAGAATAAAGACGCACAGCGCTTTTTTCTTCATACCCTTTCCTCCTCTATTTCATCTCTGCCAGCACAATGCCCTCCACCAGCTCCCGGTTGAAGTAAGTGAACAGAAACAGGGGCGGCAGGGCCACCAGGACACAGCACACCAGCTGCAAAGTGGGGTCGCTGGGCGGCACATAGGCCAGGGCTACCGCTATGGGATACCGCTGGAAATCCTTTAAATAGGCGATGGGCTGCTCCACCATGTTCCAGCCATCCAGAAAGGAGAGCAGGGCCACACAGACCAGCCCGCTGGCGTTCATGGGCAGCACCACCTTTGCCAGCAGCCGGGGCAGGCCGCAGCCATCCAGCTTGGCGGCGTCTATAATGGCATCACTGACTGACTTGAAACTCTGGGTCAGGATAAATGCGCCCAGAGGGGCGAAGACCGACGGGAGGAGCAGGGACCAATAGCTGTCCAGCAGGCCCAGCTTGTCCAGCATGATGTAGTTAGGGGCCAGGGTAACCTGCAGGGGCAGCACCATGAGAATCATCAGCACAAACAGCAGGGTATCCCGGCCCTTGAACGGGCACTTGGCGAATCCGTATCCCGCCAGCACAGACACCGCCAGCTGGCCCGCCACAATGCCCAGGCAGAGGCCCATGCTCTTCCAAAACCGCAGCAGGTATTGGGGCGAGCCTAAAAACACGTCGTAGTAGGCTTCAAAGGCCAGGCCGCCGGATGGGAGGAAACTGGAGACGAGCACATAGCCAAAAGGGGCTATGGAGATAAACGCCAGCAGCAGTCCCCCAAACCCGCTGGCATAGGAGAGGCAAGAGGTCTTTTTCATGCCCGGAAGTCCTCCTTCCTGCGGACAAACCCATAAAATATCACAAACATCCCCAGCACCACAAGCAGCAGCAGCACGGACGCCACGGACAGCTTGGCATAGTTGAGATTTTCAAAGCTGTTGTTGAGAAAATGCTGCAGCATATAGACGCTCTCATGGGGATGGGTGCCGCCAATCAGAAAAATCTCCCGGAAGCACTTGAAGGCATTGACCAGCGAGAAGATGAGGGCAAAGAACACCGAGTACCACATCTGGGGCGTGGTGACAAAGAAAAACTTCTGCCAAGGGCCAGCCCCATCTAAACCAGCGGCCGCGTACTGTTCCTCTGGAATGGTGACCAGCCCGGCCAGCAGCAGAATCACGCTGTACCCGGTATTCTTCCACAGGTACAAAAGCAACATCACCCAGAAGGCCCCTGGGCCGCCCAGCCAATCTGGCAGGCCCAGGGCCCGGGCAGCGAGGCCGCCCGGGGCAAAAAGCAGCTCTACCAAGATCACCGTGCCCACCACAGGCATGATGTAGGGGAACAAAAACACGGACTTGAGCAGTTTGTGCCTGCTGGCATACTGGCGCATCAGCAGAGCAGTGGCATAGGCCAGCACCATCACCGCGGGCAACGCCGCTGCCAGGAAGCGCAGGGTGTTGCCAAAGGCCAGCCGAAACAGCCCGTTTCCTATTATATTCTGGTAATGGGCCAGGCCCACAAAGCTGCCGCCTGCTGACAGGGAATCCTGCACCACCAGCACAAACGGAATGGCGTAAAACAAAAGGCAGCCTGCCAGCAAGGGCGCGACCAGCAGCCAGCCCTGGAGGGCAGACCTGGTTTTTCTCATTTTCATCACTCTCTCATCCCCTCTGAAATCCTTGTAAGCACAAAGCCTGGGCAGCTCAGCTTTCGCTCAGCTTCTTGGCAGCGGCCGCGCAGATTTCCTGGGCCGTTTCTTCCTCCTGGCCGTTTTCATACATGTGGTATATACAGGCCTCCTGAATCTCCTGGTCCATATCGCAGAGGAAGCGGGCCGTGTCGATCTGCTCCTGCATCTGGCGGAACTGGCTGAAATTCCACGAGTTCAGGCCCCGGCCGTTCACCAGCAGGCCGCCCTCCTGCTGGCCCAGCTCTTTGCTGGTGACAAAGCCATTGAAACGGCCGCTTAGAAAAAAACCTTTCTGCTGTATCCGGTCCTGCATCAGAAAGTCCAGCACCCGGAAGGCATATTCCGGCTGCCGGGCATGGCGGTTGACGCCCCCAAAGGCGCACACCCTGGCGGTGACGCCGCCAGCATCGTTGTAGCAGGGAACCATGATGTAATCCACTGTATCCGCCAGGAACATCTCCTCCCTAACATCGATGACAAAAAGGCTGTCGCAGGAAACGATATAGGGAACAGCAGGGGTTTCCTCTCCCTCCTGCTGCTGAACGACCGGGATAAAGGAGAACTCTCCCCGCAGCATCCGGGCCTCCAGCTCCTTCTTCTGCCGGAACCGCTGGGCCAGCTCCTCCTGGGTGATGGCCAACTGCCCCGTCTCACCGTCCACCACCTGGCGGAAAGGGGCGTAGGCATAGCTGAAATAGGCTGTTTTCAGCACCAGGGGGTCCTGGCTCTCCAGCATCTCCTCCCAGGTGATGGGCAGCTTCTCTGTCAGGGTGTAGTCCTCTTTGGGAAAGGCCATGGCGTCGAAGGTATAGAGGATGGGCACCAGGCACTGGCCGTCCCGGCTCTTCCCCGCCTCCATGACCGCAGACAGCTGTTTGTCCCAGTCCATGTACTGGGCGTTTTTTATATAGCCGTCCAGAGGCAGAAAGACCCCCTTGGCCATAGCCCGCTCTGGGAAGGGAAACAGGGGATAGAACGTCTCTCCGTCCAAGATATTTGTCTGGGAAAGGCGATCCTGAGCGCAGAGGAGCAAATCTGGCCCCGCCCCGGCCGCCAGCTGGGCGCGGATCTCCTCCAGCCGCTTCTCCCGCTGGGGCCCCCGGTGGGGCAGACACTCGGTCAGCAGGTCAAAGCTCTCCCCTGCCCCGGGAATCCGGTCCAGTATCTTAGAGAGCTCTTTCTGGTCCAGCAGCACGCCCAGGTCAATGCAGACATGCACCTGGGGCCGCTGGACCTCTCCGGCGCTGTCCTCTGCTTCGGCCATGTTGCCGTTCTCCGGCGCGGCGTGGGAGGTACCGCCGCTCTCACAGCCCGCAAGGCCCAGGCACAGCAGCCAGACCAGGCAGGCAGCCGTCAAAATCCATCCAATCGTTCTCATCCGCATATGTATCCCTCTTCCTGATAGGCCTATAGCAAGCATAGGGCTTTGCCGCTGTCCTGTTCACCACGGCTGAGCCCCGCTGGCTATAAGCACCCCATATATAAGAAAGAATCCATTTTTCTCCAAAAGGTTGCAGGGATTTTGCAAATTTTTTATAATTTTTTCTGTTTCCGGAACACCCTTCCCGCCTGCCACACCCCGCAGCCTTTGAAAAGGCTGGCGAAACTCCTACCTGGGTGGCTCTGGGGTAGTTGGGTGGGAACAGGTTGTGGTTCTATGTTGGCTGGGTGATGGCCAAGAAAGGGGTCAAGGGGAACTGGTTCCCCTTGCAGGGGGTGGGACAGCGTCCCACGACCTTGCCCTTAACAGGCGGCGCTGTACAAAGAGTGGGGAAACAGAGCTAGCATACACACATACTCCTGTGTAGACCACAAAGAGAGCGCCGCCTAGCAGAGTAGCGCTTTGGGCACAAAGTGCCCAACAGCGGCCCACCCCCGCCCATCTTCCAAGCAACGCGCCGGGGCCTATCCTATGGGCGGCAGCAGGATATGGAACAGCAGCCCTCTCCCCGCGCTGCTCAGGATTCGGCCAGCTCCATCTGCATCACCCGGTAGGTCTCTTGGATTTGTTCCGCCAAGTCTCCCTCTTCGGCGCCCAGCTGGATCCCTTCACAGCGGGAGTACAGTTCTGCCAGCATTTTGTTCAGCTTGCCGTGGATGTTCACCGCTGTGATGCTGTCCACCGCCCTGTCCAGGGCAGCCTTGTTTTCATCGCTGATAGGCTGGTCATAGGCAATGCTGGCAAGGGGCGCGCCTGTGTCAATGGACAGGCCGTTCATGTTGGTAAACAGAAACAGGTCAGTAAAATCCTGAGTATAGCTGTCCTTATCCCGGCGCAGCAGGTAATCCAGCACATAAAAGGCCTCTTCCCCGTGCTTGGTGCTGGCACTTATACAGGCGTAGTGGAACACAGTGGCTGTTACACCGCCGTTTTTGCTGTAGGCCGGGATGACCGTCAGCTCCTCTCCGGTTTTGATGGGGTTTTTCTGCGTCATGCTGTCCCCCCGGGAGAAGAAGCCCGGATAGGCATAGCTCTGAAAATAGCTGGGCAGTTGGGCAGTGCTCTCCCCGTTTTCCTCCTCATACAGCCGGACCTGCCGCTGAACACAGTCCGCCAGCTCCTCCCCGGTAAACAGCAGTTCCTCCCTGGCATAATCCGCCAGCTGGCCGAAAATCCCGTCAAAATTGGGGTTGCCCAGAGTGCTGAGATTATTGTCCCCGCCGCCCCCCAGGATGGCCGCTGCCTCCAGCACCGGGTCGCCCCCGTCCAGCATGTCCTGCCAGGTGATATCCCTGGCGGGCGTGTGCCCAGCCTCTGTCCGGCGGAAGCAGGTGACCGGGAAGGTGTAGGAGAGGGGCACCAGCATTTGGCCCTTCTCTGTGCGGCCTGCCTCAAGAACAGCCTGGTTAAAATCCTCCCAGCAGGCAAACCTCGCCTTTTCTATATAGGAGTCCAAGGGCAGGAACAGGTCGTTGTACATAGCTTTTTCCGGCATGGGGAACACGCTCTCTCCCCGCCAGTAGCTGGTGCTGAACAGGAACAGGTCCGGGCCTTCCCCGGCCATCACCTCTGTGCGCAGGCGGGTGAGCGCCGTCTCCCGCTCCACGCCATCCCGGGGGATATACTCCACCTGCACCCCAGCTGGGCCTCCGTCTTCCTCTATATCCTCTAAAATCCGCTGAAAGGTGCGCTCTGTAGAGCTGTTCATGGTTTTCTCCTCCACGTCCAGGCAGATGCGCAGAGGGGCAGCCTCTTTCCCCTCGCAGCCTGCCAGCAGCACAGCCATCCCTGCCCAAATCAAAGAAACCAATAAAAAACCCATCCATTTTTTCATGATGTATCTCTCCTTCCTCTTCCACTGTTTTTTAAACCCAACGGCCGCTTTCCAGAAGCAAAGCCCCTTGCAGGGCCCGCAATGCTTTTCTCCTGCCGGAATGTCCGCCTCCTTTCCTGTTCCCCCTCTTCCGGTTTTGCGCTTCACTTATAAGAATACGGTTTAGGGGGATGTTGTTGCAGATTTTAAAAAATTTCGGGTATTTCCCCCTTTCCTCGCCTGAAGCTGTTTGAAAAATCACAAATGCCGTGCCCTGTTCAAAAAACCGGTATTTTTTCTATTTTCAAACAAACCCGGAACAAGCCCTAAATATTTTTAAAAAGCGGCCGATATATGAAATAGGATAGCGTGGACCTATGGCAAAATCCCATATTTGAGACCAAGGGCGGACTTCTGTCCGTCCTTTCTATTGACAAAATGGAAAGAGAGGCGGTGGCCTTATGGCCGAAAAGCAAACGAAAATGGTGTTGGTGGACAAGGACCTGCGCCCCGCGTATTATGACGATTTTCACTGTCTGGCGGCAGACTGCCAGCTGAGCTGCTGCAAAGGCTGGAACATCACCTTTGACAAAAAAGACTATCTCTCCTTAAAACGCCAGCAGGGCTCTGAGGACCTGAACCAGCGCATGAAGGGCGGTCTCCGGCGGCTGCGGGGGGAAAGAAGCGCCCAGACCGGGCATTATGGAGAGTTTGTAATTGGCAGCGGCAGCTGCCCGCTGCTGCGGGACGACTGCCTGTGCGCTTTGCAGGCTGAAAAAGGCCACGAGGCCCTTCCCTACATCTGCCAGGTCTATCCCCGCTCTGAAGCCCGCAAACCCTCCGGCTATCTGGAGCGCTCCCTCTCCCCCAGCTGCGAGGCTGTGCTGGCCCTGCTGTGGGACCTGCCGGAGGGAATCGACTTCCGCTCGGACCCTCTTCCCACAAAGGACCAGCAGCAGATCATCTTTTCCGAGGAGGAAGCCACAGCCCTGTGGTTTCCCGTTGTACGGGAGTGGTGCATCGACCGGCTGCAGGACCGCCGGTTCCCTCTGGGTCAACGGATTTTGATTATGGGAATGGGCCTGCAAGAGCTGGCCCATTCCCATGGGGACATCCAGCGCTGGATGGAGCGGGCTGTTCTGCTGCCGGAAAATGTGGACCCAAGCAACATGCTGCCCACGGGCATTACAGAGCGGCTGGTGGTGCTTAGCGGCTGCCTGCGCACCTTACTGGCCATTGTGAGCAAGGACCCGGAGTTTATTGCGAACCGCAGCAGCATATTTGAAGCCCTGCATCTGGAGTTCCACCCGGGCACCACCAACCTGACCATTCCCATGGATGTCTACCAGCAGGCCCGGGACCGGTATCAGGAGAATTTCAAGGACTATGACTACTTTATGGAAAACCTGATGGTCACCCTGTTCTTCCACCTCCGTATGCCCCACACCGCCACCATGGAAGAGATGTGGAAGGACTATGTGAATTTCTGCAACCTGTACTCCTTATACCACTTTATGGCCGTGATGAGCTGCCGGGAGGGCGCCGCAGGAGACCGGGCCGAACTCTTCCGCCAGATTGTTCTGACCAGCCGGGAACTGGTCCACAACTATACCCGGCAGACCTTTCTGCGGGACCAGTTCTTTGAGCGGGACAACGCCAGCCTGGCCCACATGGCCATTCTGCTCTGCGACTAGGCCCTATTCCATAATTACATACTCTTTTCTATTCCCTGTGAAACCGCGCGGCTGGCAGATGACTGGCTGTGCGGTTTTGTATCTTCCCATAAAACACCCTCCCCTATTTATAAAAAACATACAAAAATGGTGGAAAACCATTGGGTCCCCTTGACTTGTATACCTCCTTGTACTATAATGGAACCAGTTCCAAACTATACCAAAAAGGAGAGTTCTGATTCCCATGAAAAAGCTTGTTTCTGTGCTGCTGGCTGTGCTGCTGGTGGTCTCGGCCATGCCTATGGCCTTTGCCGCTACTCCACAGGCCACAGCTGCCGCAGACGCCCTGCATGAGCTGGGGCTGTTCAACGGTACGGGCGTTAACCCAGACGGGTCCCCCCGGTTTGAGCTGGACCGTGCCCCCAGCCGGCATGATTCTGTCACCATGCTGGTGCGCCTTCTGGGCAAAGAGACCGAGGCCAAAAAAGCCAATCTGCCGCACCCCTATAAGGACGTGGCCAGTTGGGCCAGCCCCTATGTAGGGTATGCCCACAAGAACGGCCTGACCAACGGCATGTCCCCCACCAGCTTTGGGGGCCAGCGGGCTGTTACCGCTCCCCAGTACATCACCTTTATCCTACGGGCCCTGGGCTATCAGTCGGATAAAGATTTCCAGTGGAACAAGTCCTTTGAGCTGTCTGACCGCCTGGGGATTACCCAGGGCCAGTACAATGCCACCTCTAAATTTACCCGTGGCGATGTGGCTTTGGTCTCTTACAACGCCCTGAACACCAAGCCCAAGGGCAGCAACAAAACCCTGCTGCAGACCCTGCAGGATTCCGGCGCGGTGCCAAAGCCCACGCCAGCCCCCACGCCCACTGTTACCCCCACACCAGAGCCGCCTGTAAAGGTGGAATCCATTGTCCTCTCAGAGACAGATGTGGAGATGACCACAGGCGAGACACTGACCCTTACACCCAGCATCACCCCCGCTGACGCCCAGGTGGATTTGACCTGGAAATCCTCAGTTCCCTCTGTGGCCTCTGTAGACAGCAACGGCACAGTCACGGCTGTGGGCGAGGGCACAACCTATGTCACCGCCAGCTTTGGCAGCGTCTCTGCCTCCTGCACGGTGCGCGTAAAGGCCCCGCTGGCTTTCTCGGTGCCAGTCATTGGCCATGAGTATGGCCCCATGACCATCACCCGGTACTATTCCAGCGACAGAATCTGGGCGGTGAACGAGATCACCTCCCTGGTGTTCACAAAAATCGAGGACTCTGGCGATGATTATAAGGTATATGCCAGTATGCAGGGCACTGTGACCGGAGACGACAGCGCTGACTTCCGGCTTTACTTCTATGACGCCGACGGCCGGGTGCTGGGCAACGAATGGTTTACAGAGAGAGTGACAGAAGGCGTGCCCTATAATATCCTGAAATACAAGTATATTGAGAAGGATATTATGGACAATGCGGTCAGCATCAAGTTCTTCTCCTATAGCAACAACGAGGCCGAAGGCGGCAATACGCCCCCTGCCACGCCTACTCCTACTCCGGACACCAGCCCCACAGCGCAGCCCACGCCTACCGCTCCGCCCACCCCTGGCAATCGGCTGCAGCAGCTGGTCAACTACATCTCCACCCATGGCACTCTCAACGAAGACGGCAACCGCGAGGTAAAATACAGCTATGAGGACACTGTCTCGACCATCGAATACCAGAAGAGTGAGAACCGGCTGTACTTCTTCTCCGCCAGCTCTACCGGTACCTCTGCGGGTGGCGTTGGAATGTATCACGACCTCTCCGCGGGGTCTGCGGCCAGGCCCATTGTCTTCATATTCAGAACCAGTGTCAGCAGCAGTGACCTGATTATGGCCGCCAGTCTGAACCCCGCTACCTACACCAAAAACACAAAGCTGACCTTTGTCAAGCGGTCTGGGCCGACTATCAGCAATACTGCGGCCCAAAATGCCGCCAATGCCTGTACTCAGCTGGGCGTGATTACCTGGCAGCTGCACCTGATGGATATGGGCTTCTCCTTGACCGACCTGGGTGGTTTCCAAGCTTACCTGGCCTCTCTTGGGTGATTGTTTCCCAGCTGCGGCCAGCCCCAGAATGACAAACAGAATGGTAACGCAGGCAGAGAATCGGCTATGCCAGTTTCCCGTCGTGTTTCCTAAAAGAAGAGAGTGCCAGTCTCCGGCACTCTCTTCTTTACAGTGCGGGCAAAGCCCCAAGCAAAAAGCACCGTGGAAGACCTGAAGCTTCCACGGTGTTTTTAGTTGCCTATCTTTTATTCCTTCTCAAAGGAATCCTTGCCCAAACCGCACACAGGGCAGACCCAATCTTCCGGGACCTGCTCCCAGGGGGTGCCGGGAGCTACGCCGTTGTCCGGGTCGCCCACAGCGGGGTCGTACACGTAACCACAGGGACATACATACTTGTCCATTGCCTGTACCTCGCTTTGCTCTCTTTATTTTTTGCCGAACAGTCCGCCGATAAAATCCCCTGCCTTGTCCAGGTTGATCTTGGCTTTCACGCCCTCGGCAATCTGCTTCAGCTGTTCTTCCGGCAGATCTACGCCCAACAGCTTTTCCAGAGTGGGGATGGGCTCTTTTAAAAAGCCCTCCTGCAGCTCCTTGTCGCTCTTGATTCGCTCTACCAGCTCTTCGATCTTTTCCTTAATATCCAGCATTCTGCTTCCCCTTACTGGAAGTACCGCTCCAGCAGGCCCTTGAAAGCCTTGCCGTGACGGGCCTCGTCCCGGGCCATCTCGTGGACGGTGTCATGGATGGCGTCCAGGCCCAGCTCCTTGGCCAGCTTGGCCAGCTGGGTCTTGCCGTCCGTGGCGCCGTTCTCCGCGTCTACACGCATCTGCAGGTTCTTCTTGGTGCTGTCGGTAACAACCTCGCCCAGCAGCTCCGCAAATTTAGCGGCATGCTCGGCCTCCTCATAGGCGGCCTTTTCCCAGTACATGCCAATCTCCGGATAGCCCTCGCGATGGGCCACACGGGCCATGGCCAGGTACATGCCCACCTCGGTACATTCGCCCTGGAAGTTGGCGCGCAGGCCCTCCAGAATCTCCTCGCTGACGCCCTTGGCCACGCCTACCACATGCTCGGCAGCCCAGGCCATGTCGCCGGCCTGCTCGTTGAACTTCTCAGCAGGCGCGCCGCATACAGGGCACTTCTCGGGAGCGGAATCGCCCTCGTGTACATAACCGCAGACGCTGCAAACAAACTTCTTCATAGCAATCATTCCTCCAAAATTAGTATTTATTCAAAGCGCCGCAAACCCAACCAGCGGCGCGATTTGACTGGCTTTTTGCCGGAAGCCGCTACCTTTACAGCTTCCGCACGGCCACAAGCTCTTCCCCGCACAACTGGCCGTTTTCCTCAAACCCAAATTGGCGGTACAGGGCCTTTGCCACCGTATTCTCCGGCTCGTAGCTGAGCCAGCAGGCTTCTGCTGGGCCCAGGGGCAGGCTTTGCACATACTCCATACAGACCTGCATGGCCTCTTTCCCCAGCCCTCTGCCCTGGTACTTCTGGTCAATCATAAACCGCCACAGGCAGTAGTTTCCCGCGGCAATAGGCGGATCGTCCCAATCCCCCAGGCTGCCGTAGCTGAACATAACAAAACCCACAGGCTTGTCCTCATGGTAGAGGCCAAAGGCTTCTACTCCATGGCCATTACTGGCCGCCACATACGCTTGGGCAAGGCTGGCTACATTGGGCGCCACAAAGCTTTTCTGGTCCTCTCGGACAGACATAGCTGTCAGGCTGTCCACATTCTCAAAAGTGATTTTTCGAAGTTCCATCTTTACACTCCTGTTCTTGGGAGCAAGCCGGGCACAGCCCCGCAAAGATCAGGCTGGCCCCCTGAATCTGGCATCCGGTGTCTGCCGCAATTCTCTCCAACTCCTCCGGGTTGGGCAGGCCCTGCCACACATCCACCACCTGGCCGCAGCAGGAGCAAATCAGGTGGGCATGGGGCGACACCTTTCCATCAAAGCGCTCGTGGCCGTCCACCACACCCACGCGCACCGCCTGTCCTGCCTGGCAAAAGCGGTTCAGGTTGCGGTAGACCGTGGCCAGGCTCAGGTCCGGGTACTGGGGCTTCAGCTGCTGATAGATCCACTCAGCCGAGGGATGCACGCCTGTCTCCTGTAAAGCGGTCAAAACCGCCTGCCGTTTCCGGCTGAAATTTTCCCGCTTCTCCTCCAACTGCGCCACATCCTTTCCCCGCTCATCTATCTTACCACAGTTTCCAGCATTTGTAAAGTAGGAATCGTTATTATTTTATTTTTCTTCCAGCCAGTTTCAGTATGCCCTGTTGGGAAGCGGTTTATCCTTGCAGCCAGCCCTTTTATGCCTTGCCAGGGGCCAGGTTTTTAATCTCCCGTTTATACAGCCACAGATAGAAGACCACGCTGGCGGCCAGCGATACAGTCTCCGCCACGGGGAAAGCCCACCAAACCGCATTTACCTGGCCAGTGGCCGCGGCCAGCACCCAGGCCACTGGCACCAGGACCACAAGCTGCCGCATTAAAGACACCACCAGGCTGTAAGTTCCTTTGCCCACGGACTGGAACAGTGTGGAGGACACAATGCCCAGGGCCGCGAACAGGAAACAGGTGCAGATGATCCGCAGGGCTGGCACGCCAATCGCCAGCAGCTCGGCCGAAGCATTGAAGATGCCCAGCAGCTGGGCAGGCAGCAGCAAAAACACCAGCATCCCTGCCGTCATAATCACCAGGGCGATCAGGCAGCCCTGGGTCAGCGCGGAGAGCAGGCGCTTCTTATTTTTGGCCCCATAGTTAAAGCCCATAATGGGAAGCAACCCCTGGGTGAGGCCGAACACTGGCATAAACACAAAGGACTGCAGCTTGAAATACAGCCCAAACACCGTATAGGCGACCGTGGAAAAGCCCGAGAGGATGGCATTCATGGCCATATTCATCACTGTGCCAATGGCCTGCATCACAATGGCGGGCAGGCCCACCGCGTATATGTTTTTGATGGTCTCCCAGTCCGGCCGGAAGCCTTTAAAGCTGATTTTGATCTCATGGGGCCGTACTGCCAGCACCACCACGCTGAACACCATGGAGAGGATCTGCCCCCCTACCGTGGCCACTGCCGCGCCAGCCACGCCCATGGCGGGCAGGCCAAACCAGCCAAAGATGAACACCGGGTCCAGGAGAATATTGATCATGGCCCCCACCAGCTGGAAAATCATGGGCCAGAACATATTGCCCGTGGCCTGCAGGATTTTCTCGATCATCACCACCACAAAGCTGCCAAAGGACAGCACACAGCAGATGGAGATGTACTGGTCGCCCATGGCCACGATCTCCGGGTCTGACTCAAACATCTGGAAAAAAGGGGTGGTAAAAAACGCCCCATATACCGCGAAGGCCAGGGAGGTGGCGATTCCCAGCAAAATTCCATGGACAGCGGCAGCGCCCGCCTCTTCCCGCCGGCCCTGGCCCAGCCGCCGGGAGATAAGAGAGGTGACGCCCACTGCCGTGCCTACCGCAAAGGCAATAAGCAGATTTTGGATGGGAAAGGCCAGGGATACGGCGGCCAGGGCCTTCTCGCTGACCTGTGAGACGAAATAGCTGTCCACAACATTGTATAGGGCCTGCACCAGCATGGAGAACATGGCCGGCAGGGCCATCGACAAGATCAGCGGCAGCATTCGGGCCGTTCCCATGCGGTTTTGGGAGGGGGCCTGGGAGTTTTTGCTCATAAACAGCACTTCCTTTCTTTTATGCAAATATGCAAAGCGCACCGCAGTGTCCACAGGGGGCGGCAGAGACCCGGAAAAATTCTCCCGGGCCTCTTCCACCCCCTGTGCCTGCTTATTTGCGTTACTGGTATATTGTATCAAAAAATGGGAGAAAAGGAAAGCCCCCTTTTCTCCCAAAGTTTTTGCGCTTGTTTTCGATTTATTTGATCAATTCCCGCAGGAAATCCACCGCCGTGGCAATATCCTTGGCCGGATCGTCCCCTACCTCCCGCTCAATGGTCAGGAAGCCCTTGAAGCCAATGTCATCCAGGGCTTTCAGGTAGTTCTGGAAGTCCACATCGCCCTGGCCCAGGGGCAGCTCGATGAAAGAACTGCTGCCCAGCATGTCCTCTTCCGCCAGGCCGTAGACAATCTCCGGCTCCACATACCGCAGCCGACGGCCGTCCTTGGCGTGGGTGTGGACAATGTAGTCCTTCAAGGTGTGTACCGCCTGCACCGGGTCGTCTCCGGTAACCATCACGAAGTTGGCGGGGTCCAGGTTTACCGCCACGCCTGTGGAGTGCAGGCCGTCCAGGAAGCCCTTGAGGGTGGCGGCCGTCTCCGGACCGGTCTCAATGGCAAAGTGGGCGTCCAGAGAGTCCGCGTACCGGGCCAGCTCGCCGCAGGCATCCTGCATAATGGCGTACCGGGGATGGCTGCTGTCCCCTGGCACCACGCCGATATGGGTGGTCACCACATTGGTTTCCAGCTCTTTGGCCAGGTCCAAAATGCGCTTGCTGCGCTCTATCCGGCCGGGGTTGATCTCCGGGTCGTCAAAGCGGCCGATGTCCCCGCACAGGGCAGAGACGGTGAGCCCCCGGTCCTTCACGGCCTTCAGCAGCTCCCGGCGCTTTTCAGGGGTCAGGTTCTCCGGTGCCAGCTCCCCGTCTGTTACGCGGATCTGCACGCCGTTCATGCCCAGGGACTGGGCCTTGTCCAGCGCCTCCAGGGTGGGCAGCTGGAAGCTCTCCAGCAGGACGCCAATGGGAAAATTATACATATGGATTCTCCTTAACAAGTTTTTACATATAGACTTTGACTACACATCTCTCGCCGCCGGACTTGATAGTCTCCAGCAGCTCCACCTGCGGCTCCCGGTCCAGCACCTGGGACATCAGCCCGCGGATGTGCCCGAGAGTACACAGGCACCAGGTTCTGGAGATGGGTTCTGGGACACGCTTGACGCAGGAGCAGTAGCACTCGGGGTAGATAAACAACAGCCCGTCCTCCACTGCCTCCAGGGACACATACTTCTCCCGCTGGTTAAACATCCGGGCAAACTCAGACAAGTCTGCGGATTTCTCCAAATACCCCCGCATACGCCTTGCCATAGCCGCCCCTGCCTCGCAATGGCAGCGGGCACGGACCTCCGCCATATCCTCCGGGGGGAATCGCTCCTCCAAAAAGGCGCACTGGGCTTTGGCCCAGGCGAACTTTTTCGCAATGTCCGCGGACTTGGAGAGGGGATGCTTCTCCGCAAATTCTACGGCCGCTTCTTCCTCCAGCTTTGCCAGGCTTTCGTAAAACCGGACCGCATGAGAGTTGTCGTTTTTTGCCATGCCCTGCTTATCCTAAAGCAATCTCTTGGTGCTTCTCGGCAGAGTCATAGATGGCCTGCATCATCTCCGCAGTGATGATCACCGTGTCAATATGGGAGGGCAGCTTCTTGCCTGTCTTCACACAGTCGATGAAGGCGTCAATCTCGTTCTGGAAGTGGTTCCGCATCTTGAACTGGGGGGTATAACTGACCAGCGCCCCGTTCTCTGTGGTGTAATAGGTGAAATCGCTGCCATAGTGCAGCCGGATGCCGCCCTTGTCTCCCATGAAGTCAATATAGGTCTCGCTCTCCCCGATATTCTGGGCCCAAGCGCCGTTCAGGGTGATGACGGGTCCTTCCGTGCGAATCATTCCGGTGACAGAGTCGTCCACGTCGTAAACTCCGCTCTCCTTATTGCTGCTGGCCTCGGCCCACATGTCCACATAGGTATAGTTTTTCATGTCCTTGCCCAGCTTGCAGAAGGTCTCGCCGGACACAGTCTTGACCTTGGGGTCGCCGCAGCAGTACATCACAATATCCAGGTAGTGGACGCCCCAGTCAATGAGAGCGCCGCCGCCCGCAATGGCTTTAGTGGTGAAGGCGCCGCCCAGGCCCGGAATGGACCGATGGGCCCGGAAGCTGGCATACACATGGTGGATGTTCCCCAGCTTGCCCTCGTCAATATACTGTTTAATGCGGTTTACGCTGTCGTTAAAGCGGTTGACCACGCCGATGTTCAGCACCTTGCCGGTCTCGTGCTGGACCTTCTGCATCTCCAGGGCCTCGGCATAGGTGCGGGCGGCGGGCTTTTCGCACAGCACATTTTTGCCAGCCCGCAGGGCGTCTATAGCAATCTGGGCATGGACATTGTTGGGAGTACACACAGACACTGCCTCGATCTCCGGGTCGTTCAGGGCCTCGTGGTAGTCCTCAATGGCCGTGCCGCAACCATATTTGCTGACAGCCGCAGCCGCCCGCTCGGGGATGATGTCGCAGAAATACTTGATCTCCGCCTCTGGGTTATTCATATAGGATGGGATATGAGCTGTGTTGGCAATAGTGCCGCAGCCAATAACGGCTACTTTCATAATGAAAGCACTCTCCTTTGCTATGGGGAAATCCCCTGGTTTTAGGGAGATTATACCCCAACCTATTAAAAAAAGCAAATCATTTTGAGAAAAAAACGCCCCCAAAACCGCCCGTTTTCCCATCATAATAGAATATGCTAAATTTTAAGTAACATATGCAAACAATTTCCCGGGACAGGCCGCTTACCGCTCCCCTTTGCTTTCCCGATTTTCCTGTTTACAGTGGTTTCAGGCCATCATACAGCTGGTTAAAGGACTTCATCCCCTGGCAGCGGCCATAGCTCAGCTCCTTGTCCTCGCCCAGCGCTCCCAGCCAGCACTTGGTCATCTCCTCCACGGTGGTTTCCAGCATCACCATAAATTGGGTGTAGATGGCGTCATAGGCCGGAGTGCCCTTTTGGTAATGGCTGTCAATCAGGCACTCGGTCAGCTGGTCCAGGGGATAGAGCTTCAGGTGCATCAGCTCGTGGCAGACCACCTCCTCTGGATTCTCCTGCCGGGGATTTTGGGCGTTCAGCATTAAAATGGCCTTACGGTCTGTAGGGTCTATTTTAAAGTCCCCGGTCTTGGTGAAAGCCGGGTCCTCCACCAGCTCCAGCTTTACGTCCCAACTCTCCTTCAAACGCAGCCGGGAGAGCCACTTCTCAAAGATGGGTCCCACAGTCTCCTGGGTATATCGATACATATAGGTTCCTCCCTGTGATTGCCCCAAGGGTTTGGGGGTTACATGATAGCCTCGGGCAGCTGAGGGGTTCCGCTCTAAGCTGCCCGAGGCTCCTTCGCGAATCCGCGCATGGGGACTCTGTTTTTCTTCCTGTTTATTTCGTTCCTTGAAGCCTCGCCCGCCGTCAGTTCTCCCCGTCTTCCTGCTGCTTTTGGCGGAAAGCCTCCACCTCTCTGGCCAGCTCCGGCAGGTGAACCTCAAACTTGGGGCCAAAGCGGCAATCCTTGCTGTACTGCCGGGTGGTCTCAATCACCTGATGGGTAAAGCGCACCGCCAGCCAGCAGGCCCCGGCCAAGTCCATGCCGTTGAGCAGGCCCCCTACCAGCACAGAGGCAAACAGGTCCCCGGTGCCGTGGTAAGAGCCGGGGATCTCCTCCATCATGCAGAACTCCAGCTGGCCGCTGGCAGCGTTCAGACAGGCAGCGCCTAGGCCGCCGTCACAGCGCACCCCGGTCAGCACTGCCATGGAAGGCCCCATCCGGCACAGGGCCCCCAACATCTCCCCAGCCTCCTCCCGGCTCAGCTGTTCGTCCCGGTACTCACGGCCCAGAAGGCAGGCCGCCTCTGTCAGGTTGGGGGCAATCAGATCCGCCCTCCGGCACAGGCCAGCCATCCCTGCCGCCAGTTGGGGGGTGATGGTCCGGTACAACTTTCCCCTGTCCCCCATCACAGGGTCCACCACCACCAAGGCGTCCTTGCCCAGCAGGCCAATGATCTCCTCCACCAGGACAGTCTGCTGGGCAGACCCCAGAAAGCCGCTGTACAGCGCGGAAAAATGGCAGCCCACCTGCTTCCAGTGGGCAGCCGTAGGCAGCAGGTCCTCTGTCAGGTCCCGGTAAGTAAAACCCTCGAAGCCGCCTGTGTGCGTGGACAGCACGGCCGTGGGCAGGGCGGCGGTCTCCACCCCACAGGCAGAGAGCACGGGCAGAGCCACAGTCAGCGAACATTTTCCCACGCCGGACAGGTCGTGGATGGCGGCGCAGGACATCTCTTTATAGATCATACAGGCGTACCTCTCTCTTTTCTATAGGTTGGTCATGGATTTGCTTGCTCCCCGCCGGAAGCCGGACGGGCACTGATGTATTTGTGCAGAAGCAGGGAAACTGCCCGCACGTCAATGGGCTTTGCGGTGTGGGCGTTCATGCCGCAGTCCAGGCAGCGCTGCACATCCTCCGGGAACACATCGGCGCTCATGGCCACAATAGGCACTACCGCCCCGTCGGGCCGCGCCAGAGCCCGGATGGCTTCAGCCGCCTGATAGCCAGTCATTTCCGGCATCCGCAGGTCCATCAGGATGGCGTCGTACCAGTCGAGTGGAGAGGCCTCAAACTGTTCTACACAGAGGCGGCCGTTTTCCGCCCGGTCCAGCTGCATACCCAGGTGGGAGAGCAGCTCTTCGGCTATCTCCCAGTTCAGGTCATTGTCCTCTGCCACAAGCACCCGGCGGCCAGCCAGGTCCGCTGTATCCTGCCCAGCCGGCCGGACCGTCTGGGCCGCCTTGTACTGCAGCAGACCGTAATACAGGACAGACTTGAACAGCGGTTTTCCAATCACCCCGTTTACAGAGGTTCCAGCCGCGGCTGCTCGCAGGTCGTCTATATCGTAGGCCGTGGTCAGCAGAATACAGGCCTCTGGGCCGCAAAGAGCCCGCAGCTGTTCCGCGGCGGCAACGCCGTCCTGGTCCGGCAGCTGCCAGCCAACCAGAAACACCTGATAGCCCTCCCCCTCCTTTTGGCGGGCCTGGGCCAGCTCCAGGGCCTGTCCAGCGGTCTGGGCTGTGTCCGCCTGGATGCCCAGCTCGCTCAGGGTGGCCGCGGCGCTCTCGCACAGCAGCGTGTCATCATCCACCACCAGCATGGGCCAGTCCGGCAGAGTCATGTCCTCTTGGCAGACAGGGGCTTTTTCCAGGTCCAAGATCACATCCACCTGGGTGCCCTCCCCCGGGGCGCTCTGCACCTGGATGCTGCCCTCCATAGCGTCCACAATATGCTTGGTGATGGCCATGCCCACCCCGGCCCCAGGGGCTTTCTCCACCCGGGCGCTGTCCTCCCGGACAAAGGACTCAAACATGCGCTTCTGAAACTCCTGGGTCATGCCTATGCCGTTGTCCCGGACCCATAGGCGCACCCGGACATACCCGTCTTTAGGGCATGGTTCGCCGTACAGCCCCACCTGGATGGACCCGCCCTCCGGCGTGAACTTGATGGCATTGGACACCAGGTTGAGAAAAATCTGGTTAAAGCGCACGCCGTCACAGCAGACCTGCTCGGCGGCAATATCCCGGACATATATGTCAAAGCTCTGGTTTTTCAGCTTGATCTGCTGCTGCACAATGGCGGCCAGCTCTTCAAACAGCTCCGGCAGGGAGACCTGCTCACAGCTCAGGCTCAGTTTGCCGCTGTCTATCCGGGCCATATCTAAAATGTCGTTGATCAGCTCCAGCAGATGGCGGCTGGACAGGGTGATTTTTTTCAGGCAGCTCTCTACCTGCCGGGGGTCGTCCAGGTTGGCGGAAGCAATGGCCGTCATGCCCACAATGCCGTTCATAGGGGTGCGTATATCATGGCTCATATTGGAGAGAAACTGGCTTTTGGCCCGGCTGGCCAGCTCGGCCGCCTGGCGTGCCTCCTCCAGGGCCTTCAGCCTGTGGCCGGTAAGGGCCACATACCAGGCAAAGACAAAAAGCAGCACCGCCAAAATGACCGCGCAGCCCCCAAAGGCAGTGATCCGCCAGGCATTGCTTAGCTGCTCAACCCCGGTGTTCAGGTTGCTGCAGGGGGTGGTCAGCAGCAGATACCACTCAGAGTAGGGCATACGGGTGCAGTACACATAGCGCTCTTCCCCGGCCACTCCAATCTGGGCCGAGTAGTCCGCGCCCTGCTCCATGGCCCGGGCCAGCTGGTCCACATATTCCCCTGGGTCGTCAACCTCATAAACCGCCTGCACCCGGTCAAAATAGGTGGCCTGGGGCATTTTCCGGTTGCCCCGTATCACAAAGGAGCCGTTGGGCCGGATGATCGTGTAGTAGTCCACAGAGCCTGTGTCCAGCTCTGCCTGCAGGCTCTCCCCAATATATTCCGCGGGCAGACCCGCCACAAAGGCAATCCCTTTGACGCGCCCATTGCTGAACTGGCCGGGCACGCCCATCAGGATGACGTCGTTGCCGTCGCTGTCCTCCCCCATGGTGATGCGGTGCCGGCCCTCCTCCATGGATTCCCGGAAAGACTGGCTGTCCGTGGGCGTCAGGCTGCCGCCGTACATATTGTGAAATTCCCCGTTGGACTGGTACAGGGACAGGTAGGCAAATCCCCTGGCTTTGGCAGAGGTGATCAGCTGCAGGGAGGCGTCCGGGGTGGGATAGTTCTCATACTCCCTGGCCATGGCGCTTACCTGGGACAGCCGCAGTTCCATGGTGGCTCCCAGATGGGCGGCTGCCTGGCGGGTTAAGGTGGACATATACTCCTCGCCGATCTCCTGAAGAGTCTGCGTCCCCTGCCGGCTCATATAGGCTGTAACCAACGAAAACACCACCACACACAGCACCGCGACCCCCAGCAGGCTGGCGATCAGCGGCCGCAAGGCCTTCTGCCTCATATTTCTCCCCCCATATGCACTGCTCCGCACTGTAAATTTGCCATATGATTCAACATTATATAGTATAGCCGGGTGAATTGTCAATAATTTGCACTCAATTTAGGAAATGGGCTGTTCATTTCAAAAAGCCTGTGTTATAATACTATAGCATGGCTGGCATAGCTGGAAAGGCTGCGCGGAAGGCAGCCAGGCAGATTTCATTTTTAATCCATGAAAATCAGGGCTTGTTTGAAAAATCGAAAACGCCGTCTTTTTGCTCGATTTCGCAAAGCGAACATCGAAAGCGGCCATCTTCTGTCTCGAAAATCCCGGTTTCTTTTCTTGAATCTGACCACTTCTAGTAAAAACCCGGCATTCCCTCTCTTTTCAAACAAGCCCTAAATCCAAAAATTATATCTAAAAGGAGCATTGCTATGGAGATCACCCAGGATATCAAGTATGTTGGCGTAAACGACCATGAAGTAGACCTGTTTGAAGGGCAATATCAAGTGCCAAACGGCATGGCCTACAATTCTTATGTGGTCTTGGATGAGAAGGCCTCTGTGTTCGACACAGTAGACGGCCGGTTCAACCACCAGTGGCTGGACAACATTGAGAGCGTTTTGGGGGGCCGCAAGCCCGACTATCTCATCATCCAGCACATGGAGCCGGACCACTCGGCCAATATTGCCAATTTTATGAATATGTACAAGGAGGCCACCGTGGTCTCCAGTGAAAAAGCCTTTATGATGATGGAGCAGTTCTTTGGCGACCGCTTTGCGGACCGGCAGATTGTGGTGGCCGAGGGCGACACCCTCTGCACAGGCAAGCACACCTTTGCCTTTGTGGCCGCACCCATGGTCCACTGGCCGGAGGTCATTGTGACCTATGATACCACGGACAAGGTGCTGTTCTCCGCAGACGGCTTCGGCAAGTTCGGGGCCCTGGATGTGGAAGAGGAGTGGGACTGCGAGGCCCGCCGGTACTACATTGGCATTGTGGGCAAGTACGGCGCCCAGGTGCAGGCCCTGCTGAAGAAAGCCGCGGGCCTGGACATTCAGGTTATCTGCCCCACCCACGGCCCTGTGCTGAAGGAAAATCTGGGCCATTATATCAAGCTCTATGACCTGTGGTCCTCTTACACCCCGGAGAGCGAGGGCATTGTGATTGCCTATACCTCTGTATATGGCAACACCAAAAAGGCTGTGGAGCTGTTTGCCGAGAATCTGCGCCAGAAGGGCTGTCCCAAGGTGGTTATCCACGACCTGGCCCGCACGGATATGGCGGAAGCTGTAGAGGACGCTTTCCGGTACAACAAGCTGGTGCTGGCCACTACTACCTACAATGCGGAGATCTTCCCCTTTATGCGGGAGTTCATCAACCACTTGACGGAGCGGAACTTCCAGAACCGCACCATTGGCATCATTGAAAACGGCAGCTGGGCCCCCATGGCCGCCCGGGTGATGAAGGGGATGCTGGAGAAGTCCAAGAAGATCACCTTGGCAGAACCCACTGTTACCATCAAATCCGCCCTGAACGCCGAGAGCAGCGAAAAGCTGGAGGCTTTGGCCCATAACCTCTGCCAGGACTATCTGGCCCGCCAGGACGACACCGCGGACAAGCACGACCTCTCCGCCCTGTTCAATATTGGCTATGGCCTGTATGTGGTCACCAGCAGCGATGGCAAAAAGGACAACGGCCTCATCGTCAACACAGTGACCCAGGTGACCAACACACCCAACCGCATTGCCGTGTGCATCAACAAGGAGAACTACTCCCACCATGTGATTAAGCAGACCGGGGTTATGAACATCAACTGCCTCTCCCAAGACGCGCCCTTCTCGGTGTTCCAAAACTTTGGCTTCCAGAGCGGCCGCACAGCGGACAAGTTTGCCGGCCAGGAGATTCTGCGGGCAGACAACGGCGTGGCTTTCCTGCCCCAGTATATCAACTCCTTTATGTCCCTGAAGGTGGACCAGTATGTAGACTTGGACACCCACGGCATGTTTATCTGCAGCGTGACAGAGTCCCGGGTCATGTCCCATGTGGAAACCATGACCTACACCTACTACCAGAACCATGTAAAGCCCAAGCCTCAGACCGAGGGCAAGAAGGGTTTTGTGTGCAAGGTGTGCGGCTATGTATATGAAGGCGACGAGCTGCCCGATGATTTTGTCTGCCCCCTGTGCAAACACGGACCCGCGGACTTTGAGCCCATTGGCTAAGCAGAGTGAATGGATTGGATCCATAGATGAAAGAAGGCCGGCGCGGCGTGAACCTGCGCTGGCCTTCTTGCATATTTCCGGTATTTGTGGTATGCTTTTTAACAGGCTTTGTTTGAACAATCGCAAATCCCCTCTTTCTGGGCCTATAGCAGCGATTCACCCCTGCTTTTATACAAAACAGGCAGCTGGTAGGAATAGGCGAAGTCTTTCCGGAGAGTTTCAGGGGATTTCAGACGAACCCCCAGAAGGGCTATAGCCTTTGAAGGATTCCTGGAGCCCACGAAATTCTCCCAAAAATTTGCGCCAGGCCCCATTGACACGGCTTCTGCAAACCGTCCTTTAAAGCCATAGCCTGCACAAGGCCAATTCCATATTCCCGGAGGTCTTTATGATCCGTTTTGACGATATCAAGCATGACAGCGCTATCAAAACCTATATTGCCCAGGCAGACGCCTCCATGGCCGCTTTGGGCTTTACTGAACACAGCTTTGCCCATGTGGGCCGGGTGTCTGACACAGCTGGGAAGATTTTGCGGGAACTGGGCTACCCGGCCCGCACGGTGGAGCTGGTGAAAATCGCCGGATACCTTCACGACATCGGCAACCTGGTCAACCGGGTGGACCACAGCCAGAGCGGGGCTGTGATGGCCTTCCGCCTGCTGGACAACATGGGCTTTCCCCCGGAGGAGATCGCCCTGATCGCCACGGCCATCGGCAATCACGACGAGGGGACCGGCGTACCTGTAAGCCCCGAAGCAGCGGCCCTGATTCTGGCGGACAAGTCTGACGTGCGCCGCAGCCGGGTGCGGGGCAAGGACCCCCACCGTTTTGACATCCACGACCGGGTGAACTACTCGGTGACGGATTCCCAGCTGGCCATTGATCAGGGGGGCAAGGCCATCTGGCTGCGGCTGGAGGTGGACCCGGCCTTCAGTTCTGTGATGGAATACTTTGAGATCTTTATGGCCCGGATGATCCTGTGCCGCAAGGCAGCGGAGACTTTGGGGCTGGAGTTTAAGCTGGCCATCAACGGCCAGCAGCTGATTTGACCTGTCTGGCCGGAAGGGAGGCCCTGCTATGAAATATTGCGAAAAGTGCCGCCAGGCCTGGGAGGAGTCTGTGGCCAAATGCCCTGCCTGCCGGAACAGCCGCCTGCGCCCAGCGGATGGCAAAGACCTGGCCCTGCTGACAACCGCAGACCTGTACGCTGCCCAAAAGCTCTGCCAGGCCTTGGAGGAGGCGGGCTGCCCCTTTGAAACAGAGGACGCCCACAAGGGGCAGTCCTATTTTCAGTTTGACGGCCAATCCATGCCCACCGACCAAAAGGTGTTTGTACCCGTGGCAGATCTGCCCGCCGCCCAGGAACTGGCCGCCCAGACCGCCCGGCTGGTGCAGCAGGAGCGGGACGGAGGCCAGGAGGAGGACCCCGGCCCTCCTGGGGCCAAGCGCCTGCTTGCGGAGGTGCTGTCTGTGGCTGCCTTCCTGCTGCTGATCATGGTGGCGGTGTATGGAGCCGACGCCTTTGCCGGGTGGATAAAATCTCTCTGGGGCCTGTAACCTCTTCCCGTCAAAAACGACTAGATAGATGAGAGCCTGTATAGGCCATAAAGTGAAGAAAGGCGGCGGGACAAGATGAAGACCAAAAGAACAAAGTCAAGGACCCTGCGAACACTTTGGACAGCGGCCCTGTACCTGACCCTGACCGGCGCGCTGGCCCTTTCCGGCTGCAGCGGTGGGAAGCTGGGTAAAACCGGGGACCTGATGGCAGGAATCACGCCTTCCGGCCAAGCAAAAAAGGCGGACCTGAACGGCCCGGAGGCAGAGGCTGTTACAGCGTTTGGCCTGGAGCTGCTGAAGCGGTGCGGCCAGGCAGAGCCAGAGGACAACCTGCTGGTGTCTCCCCTGTCTGTACTCAGCGCTTTGGCCATGACCGCTGGCGGCGCCCAGGGGAATACCCTGGACCAGTTTGACAGGGCTTTCGGCCTGCCCGCTCATCCGCTGCGGGAGTATCTCTCCGCCTACATGGCGGACCTGTCCAGCGACAGCCCGCTCCACCAGGCCAACTCCCTTTGGCTGAAGACGGACGCTCTGGAGGTGAATCCAGACTTTTTGCAGCAAAACGCGGACTATCTGCAAGCCGGCGTTTACCAAGAGCCCTTTGACCAGGCTACCCTGGAGAAAATCAATGCCTGGGTCAAGGAGTACACCCACGGGATGATTCCCCAGATGTTGGACCAGCTGCCGCCCGGCGCTGTGATGGTCCTGGTGAACGCCCTGGCCTTTGAGGCCCAGTGGAGAGAGGTGTATAAGGAGAACCAGGTCCGCGCCGGGGCGTTCACCACAGAGGACGGGACAGCTCTGGAAAGAGACTTTATGTTCTCTTCTGAGAGCGGCTATATGCGGGACCAGCAGGCTCAAGGGTTTTTTAAGTATTACCTTGACGGCCGCTATGCCTTTGCGGCTCTGCTGCCGGAGGAGGGCGTCACTTTATCCGAGTATCTGGAAAGCCTGACTGGCCAGCACCTGCGGGAACTGCTTACCCAAGCCGATGGCCCGGTGGACGCGGGCATCCCCCGGTTTGAACAGGCGTACAGCGCATCTTTAGCCGATATATGCAAGGCCATGGGAATGACAGACGCCTTTGACCCCAGTGCGGCGGATTTTTCTCTTATGGGCAAAGCGGCAGACAACGAGCCCCTCTATATTGACCAAGTGCAGCATAAGGCCTTTATCTCTGTCTACGAACAGGGCACCAAGGCCGGGGCAGCCACTGCGGTGGCGATGGCGGCTGGAGCCCAGGTCATGCCGGACGAACTGCCCCAGGTGATTTTAAACCGTCCATTCCTATATATGATTGTGGATATGGAGGCAAAGCTCCCCCTGTTTATAGGAGCCCTATACCAGCCGTAGGTAGCCGGGGGACGGTTCTCAGTAAACCGGGAACCAGCTGGTCAGCCAGCGCATAAATAAACACAGAAGCAAGCATAAATAAATTTATAAATCCTCCTGGAGATTCCTCTGCTTCTCCAGGAGGATTTATAAAATATTCCAAATAAGTTTATAAAAGGGGTAGAAAAAAACAGAAAGCTGTGCTATAATCCTAGTTACGAGACTTTCCCTAAGCGGTATAGTTCATGCGGCTGAAAAGGTGGCTTCATCTTTTTGCCTGCCCAGCTTAAAAACCGATAGGTACCGATTTTTAAGCGCGTCTGCTATATGCTTAAGAAGCTGTGCCAATAGGAATGGCGCCAAGGCTTTCGAGAGAATTTCCTGGGTTCCAGGCGAACATCCCCAGAATGGCTGCTGCCTTTCGGGGATTATTTAGCCAGGAGGCCCGGGAATTCTGCCGGAGGGATTTGCCGCGCCCTATGGGTACGCCTTTTAAGCCCTGCGAAAAGCCAAGCTCTTTCTGCAGGGCTTGGCCGGAAGGGAAGGTATTCCAAAGACAAGAGGAGAAGGAGGAAACAGCCTGTGATTTTAGGCAAACACATCAACCGGTATTACATACGGTTTGGCGGGATCCTGCTGCTGGGCCTCTGCGCCCTGGTGGTGGTGGACTATTTTCAGCTGATGATCCCCAACCTGTACCAAATGGTTATCACCGGCGTCAACCAGGGATATGTGGAGGTAGACGGCCAGAGCCTGGCCTTTGACCTAAACTTTTTGCTGGACCGCATCTGTATGCCCATGGTGGGGGTGATCCTGGCCATTGTGGCCGGACGCTTTTTGTGGCGAATCGCTTTCATGGGCAGCGCCATACGGGTAGAGGCGGACCTGCGCAACCGGATGTTTGACAACGCCAAAAACCTCTCCCGGGAGTTTTACCAGGAGAACAAGGTAGGCAACCTGATGAGCTTGTTCACCAACGACCTGGATACCGTGCAGGACTGCTTTGGCTGGGGCGTGCTGATGTTTTTTGACGCACTGTTTATGGGCACCCTGGCTGTCATCAAAATGTGGCGGATGAATGTACTGCTGACCCTGCTGTCCATGATCCCCATGGCGCTGCTGCTGTGCATGGCCACTATAGTGGGTAAGCGGCTGATGCAGAAGTGGGACATTCGCCAAGAAGCTTTTTCCAAGCTCTCTGACTTTGCCCAGGAGAGTTTTTCCGGCATTGCGGTCATTAAGGCCTTTGTGAAGGAATCCAAGGAGCTGCTGGCCTTTAAAGCGCTGAATAAGGAGAACGAGGCCGCCAACATAGACCACACTAAGACCTCTGTGCTGTTCCGGATTTTTGTCACCCTGTTTATTGAAAGCGTCATCTGCGTCATCCTGGGCTACGGCGGCTACCTGGTGTACAGCGGGTATTTCAACGCCGGGCAGCTGGTCGAATTCATCGGCTATTTCAACGCAGTGGTGTGGCCCATTATGGCGGTCAGCGAGCTGATTGACATGACCAGCCGGGGCAAGGCCTCTCTCAACCGGGTCAGCGAGCTGCTGGACGCCACGGTCACCGTAAAGGATAAACCGGGCGCCCTGCCCATTGGCCAGGTGAAGGGGGACATTGAGTTCCGGGACCTGACCTTCCGGTATCCAGACGGGGAGTTCAATGCTTTAGAGCACATCTCCTTTACCATCCGCGCCGGGGAAAACGTAGGCCTGGTGGGCAAAACCGGCTCTGGCAAGACCACCCTGGTGGACCTGATCCTGCGCACCTACAATGTGCCGGACGGCACCCTGTTTGTGGACGGTCGGGACGTAAACGACGTGACCATCCACTCTCTGCGGGAGGGCTGCGCCTATGTGCCCCAGGACAACTTCCTGTTCTCTGACACCATTGAGCATAACATTGCCTTTGGCGTGGAGGACTACGACAACCGGGCCATCACCCAGTACGCCAAGCTGGCAGACATCCACCACGATGTAAAGGGCTTCCAGCATGGCTACCACACCATTCTGGGCGAGCGGGGCGTTACGGTTTCCGGCGGGCAAAAGCAGCGCATCTCCATTGCCCGGGCCCTGATGAAAAATGCGCCCATCCTGATTTTGGATGACTCTGTCTCAGCAGTGGACACCAAGACCGAGCGGTCTATTTTGGGCAATCTGCGGTCCACCCGGGCGGGCAAGACCACTATTTTGATCGCCCACCGGATCTCCACCATCGAGCAGATGGACAAGGTCCTCTTTATCGACCAGGGCAAGCTGGTAGCTGTGGGCACCCACACAGAGCTGTACGCCACCTGCCCGGAATACACCAAGATGGTAGACCTGCAAAAGCTGGACGAGGAAGGAGCTGAGCACAATGCGTGAATATCTGCCTGTACTGATTGTGGGCGGCATCATCGGCATATTTGCCCTGATCTTCTCCCTGGCCTATTGGATTGCCAAGCGCAAGAACGCCCTGGAAAACCGGGAGCGCAATATGCCGGACTCTGAAATCATCCGGCGGCTGCTGGCCTATGCCAAGCCCTATAAGCTGCAGTTTGTGCTGGTGTTCTTCGTGATGCTGGCCTCCATTGTCTACGACGTGGTGTCCCCTTTGATTATCGGCCATATTGAAGAGACCGTGGTGGGGGATTTTGAACTTGGCTATCTGTTTAGCGCTGTGGCGGTCTATGCCGGGGTGCTGGTTGTCTCCCTGGTCTGCACCTACATTCAGGCCATGGTGCTGCAGAAGGTGGGCCAGAAAATCCTCTCCGCCATGCGGCAGGACGTGTTTACCCACATTGAGAGCCTCAGCCATGAGCAGCTCAACGAGATCCCTGTGGGCAAGCTGGTCACCCGTGTCAGCAACGACCCCAACGCCATCTCCTTCATGTTCACCAATATCATCGTCACCCTGGCCAAAAATGTGATGGTGATATTGGGCGTGCTGGGGGCCATGCTGATGCTGAACTACATGCTGACCTTGATGGTGCTGTGCTTTGTACCCTTTGTGGTGCTGTTCACCATCATCTTCCGGCGCTTTTCCCGCACCGTGCATCTGCGGGTAAACGACGCCACCACAGATGTGAACACCTATCTGTCTGAGAACCTCTCCGGCATCAAGATCACCCAGATCTTCAACCGGGAGGACCGGAAGATGCAGGACTTTTTAGAGAAATCCCACACCCTGACAAAAGCCAAGCGGGCCCGGATGTTTGTCTTTGGCATCTTCCAGCCCATGGTGTATATGCTGTACATCTCCTCTGTGCTCTGCCTGCTGTACCTGGGGGGCAAGGGGTATATTGGCAGCTGGACCGTGTTTGGGCAGACGGTTTCCAGCGGCGTGCTGGTAAGCTTTTACATGTATATCTCCAAGTTCTTCAACCCCATCCAACAGCTGGCGGAGCAGTTTGACATGCTGCAGCGCTCCTTTGCTGCGGCAGAGAAAATCTTCACTGTCATGGACATGGAGCCTCAGATCACAGACGCCCCCGGGGCCAAGGACATCCAGGGGGTGCGGGGAGAGATTGAGTTTCGGGACGTGTGGTTTGCCTATAACCCGGGCGAGTGGGTGCTGAAGGGAGTCAGCTTCCACATTCTTCCCCGGCAGACCGTGGCCTTTGTGGGTTCCACGGGCTCTGGCAAGTCCACCATCCTGTCCCTGATCTGCCGCAATTATGACATCCAGAAGGGCCAGATCCTGATCGACGGGGTGGACATCCGGGACATCACCATCTCCTCCCTGCGCAGGCATTTTGGCCAGATGCTTCAGGATGTGTTCCTGTTTTCCGGCACCATCCGGAGCAACCTGGTGCTGCGGGACGAATTTCTGGAGGAGGACATCCGCCAGGCCTGCGAGTATGTGAACGCCGACAGCTTTATCTACCGGCTGGACAACGGCCTGGACGAGGTGGTCCGGGAGCGGGGCAACAACTTCTCCGCCGGACAGCGGCAGCTGCTGTCCTTTGCCCGCACCATCATCCACAAGCCCGCTGTGATGATCCTGGACGAGGCCACCGCCAACATTGACACAGAGACCGAGCTGCTGATTCAGGACTCTCTGGAGAAGATGAAGAACATTGGCACCATGCTGATTGTGGCCCACCGTCTCTCCACCATCCAACATGCGGACAATATTATTCTGCTCTCCCACGGGGAGATCTTGGAGCAGGGCACCCATCAGGATCTTTTGCACCAAAAGGGCCGGTACTACAGCCTGTACACCCTGCAATATAACAAAGAGCAGCTTCAAAAAAGCTGAACAGGAGAGGACCGGGCTTTTTGCCATAACCAGCAGAAGGCCCGTTTCTGCTGCCCATATACCCTATGGTACAGGGGCCGTCCCGTTTCCAGAGGAAAGGAGAAAAGGACAATGAAAAAAGACGCAAAAGCCAGTCTGGACATGACCCAGGGTTCTCCGGCAAGACTGCTGGTCCTGTTTGCCATTCCCATGCTGATTGGGGGTGTGTTCCAGCTGATGTACAACATGGTAGACACCATTGTGGTGGGCCGTTTTGTCAGCATTGACGCTTTGGCTGCCATTGGCGCGGCAGGCTCCACCAGCATGTTTATTATGATGATGGGCAATGGCTTGACCAACGGCCTGTCCATCATTGTGTCCCAGGCAGAGGGCGCCAAAGAGCTTGACCGCATGAAGCAGGCGGTCAGCCACGCGGTGTATCTGGTGCTGCTGGGCGGCGCTGGGCTGGGGCTGCTGTCCTTCTTTGGGGCCCGGCCCATGATGACCCTTTTAGGGGCGCCGGAGAATATTATTGGCCAGTCTGTTACATACATCCAAATCACAGGCGGCCTCACCATTGCCATCCTCTTTGCCAACGGCCTAATCTCCATTCTGCGGGCCATTGGGGACTCCCAAACACCCCTGTATTTCCAAATCTTTGGCACGGTTCTCAACATTGGCCTGGACCTGCTTTTTGTCCTGGCTCTGGATGGGGGCGTGGCTGGCGTGGCCTGGGCAACGGTTTTGGCCCAGGCGGTGTCCGCTGTGCTGTGTGTGCTCTATATGAAGAAGCGCCACCCCCGCCTGATTCCGGACAAAGCCGCCTGGTCCTTTAACAGAAAGATGATCGGCGAATACCTGCGCATCGGCTTGCCCATGTGCGCCCAAAGCGCGGTGCTGTGCGTGGGCATGTTCGTGATCACAGCGGTAATCAACTCCTTTGGCTCTGACATTGTGGCGGCCTATACGGTGGGCGGCAAGGTGGAGCAGCTGGCCACCGTCTCCTTCTCCAATGTGGCCTTTTCCCTCTCTGTGTACGCTGGCCAGAACTATGGGGCCAAACTCTATGGCCGCATTAAAGACGGCCTGAAAAAAGGCCTGCTGCTGGTGGGAAGCCTGTCCCTGGTATCCACCGTGGTCATGCTGGTCTTTGCAGAACCCCTGGCCCTAATTTTCATGGAGGAACCCAGCCAGTACGTGCTCACCGCCTCCGTCAGCTTTGTCCGCACAGAGGCTGTCTTCTACCTGTTCCTGGGCGCGATTTGGACCGTAAACTCCACCCTGCGGGGCATCGGCGCGGTGAAAATCACCCTGGTATCCAGCATTGCGGAGCTGGCCTCTAAGATTGGCTTCTCCCTGCTGCTGCCCATTTTCCTGGGATATCTGGGCATTTGGCTGGCAGCACCCATTGGATGGGTGCTGGGGCTGATCCCTTCGCTGGCATATCTGCTGCTGTGGTTTAAAAATCCAGACCGGTTTTCTATGAAGACCCGCAAAGAAAAAGCAAACGCTTAGAGCTTGTTTAGCCATCGAGAAAGCACCGGATTTTTGAACAAAACGCAGTCGTTGTGATGTTTCAGACTAAGCCTAAACTCTGTACACGAATCTAACCTGAAAGGGAAAACGCTCCGGCGCACCTCTTCCGCAAGAGGTACGCCGGGGCGCTTTTGCTGTTGCCGCATGTACGTATCGTGTATGTGCCTATTGGCCTTATGCCTTCCTGTCCTCTTTATAGGTCATGGACTTACCCAGCAGCGCCATGGTAATGGCCACCAGGGGGTTGATCCATCCAAAGAAGGTAAAGGGCCCGTACTGCCAGGCGGACACGCCCAGCATATTTTCCGTAAAGCCTGCCCCCGTGCTGTAGGGTACAATACCCCCAAACACAGTGCCCGCATCCTCCAGGGCCCGGCTTAAATTCTGGGGCTTCAGCCCCCGCTCCTGGTACAGGGGCCGGAACAGCCGCCCGGTCATGATAATGGCCACATACTGCTGGCCGGTCCCCAGCAGCACACCCCAGGCCGTAAGAATCGTGGCTACCACCAGGCCCCGGTCCGACTTGACACGGCTTACCACCTTTTGCAAAATGGAGCCCGCCATGCCCGTCTTCTCAAAAATGCCCGCAAAGCTTAGAGCAATAATCATCAGGGCTACAGTGCGCATCATGCCCAGGATACCGCCCCGGTTCAGCAGGGTGTCCACAGCATCCACGCCCGTGCTGGCAGAAAATCCGTTCATCACGCCGCCCAGCAGAGAGGAGAAAGCAGCCCCCTGGATAAACAGCGCGGCCAGTATTCCCAGCAGGGCCGCCCCCAGCAGCCCCGGCAAAGCCGGAATACGGAAAATCACCATGACCATCACCAGCAGGGGAGGCAGAAGCAGCAGCGGATGGATCAGAAAATTGCCCTGCAGGGTATCCAAAGTCAGCTGCACTTGGGCCTGGTCCGCGCTGCCGCTGCCAAAAACAAAGCCCAAAATCCCATAGATGACGATGCAGATCAAGTAAGTAGGGGCCGTGGTCATGGTCATGTGGCGGATGTGGTCAAAAAGATCCGCGTCCGAGACAGAGGGCGCCAGATTGGTGGTGTCGGACAGAGGAGACATCTTGTCCCCAAAGTACGCGCCAGAGACAATGGCGCCCACGGTGATGGCCGAGGGAATCCCCATGGCCTCCCCAATGCCAAACAGGGCCACACCCACCGTGCCAATGGTGGACAGGCTGCTGCCAATAGCCAAGGAAACCAAGGAGCAGAGCAGCAGGGTGGTCACCAAAAAGAACCGGGGAGAGATGATCTTCAATCCATAGTACACCATGGTGGGAATGATGCCCCCGGCCATCCAGGCGGCGATCAGGATGCCAATGGACATGATGATCAGCAGGGCAGGCAGCGCCGGGGTGATGGCCTGGACAATGCCCTCCTGCATATCTTTCCAGCTATACCGGTACAGGGCCCCCACGCCAGCCGCCAGACCGGCAGCCAGCAGCAGCGGCACATGGGGTGCGCTGCCCAGCAAAGCGGTGAAGGACACCACCAAAATGATCAGCACAGCGAAGACGGCCACCGCAGGCCAAAAGCCCACGGGCCGGGACGAACCTTTTGCAGCAGAACCTTTCATAAAAACGTCCTCCTCAGTGGGGATAAATAAAGTATACTAAAATAGTATAGCATTTTCAAAGGCTGCTGTCAATGGCGCATTGCCGATCTGGAAAGGGATATATAGGGGCCCAGGCAGCCTCTCAAAGCCCGTTCTCCCCGCACTTTTCCCCGCAAAGAGACAGGCCGGGACAAATTTCGTCCTTTTTACCAGTTTTTTCCATGGATTCCTCCGGAAACACCAGGCGGCGTGTGAAAAATATTGTCACAATGCCTTGACGCGGCCCCATGCTTATACTATAATACTGTTCCCTGCCGCAACCATGCAGGCTGCAAAAGGACAGGGGCCCCGGATAACCGCGGCTGGCCGGGGACGTCATCATGCATCACACAGCTTTGGAAAACGAAGGGAGTGTTCCGTATGATTGAAGTAAAGGACCTGCGCAAGACCTTCAAAGTGGCCCGGCGGGAAGCTGGATTCGGCCAGGCAGTAAAAGCCCTGTTCCACCGGGACTACGACTATATTCACGCCCTGGACGGGGTCAGCTTTTCCATTGAGGATGGAGAGATGGTGGGGTACATAGGTCCCAACGGCGCGGGAAAATCCAGCACCATTAAAATTCTCAGCGGTATTTTGACCCCGGACAGCGGCCAGTGCCAGATCAATGGCCGGGTCCCCTGGAAAAACCGCCAAAAGCATGTAAAGGAGATCGGCGTGGTGTTTGGCCAGCGGACCCAGCTTTGGTGGGACGTGCCTGTAATCGATTCCTTTGAGCTGCTCAAGGAGATCTACACCATCCCGGCAGCAACCTATAAGAAAAATGTGGACGAGCTGACAGAGCTGCTCTCCCTGGGCGACCTGCTGCGCACCCCGGCCCGGCAGCTGTCTTTAGGCCAGCGGATGCGCTGCGAGATAGCCGGCTCCCTGCTCCATGACCCCAAGCTGCTGTTCCTGGACGAGCCCACCATTGGCCTGGACGCGGTGTCCAAGCTGGCGGTGCGGGAGTTTATCCAGCGGCTGAACCGGGAGCGGCGCACCACGGTCCTTCTCACCACCCACGACATGCAGGATATAGAGGCCCTGGCCAGCCGGATCCTTCTCATCGGCAAGGGGCGCATTTTGCTGGACGGGGGCCTGGAGGACATCCGCCGGGGCGGAGAGCATATTGACGAGACCATAGCCGAACTTTACAAGAAGTTCGATGTGACCTGAGGGGTGCGGCCATGAGAAAATATCTTACGTTTTTCCGTATGCGGTTTGTAATGGGCCTGCAGTACCGGGCGGCGGCGCTGGGAGGGCTGGTGTGCCAGTTCTTCTGGGGAGCCATGGCCATCCTGGCCTTCAAGGCCTTCTATGACGCCGACCCATCCGCTTTCCCCATGACTCTCCCGGCAACCTCCAGCTATATCTGGCTGCAGCAGGCTTTGCTGACCTTGGTGAGTATGGGCGGCATTGACCCAGAGTTCTTTAACGTCATCCAAAACGGCAATGTGGCCTACGAGCTATGCCGCCCGGTGGACGTGTACGGCATGTGGTACACCCGTTCCGCCGCTACCAGGGTGGCCAACGCTCTCATGCGCTGTGTGCCGGTACTGGCCGTGGCCGCGCTGCTTCCCTCTCCCTATGGCCTGACAGCCCCGCCGGACCTGCCCACCTTTCTGCTGTTCCTGGTCTCTTTAACCATGGCCCTGGGTGTGATTACAGCCATTGGGATGATCGTCTACATGTTCACCTTCCACACCATCTCCCCCCGGGGCGTGCGGCTGATTGCTGTGGGGATCGGCGACTTTTTCTCCGGGAATATCGTGCCTCTGCCCTTTTTTCCAGAGGGCTTCCGCCAGGTCTCTGAGCTGCTCCCCTTTTCCGCCACAGCCAATGTGCCCATCCGTATCTATACCGGAGACCTGGCGGGCCAGGAGATGGCGGGACTTATGCTTATGCAGGCCTTCTGGATTGCAGCCCTTGTTGCCATTGGCAAGCTGCTGGAGTGGAAGGAACTGAAAAACGTGGTTGTGCAGGGAGGCTGAAGTATGAAAAACATGGTACGGTTATACGGCAAATATTTTTCCATCCATTTAAAGTCCACCATGCAGTACAAGGGTTCCTTTTTCGCCACCGTGATTGGCTCTTTTCTCACCTCTTTCACGGTGTTTTTAGGGATATACTTTATGTTCCTGCGCTTTCACCGGGTAGCGGATTTCTCCTATGAAGAGGTGCTGCTGTGCTATGGAGTCATGCTTATGGGTTTTTCTGTGGCCCAAATGTTCGCTTCCGGCTTCAAGGTATTTGACAGCATGATCGCCAACGGGGAGTTCGACCGCATCCTCTGCCGCCCCCGGAACGAGATTTTCCAGGTGCTGGCCTACCGTGTGGACTTTGTGCGCATCGGGATGCTGCTGCAAGGGGTTGTCATGCTGGCCTATGGTCTTTGCGCCTGTCCGGTAGACTGGAACTTCCTCCGGGTACTCACCGTCATCTTCATGATACTGGGAGGCATGGTGCTGTTCTCCGCCCTGTTTCTTCTGGACGGCTCCATCGCCTTTTTCACCCTGCAGGGCCTGGAGTTTATGAACGTGTTCACCTACGGCGCCATTGAGCATGGCAAGTACCCCCTCTCCATCTACGGCCGGGGGATGCTCACCTTCTGCACCTTTGTGATCCCCTATGCCCTGGTGCAGTATTATCCCCTGACCTATATATTGGGCCGTTCCGACAATCCGCTGTTCATCTTCCTGCCCCTTCTGGCCTGCCTGTTTGCAGTGCCCTGCTGGGTGGTCTGGCGGATTGGGGTACGGCGGTACAAATCCACAGGTTCTTAAAGGAGGACCCCATGCTAGAGACAAAAGACCTGCTTTTAGATAAAGCAAAATTTGAGGACTGGGAGCCCATGTTCCGCCATGTGTGGAGCCGCCCTTCCAGCTTCCGTTATATGGTGCTGGAGACAACCCAGGATGAAGCGGAGGCCCAGGACCGGATGCGCCGGACCATCGCATTTCAAGCGCAGCAGGAGACCGCCTACACCATTTTCCTGAAAGCCACCCGCCTGGCCATTGGCTTTGCCGGAATCCGCCAGCTGGAGGAGGACACCTGGGAGGAGACGGGCATCTGCCTGGGCCCGGACTTTTGGGGCCGGGGATACGGTACCCAGGTACTGGACTGCCTCCTGCGCCACGCCCAGGAGCGGGGGGCAAAGACCTTCCTCTATTCATCCTGGGAGGAGAACAGGGGCTCTCAGGCCCTGGCAGAAAAGGCCGGATTCGTCCCCTATGCCACAGAGAGGCACACCCGGCCCCATGACGGGAGAGACTATACGCTGATCAAATACACAAAGGCAATCCCATGACCCCGCAACTTCTGCCGCAGTCCACCAAAAACAGGAGGAAAATATCCATGACCGTCTCCTTTACTTTCGCGGACAAGCCGTGCCCTGCCTCGGTTCTCTCCGCCATATTCCCCATTTTATACGCCAATATGAGCGTGATAGCCCCCACCGGAGACACCTATGAGCAGGACCTAGCCCTATGGCGGGAAAATATGCTCTCCGCTATGGAGAAAGAAGAGCGCCAGCTGGTCCTGATATCCTGCGGCGGGACCCTTGCCGGATACTTTCAATACCACATCCAAGGGGACACATGGATGATGGAGGAGATCCAGATAGCCCCCCCATACCAGGGAACCGGGCTGTTCCGGCAGCTGTACCAATGGCTGGAGAGACAGCTGCCCCCCGGGCTGGCCTATGTAGAGGCCTATTCCCACAAAAGCAACCACAAGTCCCAGGGCATACTGGAACACCTGGGGCTGCGGAAAACCGGAGAGAACCAAAGCGGCAGCTGCTGGCACTACCGGGGCGCGTATGCCACTCTTTGGGAGGCCTTCCGGCAGCCCTAGAGTCTGCTTCTGCTTAAAACTGCCCAAATGCTGAGACCGGAAACGGTGCCTTTGGCGTGAAAAATCCCGCTTTTCCTTGAATCCCCGCCCAAAATCCAGTTTTCTCGGGTTTTTAAACAGACTTTTGGGCCCCGCTGTTCCCCTTCACACAAGACGAGAGCCAGCTCCTGCGATGTGAGCTGGCTCTCGTTTTTGTATGGAGGGCCTATTCTACCTCCCAAATGTAGGGGATGGATGCCTGGGCGCCTTTACGGGTTACCACGATGTTGGAGACCCGGACTGCCAGGTCCACGGCCTCTGCCAGCTGCCTGTCCCTGGACAGGCCATAGGCCAGGGCCGCTGTAAAGCTGTCCCCTGCCGCCGTGGTGTCCACCACCTGCACCTGGCTGTCCGCCGGGAAACTGGCCGAATGGCCCTGGCTGTCCCGAAGAAACACCCCCTTCTCTCCCAGGCTGACCACCACATTTTTCACGCCGCAATCCTGCAGCTGCTTGGCCGAGTGCTCTAAATGGGCGGCTGCCTCCGGGTCCCCTACCAGCGTGGCCAGTTCCCCCTCGTTGGGCTTGATAAAATCTACATTCCTGTACAGCTGCTCCGGTATATCCCTGCGGGCGGGGGCTGGGTCCAGCACCACCACTTTTCCCAGGGCTTTGGCCTTTTCAGCGGCATACACCACGGTTTCCAGGGGAATTTCCAGCTGCAGCAGTACAATATCGCTGGATGCCAGCAGGTCCATGTGGGCGTCTATATAGGGGACGTTCACCGCCTTGTTGGCCCCCTGCACCACCACAATGCGGTTCTGGCCCTGGGCGTCCACCGTGATGAAGGCCATGCCCGTGGACATATCCGGCAGACGCTTGACCCGGGAGGTATCCACCCCCACGGACTGGAGATTGTCACACAGGCTCTGTCCCGGGCTGTCCAGGCCCACAGCGCCCAGCATGGCTACCTCTCCCCCCAGCTTGCCCAGCACATAGGCCTGGTTGGCCCCCTTGCCCCCTGGGAAGGTCTCCAATTTTTCAGCGAGGATGGTCTCGCCGTCCGCCGGAGCATGGGGAACATTGATCACATAGTCCATGTTCATGCTGCCGATCACTACTACTTTTTTCATGCTGGTTCTATTCTCCTTTCACAACCAGTTCCCGGTACAGGCAGTGGCTGCCATTGCGCACGGAGAGACCCGCGGACCCGGAAAGCAACGGCGTGTTTTGATCCGTATACTCCAAAAGCTTTCTGCCGTCAACCCAAACCTCCAAGCTGTTTCCTTTGGCCAAAACCCGCAGCCGGTATTCCTGCCCCGGCTCCCAAGGAAAGTCCACGCCGCACAACCGGCTATAGCCGTACAGGTTCTTTTCCAGTACCAGCTGGCCGCCGGAGAAGCCTGCCCCATAGGACCGCATGGCCCCCTGCACCCGCACATTTAAAAAGCAGTCCTGGCCAGTCACAGGCTTCAGAGTTCCCTCCAAGGCGTAATCCGTCCAGTCATGCCCTCCGGTATACATCTCCCCAAAATCATGGCAGGAGAGGCTCAGCCATTCCCCCTCCAGATAGGCATGGCCCTTCAGCCGGGCAAACTGCTTCACCTCCTGGTGCAGATTGTTCCAAGCCTCCAGGGAGTCCCCGTCAAAGCGCAGCTGATAGTCCGGCGCTCCCTCATAGTATAGGTCGTCCAGATAGGCGGTGATGCTCCCCTGGGCAAAGCCCTTGGCCGTTCCCCCCAGAATGAACCCGGTCTCGCACACATAGTCGTCCAGCCCGCCGGGGATGGCCAAGGCCAGCTCCTGCCAGCGTCCAGCGTCTCCGCGGATCATCTCTCCCCGGAGGATCCGGCCGCTTTTGCCAAGCTTCACATAGGGCAGGGCATAGGGCTCCATCTCCCCATCCCCAGGCAGAAGCAGCAGGCTCATCCGCACCGTCTGGCCAGGATAGGCCAGGGGAGAGAAAAAGGGATCATACCGGGAATCGTCAAAGTCCTCTGGTCCATAGTAGGTCTGCTTGTAGAAAAAGCTCTCCTGCCCGGCCCCGCCATGCAGAACCGTCACCTTTAAGGAGCGGGACCCTGTGTGGGCTTGTTCGTCCGTGTTGCGCAAGCAGAAGCCCCCTGGGCACTGGACCCGGATGGCATGGGTGCTGCCAGGATACTCAAAGTGGCAGCTGTCTATGCGGTTTTCCAAAATATCCTGCCAAGGGGCGGGCGCTGTCTCCCCTGCCAGGCGGCAGGCCTGCTTAGCAAAGTAGCTGGCCCCAAAGGGCAGGTCCGTGGCGTTCAGGGAGCCAATCACGCTGGAAGACGCCAGGAAGTCGTTAATGGGCCGGATGTATTTCTCATCGTCCACCCCGGCAAGCCCGGTCAGCACACCCATAATACACCCAGCGTTCCCCACGTTGCAGTCCGTGTCCCAGCCGCACATATTGCAGATGTTGATGGTGCGGGTATAATCCCCGCCGCCGTAGAGGAGCGACAAAACAATCACCCCGGCATTGGGGATAATATGGCAGTTGCCAGGATATTTGTCATAGCCAAAATGGCCGTGGAGAAACTGGAAGCAGTCCCGCCAGCTGCTCTCCGGGTTCTGGTCCTGAAAAGCCATCACGGCTTTCACCACCCGGGCATATTCGCAGTCCGCCGGGATATAACGCAGGGCCTTTTCCACCACAGTGCGAATGTCTGCCTCCACAAAGGCCAGACTGATACAGCAGGCAATGAACACCCCGCCATATACGCCGTTGCCCCCATGGGTGACGCTGGCGGCCTTTCCCGCCAGGCTGGCTGCCAGCTCTGGGTTGCCCGGCGCCACCAGGCCCCAGGGGTCAATAAAGATCTGCCCGCCAATCTGTTCCGCCATGGTGGCGCCGTTTTGCTCTATACTGCCGCTGCGGGGCGCGGGAATACCGCTGCGCAGATTCAGATAGGCGGTGTGCTCTGTGGAGACGCCATAGCCGCCCCACCAGAAGAACCCGTGCTCATAGGGGGCATAGTTCAGCAGCGCGTTGGCCACATCCTGGGCGGAGAAGCGGTCCAGGTCCGGGCAGTCCTCCAGACTGCGGACCAAAAACAGAGGGCCGTTGCTGTCATCGTCCGCGGCAAAGTTTTTGTAGCTGGCCGGGTATCCGTCCAGCTCTCCAAAAACATCCTGGATGGTCTGGTAGCTCCAGCCCTCTATGGGCGCGCCCAGCCGAATGCCAATAATCTTGCCCAGCCAGCCCGCGTACACCCGCTGGAAGTAGTCTTGGGGAATTTTCATTTCAATAGATTCCTTTCTCTCATGAGGATGCTCTCGAATCGATGGGGCCTCTTAGGGCTGCCCCGCACAAGGACTGTAGGCTGGCCGGCCAGCAGAACCGCCGTGCGGAAGCCCAGTCTGCCTAAGAAGGCTTGGAGACTTCCATCCTCTTGATTATACATCCATTGCCACACCATTGCAACCGATATGTAAGAAACAGTGATGGGAATCAAGAGGGCCCAAGCGTACAGGCTTTGCCCCTGCCTTCCGATTCAGCGGCGCGCAGTCCCCCGTGGGCAAAGGAATGTGCATGCTTCGCAGAAAAAAAGGCCGAAGCCCGGATAGGGTTTCGGCTTTTTATTACCATAGCCAAAAACAGCGGAAATAACCAATCCACAGGGTTTCTGGCTTCAAAGACAGAGTCAGCTCTGTGATTTTCCTGGGAAATACCGCCAAAGGGACACGCCCATTGGCGGGCTCCCGCCGCACAGGCTTTAATCCTGGCTGTAATTGGATTTTACTCGCAGGCGGTTTAAGGCCCTGGCCAATGTGGCCTGGGCAACCCGGTGCTCCTGGCGGCTCCGCTTCTGCAAAATGGCCTCTTGGGCCTGGTCGGCCTCCCGGCGCGCCCGGGCAGCGTCTATTTCCTCTGGCCGCTCCGCAGAGTCCACCAGCACCAGCACATCGTTGTGCTCTACCTTCACCATGCCCGGCGATACTGCCGCCAGCTGCGTCTCCTGTCCCGGCGCCCGGTAGCGCATGGTGCCTGGCTGCACAGCGGCTATCATGCTGCAATGGTGGGCCAAAATGCACTGCTCTCCGTCCGAAGTGGGAATGGTCAGACTCTCGCAGGGGCCTTCATAAAAAATCCGGTCCGCGGCCAGAATATGCACCAGAAATTCAGCCATCAAATCTCACCCGCTTCCATGCGCCGGGCCTTTTCCACCACATCCCGCCAGGTGCCCACATTGTAGAAGGCGGCCTCTGGGTACTGGTCCAGTTCGCCGTCCACCAGGGCGGCAAAGCTCTCCAAGGTATCCTTCAGCGGCACATACACCCCCGGGATGCCTGTAAATTTCTCCGCCACATGGGTGGGCTGGGCAAAAAACCGCTGCAGCCTGCGGGCACGGCCCACAATCCGCCGGTCCTCGTCGCTGAGCTCATCCATGCCCAAAATGGCGATGATATCCTGCAGCTCGTTGTACTTTTCCAATATTTCCTGGGACTTTCTGGCCACCCGGTAGTGTTCTTCCCCCACAGTGTCCGCCTCCAAAATCCGGGAGGAAGAGGCCAGGGGGTCCACGGCCGGGTAAATGCCCTGTTCCGAGATCTTCCGGCTGAGCACCGTGGTGGCGTCCAAATGGGCAAAGGTGGTAGCCGTGGCCGGGTCCGTCAGGTCGTCGGCCGGCACATACACCGCCTGCACAGAGGTAACCGAGCCCTCCTTTGTGGAGGTGATGCGCTCCTGCAGTTCGCCCATTTCATTGGCCAAGGTGGGCTGATAGCCCACTGCCGAGGGCATACGGCCCAGCAGGGTAGAGACCTCGCTGCCCGCCTGCACAAAGCGGAAGATATTGTCAATAAACAGCAGCACATCCTTGTGCTCCTTGTCCCGGAAGTACTCCGCCATGGTCAGCCCCGACAGGGCCACCCGCATCCGCACGCCGGGCGACTCGTTCATCTGGCCAAACACCAGAGCGGTCTTGTCGCTGACGCCGCTCTCCCGCATCTCCCGCCACAGGTCGTTGCCCTCCCGGCTGCGCTCGCCCACGCCGGTGAAGATGGAATAGCCGCCGTGCTCCATGGCCACGTTGTGGATCAGTTCCTGAATAAGTACCGTCTTGCCCACGCCGGCTCCTCCGAAGAGGCCGATTTTCCCTCCTCTGGGGTAGGGCTCCAGCAGGTCGATGACCTTGATGCCGGTCTCCAGAATCTCCACCGCGGGGCTCTGCTCCTCAAAGGAGGGGGGCTTGCGGTAGATGCTCTGCACGGGGGTGTCCCCAGGCAGGGGGCCGCGGCCGTCGATGGGCTGACCGAGTACGTTGAACATGCGTCCCAGGGTAGCCTTCCCCACAGGGACCTGGATGGTATGGCCGGGCACGTCCACAGCCAGGCCACGGGCCAGGCCCTCGCTGGGGGAGAGCATGATGCAGCGCACCACGTTTCCGCCCACGTGCTGGGCTACCTCCATGACCCGGACCTCGCCCTTCTTTTCCACGGTGAGCTCCTCCCGCAGCCGGGGCAGCTCACCGTCCTGAATCTCCACGTCCACCACGGGACCGGAGATCTGTACAATAATGCCTCGTTCCAAATCAAGCACCTCTTTCATTGCCGTGCTTCCCGGGGAGCTCTGAATAAATCAGAGCTCCCCGGGTTCTGCCGGGGCGGCGCAGAGGCCTTCCCCTACAGGACCTGATAATAATTCTCCAAAAATTTTTAATTCTTTTCCCGCCATACTGCGCTGAATTTTCTTACCGGGGGTCAGCCCGCCTGCGGGACTTTTCCCTGTCTGGCGAAAAAATTTCCCGCCTCCGGGCGTTTCGCTATTTATCAAACAATGCCTGATATCCCCGATTTCCCTGCCGCGACTGCCGCTGGGCGCGGGCTCCGGCGGAGATTTCGGTAATCTCCTGGGTGATGGCGGCCTGCCGGACCCGGTTGTACTGGAGGGACAGGGCGCCCAGCAGCTCCCCGGCGTTCCGGTTGGCGCTGTCCATGGCGGTCATGCGGGCCTGCTGCTCACAGCAGAA